>NZ_JCAQAV010000014.1:0-109190 GCF_059617925.1 Janthinobacterium sp. JF4 | reverse complement strand
CCGGCCCGCGCGGGGCCGGGGCCGCCCAGGTCCATCTTGGCCCCGGGCGGGGGGGCGCCCCCCGCCGCCGCTGCCACCGCCTTCGCGCACGGATGAAATCTTGTCGTTCATGCCCGGCAGCGAGCGGTAGTCGCCCCTTTCCAGCGTCTTGCAATCGCCCTTGAAATCGGCATGCGTGCACACTTCCCAGCTGCCCGACTCGACCTGGATGCTCGACACGGTGTCATTGAAATTGACGCGCGACAGGTCGTCCGTCGTATCGCGCAAGACGACTACACGTCCCTTGAAGTTGTCATCGGTGTACAGGCGGATCTCGCCGGCCTGCGCCGCGAGGTGGACAAACAGCGAACTGGCGCACAGCAGGGCAAGAGCGAACGGGCGATTCATGGGGCGGTCTCCGGTGGCGGCAAAGGCAAGTGATCGACATGACAACTGATGCCAGTGTAGCCATCCGTGGAAAAAACGGTGTAACAAAGTATGCGAAAAGCACAATAAATTGTTACCAAAAGCAATAACAGGCCCCGGCGGGAACCTGTCATTGCCGTTTGGCTTACGCGCTGCCCCGCGTCAGCGCACTTCGCGCACCGACGAGATGCGGTTGCTCAGGCGCTCCAGGCTCGCGTACTCGCCCGGTTCGAGCATGCGGCAGCGGCCACGGAAATCCACGTCCTCGCACACTTCCCAATAACCGGAGCGCACGCGCACGCTTTGCACCGTGTCGTTGAAATCGCGCTCGCGCAGATCGGCTGAAGCGTTGCGCACGCTCAAGCTGCGGCCGGCGAAATCGTCGCGCGTATAGAAGGTCAGCTCACCGCCCAGCGAGCGCCCTGGCAAATGGCCGCGCTCCCGGTCGCGGTCGCGGCGGCCATCCCAGTCGCGCCCACGGTCACGGTCGCGGCCCGGATGACCATCCCAGCCGCCGCGCACTTCGCGCAGCGACGTGATCTTGTTGGCGCGGCCATCGAGCGACGGGTACTCGCCCGGTTCGAGCAGGAAGCAGGCGCCGCGAAAATCGGCATCCTCGCACGCTTCCCAGCGGCCCGAGCGCACGCGGATGCTTTGCGTCGTGTCATTGAAACGGACATCTTCCAGGTCGGCGACGGCATCGCGCACGGTCTGCGAGCGGCCGTGATAATCGTCGCGCGAATACAGGGTCAGTTCGCCGGCGCCGGCCAGTTCGGCCGTCATGGCGGCGCCCAGCAACAGGGCGCAGTTCAGGGTGTGTTTCAGCATGGTCTTGCTCCATAGTCAGGGTACTGCGGTTGACTATTTGGTCATTTTGCCAAATAGAGCGCGCAGTCTATCCGCGACTGGCCCACTTAGCTGTAACAAATGATTACCGCGCGCGCCCCTTCAGGCCGGGCCCCGGGCGGCGCAGCGGACAGGCACGGCGAATGCCGGTAGAATGTTGTGTTTAGTCAAGCTTGCCGCCTATGCCACACACTACCTCGTTCACGCTGCCCGCCGTCCGTACTGAAATTTCCTCGCTGTGGAAGCTGGCCTGGCCCATCCTGATCGGCCAGCTGGCGACCGTCGGCATGGGCGCAGCCGACGTGGCGATGACGGGCCATACGAATCCCGAGGAACTGGCTGCCGTGTCGCTGGGCGCGGCCATCTGGTCCATCGTGCTCGTCACTGTGAGCGGCATCATGATGGCGATCAATACCCTGGTGGCGCATGAAATCGGCGCGGCGCGCCACGACCGGGTGCCGCACATCGTGCGCCAGTCGCTGTGGAAGGCGCTGCTGGTCGGCCTGGTGGCTTGTTTGCTGACGAACATGGCGGCGCTGGTGTTCGACCACCTGATGCTCGAACCTCACGTTGCTGCCAAGGCCAAGCTGTTCGTGCACATCATCAGCTGCGCGCTGCCGCCGTTCGCCGCCTACCGCGCCCTGTACGGCTACAGCACCAGCATCAACCAGACCAAGCCCGTGATGGTCATCGCGCTGGCAGCCCTGGCGCTGAATATTTTCGTCAACTACCTGCTGATCTACGGCCACTGGGGCATGCCGAAGATGGGCGGCGTGGGCTGCGCCGTGGCCACCACCTGCTGTGTGTGGATGATGCTGCTGGCCATGCTTGCCTGGATCAGGATCGCGCCCGCCTACCACGCCACGTATCCGTTCAGCCACTGGGAAGGGCCGCAGCTGTCGTCCATCGGCCCCATGCTGCGCCTGGGCCTGCCCATCGGCGTGACCTACTTTGCCGAAGTGAGCGCCTTTGGCGTCATCAGTCTGCTGGTGGCGCGCTTCGGCGTGATCCAGGTGTCGGCGCACCAGATCGCCCTGAATTTCTCGTCCGTCGTTTTCATGGTGCCGCTCACCTTCGGCATCGCGCTCGTCACGCGCGTGGGCCACGCCGTGGGCGAAGCCAATCTGCGCCGCGCGCGCTTCATTTCGTGGGTGGGCGTGGCCATGTCGCTGACGGCGGCCATCGTCTCGGCCACCCTCATCACCGTCTTCCGCCACCAGATCGCGCAAGCCTACACGTCCGACCCGCAGGTGCAGGCGCTGTGCGCGCAACTGCTGCTGTTCGCCGCCCTGTTCCAGCTGTCCGACGCCACGCAGGTGGCGACTTCCTGCGCCATCCGCGGCTACAAGGTAACGCGCCAGCCGATGCTGATCCAGCTGCTGGCCTTCTGGGGCTTCTCGCTGCCGATCGGCTACGTGCTGGGACTCGCGCCGCAAGGCTTCATCTGGTCGCCGGCCGAGCCGATGGCCGCCGCGGGTTTCTGGATCGGCCTCGTCACGGGCTTGACGGTAGCGGCCGTGCTGCTGACCTGGTACTTGAACCGGCTGTCGCTGCAGCGCCTGCGCATGACGTATTGAAACAATGCATTGAACGCAGGGCGGCGCGCAATTTATGCGTGCCGCCCTTGCTGCTTCGCCATACAAAGCATCACCGCCCCACTCTTTCCGCCAAAGTAAAAAAGGCAATTGCCGGATTATTCCGTGGCTGGCCCTATCGCATTAAATGTCTTGCTCTGGTATCGTTTGCTGTCAAGAATCTTTCTTGACCATCCTTTTACCATCACCGAGACATCCATGCGTTTTATTCTTTGTTTTCTGGCCGCGATGGCCAGCGTTCCCGCATCGGCTGAAAAGCTGACCCTGGAACGCATTCACGCCGATCCGGCGCTGGCCGGCCCCGGCGTGCGCAACCTGAAGGTCTCGCCCGATGGCGAGCGCGTCACGTTCCTGCGCGGCCGCGCCGACAACCAGTTCCAGCTCGACCTGTGGGAATTCAAGCTGAAGGACAAGAGCACGCACCGCCTGGTCGACTCGAAGGCGCTGGTGCCGAATGAAACGATTTCGCCCGAAGAGCAGGCGCGCCGCGAACGCGAGCGCACCGCCAGCCTGAACGGCATTCTCAGCTACAGCTGGTCGCCCGATGGCAAGCAGCTGCTGGTGCCGCTGGCCGGCAATCTGTACCTGGTCGACGCGGCCCACCCGGACAAGGCGCGCCTGGTCGCCAAGGGCAATGTGCTGGACCCGAAAATCTCGCCGAAAGGCCGCTACGTGTCGTTCGTGCGCGACCAGAATATCTACGTGATCGACCTGAAATCGGGTCAGGAACGCCAGCTCACGACCGACGGCAAGGGCACCATCCGCAACGGCGAAGCCGAATTCGTGGCGCAGGAAGAAATGGGCCAGCGCACCGGCTACTACTGGGCCCCCGACGATTCCGCCATCGCCTACAAACGCTATGACGAAGCGCCCGTGCCCGTCGTGCGCCGCTTCGAAATCTTCGCCGACCGCACCGACGTCGTCGAGCAGCGCTACCCGGCCGCCGGCGACCCGAACGTGCTGGTGCAGCTGCTGATCGTCTCGCCGGAAACGGGCGCGCAGCGCCAGGTGGATCTGGGCACGAACCCGGACATCTACCTGGTGCGCGCCGACTGGAGCGCGGACAGCAAGTCGCTCGTGTACCAGCGCCAGTCGCGCGACCAGAAGACCCTCGATCTGGTCGCCGTCGATGCCGGTACTTTGGCGCAGCGCACCCTGCTGACGGAAACGTCGACAACCTGGGTCAGCATCCATGACGACCTGCGCTTCCTGTCGAACGGCACCTTCCTCTGGTCGTCCGAGCGCACGGGCCGCAACCATCTGTATTTGTACGACATGAGCGGCAAGCTGCTGCATCCGGTCACTTCCGGCACATGGGGCATCGACAGCGTGCTGGCCGTGAACCAGAAGACGGGCAAAGTGTTCGTCTCGTCAAACCGCGACGCGGTGATCGACAAGCAGACCTACGCCCTGGCCCTCGACGGCAGCACGGCCGACAAGCCGCAGCGCGTGACGAAAGCCGATGGCTGGCACGACACGACGTTCTCGCGCAATGGCGAAGTCTTCGTCGACACGTATTCCGACCCGGCCACGCCGCCGCAAGTGAGCATCCGCCGCCCGGACGGCGCCATGGTGGGCTGGCTGGAAGAGAACGCGCTGAACGCCAGCCACCCATACGCGAAATACAAGGCGGACCACCTGCCGACGGAGTACGGCACCCTGAAGGCCAACGATGGCCAGACGCTGTATTACTCCATCGTCAAGCCGTCGGACTTCGACCCTGCCAAACGCTATCCCGTCTACCTGTCGACGTATGGCGGTCCGCACTCGCAGCACGTGGCGCGCCGCTGGGGCAACAACTTCGACCAGTATATGGCGCAGCAGGGCTTTGTCGTCTTCCGCCTCGACAACCGCGGTTCGTCGCGCCGCGAGCGCGCGTTCACGGACGCCATCTACCATAACCTCGGCGCCGCCGAAGTGGCCGATCAACTGGTCGGCATCGACTGGCTGGGCAAGCAAAGCTTCGTCGATCCGAAGCGCATCGGCGTGTTCGGCTGGAGCTATGGCGGCTTCATGACCCTGCGCCTGCTGTCGGCCGCGTCCGACAAGATCGCCATGGGCGTCTCCGTGGCGCCCGTGACCGACTGGTCGCTGTACGACACCCACTACACGGAGCAATTCCTCGGCATGCCGAAGGAAAACGTGGATGGCTACAAGGCCAGCACCGTGTTCGCCCACCTCGACGGCTTGAAGTCGCCGCTGCTGCTGGTGCACGGCATGGCCGACGATAACGTCCTGTTCAGCAACAGCACGCGCCTGATCGACGCGCTGGTGAACCGCGGCGTGCAATTCGACCTGATGACGTACCCGGGCGCCAAGCACGGCATCTCGTCACGCGCGGGCCAGCGCCACGTGTACAAGAAAATCGAGATGTTCTTCAAGCAGAACCTGATGAAGCCAGCACAGTAAGCTTGCGCTGCATCCAATAAAAAACCGCCGCCTGTCTTGCGACAGGCGGCGGTTTTTTATGCTGGAGCAGAAATTATGGCTTGCGCGTGATGGTTTCCACCGCATCTTTCACATCGCCAACCTTCTTCTGCACTTTGCCTTCGACCTGGTTTGCCAGGCCCTTGGCTTGCTGCTCTTCGCTGCCGACGACTTTGCCAGCGGTTTCCTGGATTTTACCGCCGACTTCCTTCAGTTTACCTTCGACTTGATCTTTGTTCATGATGGATCCTCACTGTAGTTGGTACATCTGTTGTCCAGCCCGCAAAGGCCGGTACTGCGGCTCACACGCTGTTGCACACTGCTTGCTGCGTGTCGATGTGTCCATGGTACGCAGCGAGGATCACAGCCTCTGTACGGTTCCTAACACTACGCCGATATCGCCGATCACGCCGCCGCGCCCTTGCGCCAGACGGTCGCCAGCCACGGCTGCTGGTCGCGCGGCAAGCCCGGCGGGCGGTAGTACTGCTCGATCAAGGTAAAACCGGCTGCCTGCACATACGCGGCCCATGTCGCTTCGTCGTGGTAGCTGCCGTAGCGCGCGCCATTCCAGCCTTCCTGATTCTGCCCGCGCGGGTTCGAGCTGAACAGTACGCCGCCGTCCTTCAGGCAAGCGTGCAGGGCGCCCAGCACGCCGGGCAAGGCGGCGCTGGGCACGTGGAACAGCACGGCATTGGCGAACACGCCGTCGAAGTGCCCTGCGGGCAAGTCGAGGTCGACGAAATCCTGCTGCCACACGGTGCAGCCGCTGTAGGCGCGCGCCATCTCGACGAAGCGGGGGCAGCCATCGACGCCCGTGGCGTGATGCCCCATGGCGGTGAACGTTTTCAGATCGCGGCCAGGACCGCAACCGAGGTCGAGTATCTCCAATGGCCCGGGCCTGCCGATAGCGCTCAGCAGCGCGGCGATGTTCTGGCTGACGTCGTGGTCGCGCGTGCCTTCGAAAAACTGCTCGGCGCTGGCGTCGTAATGGGCCAGGGTGCGGCCGGTGATGGCGTGGATGGGGTCTTGCGGATCTTGCGGTGGGGTAGGCTTCATGGCGGTCCTGTCATCGATGGGCGCATTTTACGCTGCCGGTCGGCTCAGCGGCCGGCAGCGCCAACTCTGCTACCAGACGCGCACGCGCTGTTCCGGCGCCAGGTACAGCTGCTGCCCCGGCTTGACGTCGAAGGCCGGGTACCAGGCGTCGAGGTTGCGCACGGTGGCGGCGCGATATTGCGCCGGCGCATGGCCGTCCGTGAGGATTTGCTGGCGCGCCGCCGCTTCGCGCGCCTTGCTGCGCCAGCTGACGCCGTAGCCGATGAAGAAATCGCGGTCCGCGCCCGGCTGCGCCGGCTTGCCCTGTTGCGACAGGGTGAACGCATCATGCGCGGCCGCCACGCCGGCCAGGTCGGCCAGATTTTCGCTGAGGGTCAGCTGGCCATTCACGGCCAGGTCGGGAAACGGCTTGTAGGCCGCGAACTGCGCCACCAATTGTTTTGACGCGGCCTGGAAATGCGCCAGGTCGGCCGGCGTCCACCAGTCGCGCAGCTTGCCCTGGGCATCGAACTGTGCGCCCTGATCATCGAAGCTGTGGCTGATCTCGTGGCCGATGGTGGCGCCGATGCCGCCATAGTTGGCCGCGTCGGAAGCCTGCGGGTCGAAAAATGGCGGCTGCAAGATGGCGGCGGGGAAGTTCAGCGCATTTTGCAGCGGCAAGTTGACGGCGTTGACCAGCTGCGCCGGCATGGCCCAGGCCTTGCGGTCGGGAGACTGGCTCAGCTTGGCCAACGCCTGCCGGTAATGAAACTGTTCCGCTCGCTGCACATTGCCCAGCGCATCGCCGCGCACCACGCGCAGACCCGCATAGCTGTCCCAGCGTTCCGGATAGCCCACGCCCACGTAAAGGGTCTTGAGTTTTTCCTGCGCCTGCGCCTTGGTGGCCGGCGCCATCCAGTCCAGCTTGTCGATGCGGCGCGAGAAGGCGGCGACGATATTCGTCACCATGTCCTGCACGCGGGCTTTCGATTCAGGCGGGAAATAGCGTTCCACGTACAGCTTGCCGACGGCGTCGCTCAGGGCCGCGTTGGTCGCCGCCAGCGCGCGCTTGCTGCGCGGCGACTGCTGCGGCGTGCCACTGAGGGTGCTGCCGTAGAAAGCAAAGCGCTGCTCGGCGGCCGCCTTCGGCAAAGTGGTGCTGAAATGGTTGATGGCGTGGAAGGCAAGAAAATCTTTCCACGTGGCCAGCGGCACGCTCGCCACCAGCGCGGCGCTGCCCGTCATGGCCGTCGGATGCCAGACGATGAAATCCGTCTGCGTGCCCAGGCCGGCCGCCTGGAAGAAGGCTTTCCAGTCCAGGCCCGGCGCCTTGCTGGCAAAGTCGGCAGCGCGCCACGCGTTATTGCCCTTGGCGACATCGGCCGAATCCTCGCGGCTGGCGTGACTCGCAGCAATTTGCTGCTCCAAGGCAAACACACGCGCGGCGCGGGCCGGTGCGTCGCTGTAGCCGGCCTGCTTGAGCATGGCCGCGATATGCGCCTGGTAGTCCGCGCGCAAGCCCTGCATGCGGGCGCTGTCGCCCTGATAGAAGGCGCGGTCGGGCAAGCCCAGTCCGCCCTGCAGCAGATAGGCCACATTGCGCGTGGTGTCGTTCAAGTCTTGCGCCACCCACAGGCCGAACAGGTTTTCCGTGTAAAAATTGGTGGCGTTGAGCGGGTCGACATCGGCGCGCATGCTCTCGCCCAGCGCGCGGGCCAGTCCTGCCTGGTCGCGTATGCCATTGATCTTTGTCAACAAGGGCTTGATCGGCGCCCAGCCTTTCGCTTCGATGGCCGATTCATCCATCCAGGCACGGTAGAAATCGCTGACCTGGCGCGCCTCCGTGCTGCCGCCCTCGCGTGCCTGCAAGCCTTCGATGAGGCCGATGATGCGCTCGTTGGTAGAGTTGGCGAGGATGGCGAACGAGCCCCAGCTGCTGCGGTCGGCGGGAATGGCCGTGCCGCGCAGCCAGTCGCCGTTGACGTAGTCATAGAAGTTGTCGCCAGGCAAGACCGTGGCGGCAGCGGGGGCAGCGGCGCTGGCGGACGCTGGCTGGCCATGGGCCTGGAGCGGCAAACCGGTCAGCGAGACGCCGGCCAGGGCGAGGACGATGGCAGCCTGGACTGGCGTCCGGTGCCAGGGGAAACGCAAACCGTGCATGGCGATCCTTTCGATGAAAGAAGCAAAATCATAGCCTGAAACCATACCTTTTTCGCATGCGGACAAACGGCGTGGCGGGCAATTCCCGCAGCCAGCCGAAACCATCCACATTATTTTCACTTTTTTTTCAAAAAAACCCTCAAGTTCCCGTTAAACCTGCCGTTAATTTGGACAAGCGGTAATCCATTCACTAGTTACGGGTGTGCTCATGACCTCCAACGACGTTCTCTCGATGTATGAAAATATTGCAGGAATGACCAATAAAATGGTTGTGGCCGCACGTTCGAGCAACTGGAATGACTTGGATACCCTGGAAAACCAGTGCGCCAGCGCCGCCAGCGCGACCATGACGGGCAAGGTGCCTGCCCTGGCTGGCGCCTCGCGCCAGCGCAAGATCGACTTGCTCAAGCAAATCCTGGCAAACGACCGCGAAATCCGCGCCATCACGGAACCGTGGATGACGCAGTTGCCGAACGCCATGCAGGGCGCGCGCGCGCGCATGTAAGCAAGCTTGGCACGCCAGAAACGACAAAAGCACCCGCGGGTGCTTTTTTTACGTCTGCCGCCGTGCCGGGGAGCGCGCCATTCGCGGCGCTCGAGAACAAGGAGGGGGAATTTGGAAGGCGAGCCCCAGGTATCTCCTGGCGTCGCCTCGCTGCCGGTTGCATCCGGCGTTCGCGAGCACATCGTCGGCATCGCGAACCGCTTCCAGACCCAGGCGTTTATGCAACGCTACACCTGTTTGCCGCGCCACACTATCGTTGGTGACTGCGACAGGCTGGGGCTGTTTTGTCGTAGAGCAAGTCCACTGAGTTAATCATATCACCATCTTTTAAAAATAGGCAACACGATAGACAAGCATTTTTCTGTCTTTTTTGAATATCTTTTTTTATATCAAATTTTTAGCGCGGCCTTGCAGCAGCATTAACGCGAGAATGGCTCCGCTTCCGGCGCGGCCTGCGCCCCGTCCTCCACCGCTTCCGTCAGCACGGGCACATCCCTCTTCTTGCGGCTGAACGGCTTGCGCAGCAAGACCCAGTATTTCGACGGCGCGCCCGGCCCGGCCGCCTGCCTGCGCTTGCGTACGACATACACGACGATCGCCGTCAGCAACAAGAACACCAGGGTGCCGATACCGAGCCACAGCATGCCACCCGATTTCTTTTCCTTGTCGGCGGCAGGCGCCGCGTGCAGGGGTTTGGGTTTGGCATGGGGCGCTTCCGCCACGCCTGGCGCGGCAGCGGGCGGCACGGCGGCGGCAGGCTGAGCCAGCGCCTGTTGCAAGGCGCCGATCTTGCCCTCCAATTCACCGAGCTTGTCATTCAGGGCCGCGTTTTTCTCATCCAGCGCCACGCACGCTTGCGCCTGCCCAGCATCCGCCTGCGGTGCGCAGGCAGCCACGGGCATCGTAGCGCGGCGCAACGGCGGCGAACGCAGCGCGGGTGCAGCCGGCGCGGGTGCGGCGGGCGGCGGCACGAACACGCGGGCCGGACGCACGAGCCCCTCGGCGCGCGCGCGGGCCGCCAGCGCGGCAGCGTCGGGTGGCGGCGCGCCGGCTGCAGCGCGTGGCAGCGGTGCAGGTACGGGCGCGGGCACCGGAATCGCGGGCCGAACCGGCGCACTGACGGCAGCGGCAGCGGGCGGGGCCGGCGTCAGCCACAAGGTACCCAGGCGCACGACGGCGCCATTCCCACTGCCCAGCAATAAATACAAATGCACGTGGCCCGCCTGGATCGCTTGCCGGGTGCTCACCCGCACATAGTGGCGTCCACCCCGCTCCAGCGGGCTGATCGTCAAAGTCTGCAGGGCCGGATCCATGCCGATGCCGCCACCGCGGTACACATCGGGAGAGGCCAGGCGCACGGCCACGCCGTTGGCTTCCTCGGGCGCCAGAGCCGTCAGTTCGATCTCGGCCAGCAGGGGCTGACCCACGTGCGACAGCACGACCATGTCACCAAGTTCGGCCGCCATGACGGGCGGCAAGGCCAGGCTGGCGGCGGCGCACGCGATCAGGGACCAACGGGGAAAGATGCTGCTCTGCATGGACTGATCGCTTTGATAACAATATAAATAAGGGGGACTCGCCTGTCTTTAACGGCAGGAAATCGCAAAAATATAGATGGCCCAGGGCAAAAATGATGCAATACAGCATCATCCTGTGCCTTTTTGACGCCTGGAGTACACTCGATCCACCTCCATCGATGAAAGGGATGCCATGAGTAGCAGAATCGAACGCGACAGTTTCGGCCCGATCGACGTACCCGCCGACCGGCTGTGGGGAGCGCAAACGCAGCGCTCGCTTGAGCACTTCCATATCTCCACGGAAAAGATGCCGCCCGAACTGATCGCCGCCCTGGCCACTGTCAAGCGCGCGGCCGCCCACGTCAACCTGGACCTGGGATTACTGGATGGCAAGAAAGCCGTGGCCATCACGCAGGCCGCCGACGAAGTGCTGTCTGGCAAGCATGACGCGGAATTCCCGCTGGCCGTCTGGCAGACGGGCTCCGGCACGCAAAGCAATATGAACATGAACGAAGTGCTGGCCAACCGCGGTTCCGAACTGATCGGCGGCTTGCGGGGAGAAGAGCGCCTGCTGCACCCGAACGACGACGTCAACCTGGGCCAGTCCTCGAACGACATCTTTCCGACCGCCATCCATGTGGCGGCCGCGCTGGCCGTCGCCAACACGGTCTTGCCGCCGCTGCGCCAGCTGCGCGCCACGCTCGACGCGAAAGCGACGGAGTTCGCCGACATCGTCAAGATCGGCCGCACCCATTTGCAGGATGCCACGCCGTTGACCCTGGGCCAGGAATTTTCCGGCTATGTGGCGCAACTGGACTTTGCCGAGCACATCATCACGGCATCGTTGCCGCCGCTGCTGCAACTGGCCGCCGGCGGCACGGCCGTGGGCACAGGCTTGAATGCCCATGTGGAATTTGCCGGCCGCATCGCGCTGGAACTGGCGCGCCTGACGGGCCAGCCGTTCGAGACGGCCAGCAACAAGTTTGCCGCCCTGGCCGCCCACGATGCCCTGGTCGCCGCCCATGGCGCGCTGAAAACCCTGGCCACGGCCCTGATGAAAATCGCCAACGACGTGCGCTGGATGGCCTCCGGCCCCCGCTCCGGCCTCGGTGAAATCACGATCCCCGAAAACGAGCCGGGCAGCTCCATCATGCCGGGCAAGGTCAATCCTACCCAGTGCGAAGCGCTGACCATGCTGTGCTGCCAGGTATTCGGCAACGATGTCGCCATCACGGTAGGCGGCGCCTCGGGCAATTTCGAGCTGAACGTCTTCAAGCCCTTGATTGCGCACAACTTCCTGCAAAGCGCGCGCCTGCTGGGCGACGGCATGCGCAGCTTCGACGCGCATTGCGCACACGGCATCGCGCCGAACCGTGACCGCATCGCTGAACTGATGGAGCGCTCATTGATGCTGGTCACGGCGCTGGCGCCGCACATCGGCTACGACAAGGCGGCGCAAATCGCCAAGCAGGCCCAGCATGAAGGCACGACCCTGAAGGAAGCGGCGCTGGCCCTGGGCTTTGTGACGGAAGAGCAATTCAGTGCGTGGATCGTGCCACTGCAGATGACGCGGCCCAACAAAAGTTAAGGCTCAGCCTGCAATATCCCTCGCTTCATGTAAACTATGACTTTAGTTGATGCCGTCATCAAGTGTTGAAAACACATCATTGCAATAAGGGATACAATGCAAAAAGTAAGCTTTGATTTAACATCCGAGTTCGTCGAGCTGAACCAGCTATTGAAGCTGGTCGGCTTGTGCGACAGCGGTGGCGCAGGCAAGGTCATGGTCGATAGTGGCGTGGTGAAGGTCGATGGCAAGAAGGAATTGCGCAAGACCGCCAAGATCCGTGCCGGTCAGGTCGTCAGCGTGGGCGATATCCGTATCACGGTCGTCGCCCCCGCCTGATGCCGGCATGGGGCGCGCAAGCGGCCCCATGCGTCGAGCCAGCTGCCAGCCGGCTGCCTGGATCAGGCTGCAAACACGTCGTTATTGCCAGATAAATATCGATTGCAGAGGGGAAGCGCCATGGACCAGCCCGAACAAGGTACGCGCAGCCAGGAGCGCCTGATCGGCGACTTGCGCCAGGTAATAGAAAACGCAGAAGCATTGCTGCGTAACACAGACAAATACACCAGCAGCCTGTACCAGAGCGCGCGCGCCAGGCTGGAACTGGCCCTCGTCGCGGCCACTGCCGAGCTGGCCCGCTTTGAAGAAGAGCAAGTCACGCGCATGATGGACGCCACCCTGGCCGCGAATGCCCTGTACCGCGATCAGACGGGCGAAGCGCGCGTGCTGCGGGCCTTCGAATAAGCAATCACGCCGTCAAGAGAGCATGCGCCAGCCACTGGCGCAAGTGTGCCGCCAGGTCAAATGCCGGGTCCAGCCCGAACGCCGCATCGAGCGCGGCGCCAAACGTCTGACCCTGCTGCAAGGCCAGCAATGCTGCATGCGCAGCCGCATCCAGTACCAGCACCTGCGCCTTCCAGCGCGTCCGGCATACCAGCGCGTAGCTGGCCACCTGCAACTCCTGCGGAAACATCCCCTGCCCTTCGCCTTCCTGATGTGCCTGCCACAGGGCCGCCACTTGCCAGCGCGACGCCAGCAAGACGCAAGCGGGATGCAAGACAAAACGCCGCGCTTCCAGTTGATCGGGATGCAAGGCGGCCAGCGACTCCGGCGCCAGGCCCTGCGCATCGGCCGCGTAGTGGGCCAGGTGCAAGGCCCACTCCAGGCGCGCCATGTCCGGCAGATAGGGCAACTCGGCCACGGGCGGGAACGCAGCCAGAAAATCGGCGAAACAGGCGCCAAACTGGTTCAAATCAGCGCTATCGGATGGCATCTGCCGGCCATACGCACGCGCCAGGCCGCCAAAGAATTGCTCGCCCACCAACACCAGCACGACGGGATAGACCTGGCCCAGGGTGCGGCGCCAGGTGGCGCTCAAGCTGCCACGGTACAGTGAAAAACGCTGCGGCACCACCGTTCCGGCGAACGACGGTAAAGGTGCCACAGTATCCAGCAAAGCCGTGGCAAACGCTTGCTGGCCGGCCGCCAGCGCGTCAAGCGACGCGGGCGGTGGCGGGTACGGCAGCAGCGCCCCCTGCCATGGCACTTGCGAAGCATGGCGCGCCAGCATGGCCTGCGCCTTGTCCGCTTCACCCAGCAGGATATCGAGCGGCGGGACATCCGTGTCCCATTCGACCAGGGTAGGCACGGCGCCAAAGCGCAGCAAGGCGGCCGCATACAAGTCCCAGACGGGATCGGCCACGGCGGCGCCATGGTGGTCGATCACGGCGTGCGGCGTCAGCAGGTGGCCGCCCAGGTGCAGTTCGCCCACGCTGCCCGGCGCGATGGACTGCATGGCTGCCAGCGCGTCTTCGCCGTGGTTGCACTGGTTCACATACAGGTTATTGATATCGAGCAGCAGCCCACAACCGCTACGGCGCGCCAGTTCCGCCAGGAATTGCGCCTCGCTCATGGCATCGTCGGCAAAACGCAGGTAAGTGGAGACATTCTCCAGCAAGATCGGCCTTTTCAGCACATCCTGCACGCGCCCTACTCTGGCGCACAGCAAGTCGAGGGCGGCGCCATTCAAGGCCAGCGGCAACAGATCATTGAGTTGCTGCTGCGCCACGGCGCCCCAGCACAGGTGCTCCGACACGAGGGCCGGCTCGATGCGCTCGACCACGGCGCGCACGCGCTGCAGGTGCGCCTCGGAAAAGCCGCGCGCGGAACCCAGGCCCAGTCCCACGCCATGCAGGCTGATGGGGTAATCCTGGCGCAGGGTCTGCAGTACATGGCTATCCCAGCCCGACGGCTGCAGATAATTTTCAGTGTGCACTTCCAGCCAGCCCACCTTGGGCCGGCGCGCCAGGAAATCACGGTAGTGCGCGGCACGCAGGCCGACGCCGGCAAGCACCTCGATGGGCGGCGGCATGGTCAGACGGTGACGCTTACGGCTGCGTGGCCGGTTTGGCAGCCTTGCCTGCCTTGATGGGCTTGACGGAACCGCCCGCCTGTTCGCACGTGCCCTTGGCCACATAAGTCCATTCCGTGGGCAGATTGTCCGCCTCCGCCTGGCCCGCGCAGGAATGCGCCCCATCGGACGAAGCGCAATCGTTCTGCCCTGCCTTGGCGACGCCGTAGCATTTTTCCTTGTCGCCAGGGGCGGGGCCATCGTGCGCGGCCGCGTTGACGGTGGCGCCGGCGCAGATGCCGGCGAGGGCGGCGGCGATGAGAGCTTGACGTTTGTTCATGGGGATTCCTCTTGCATGGGTCAAAGTAATGGCACGCCCCGGGCTACGCCATGGGCAACGCGTGGTGATGGGCATCATTCTACTGAATCGGCCGTGCCATGGCGAACCATGGCCAATTAATCAACTTGACAGAGGCGGGAAGGAAGGCGGAAGGCACCAGACAAAAACGCCCACTCGCCACCGTCGATGACGGTGGTGTGGGCGTAAATATCGCGAGCGCCAGGTTGGCGCTGCGGGACTGCGCTCAGGCGGTCGTGTTGATGCGGTTACCGAGGTGAGCAGGCAGGCTCGGCGCCGACTGTACCGGCGGCAGGGCTGCCAGCAAGGCGGTGGCAGTCGAGCTTTGAATATCCTGGGCTTTTTTCAGGACAGCCAAACCGACGGCTTGCCGCGTGCCTGTCTCCGCCATCGTGGTTGACAGTTGAGCAATGCTTCCGACGTCCATACATTTCTCCAATGAGGTTCTACCAGTATTAACGGATGGCGGCGGCAAACCTTTAGCTTATTTTTCCAGTCTGTGCAGCAACCAGGCCAGCACCTGCTCGCGCGCATTCAAGTCCAGCCATTGCACACCCTCGCGCAAGCCGGCCGGCGCCGGGCTGTCCGAGGCGACGGCGATCACATGCGGGTCATGCGGATACAGGGGCGCCTGCCCCACTTCCGGGCGGAACACTTCCAGCTTGGGAATCGGGTCCGTCTTGAAACCTTCGACCAGGGTCAGGTCCGCCGGCCCCATGCGGGCCAATTGCTGCGCCAGGCTCGGTTCCGGCGCGCCGCGCAACTCATGCACGATGGCAAAGCGGTATGGCGACGCCACCAGCACTTCCGCCGCACCGGCCAGACGCAGGCGGGCGCTGTCCTTTTGCGGCGGTTCCAGCGCCAGGTCATGGTGGCTGTGCTTGACCAGGTTGACGCGCAGGCCGCGCGCCGCCAATTCCTTCACCACAAATTCCAGCAGGGTCGTCTTGCCGCTACCGGAACGGCCGATCACACCGAGTACCGGGTGTGCGGGCATCGCATCGTGCATGGTCACTCCTTGATTGAGAAGCAGTGATTATACGCAGCGCCCACGGCGCCAGCGCATTGCCCGGATCAAGCGATGCCAGGCTTTCCGCCATTCCCGGTACCGGCCGGCACCGGCTTGCCGCCCTGCCGCCGGCGTCGGCGCCGGCCCACTGCCTTCGGCGCTGTCGTGCCCGCCGTCTTGAGCGCCGTCTTGACCGCCGTCTTGACATTAGCCGCCTGCGCATTCCTGGCCGTGCGCGCCAATTGCCGGTGGGCGGCGATCGCGCCCGCCTCGGCGTCGGACTGGAAGGGCACGGCAGCAGCAGCGGCCAGCTCGCCATCGGGCGGGCAGGCGGGCGCCAGCGGGCCGAAATCCTGTGCCCGCACATCCGCTTCCCATGCGGCGCGCTGCGCCAGCACGGCAAAGGGCACGGCGGGCGCTGCGCGCGCTTGCGCCAGGGTCAGCACGGCGCCCAGGCCGCTGGCGGCCCCCACGCGCGCGCCCATCTGGGGCAAGACGCCGTCGGCGGCGCGGCAAAAGCGCTGCAAGATGGTCTTGATGATCGACGTGTGATCGACCACCTGGTGGCTGACGCTGCCTGGCGCGATCAGCGGCGACACCAGCAGCATGGGCACGCGCACGCCGTACCGGCGAAACGCGGGATCGTCGTCGATGGCGGCGGGCGGCGGCACATGGTCGAAAAAGCCGCCGTGTTCGTCGTAACTGAGGATCAGCAAGGTGCGCGCCCAGGCGGGACCGCGCGACAGGGCCTGGTAGACCTGCGCCACGAGCGCCTGGCCGGCGCGGATATCGGCTGGCGGATGGTCGTCATTCTCGAAGAAATGCGGGTCGATCCAGCTGACCGAGGGCAAGCTGCCCGCCAGCGCATCGCCGATGAAGCCATAGCGGCGGGCGCTCGATCCCAACGGTTCATACCACTCGGACGAGCGGTAGTGATCGTCCGTCAGCGCCAGGCTCCAGGGCTTCCAGGCGGAGTAAAATTTCCAGCTGACCTGAGCCCGCTCAAGGTGGCGCACGAACGATTTGTTCGCATACAGGGGCACGCGCTTGCTGTCGCGGCTGCCGGCCGCCCTGCCGCTGACCGCATACAGGCGGTTGGGCCAGGTGGCGCCCGGCACGGAACTGTAGCAGCGGTCGCAGACGCAGAACTGCTGCGCCAGGAAATCGTACATGGGCAAGTCGGCCCCATTATAGTAACCCATCACCAGGTCGATGTCGGGGTCGTCCGGATGCGTTTGCGCATAGTCGTCGACAAAGCCGCCGTTATTGTTTTGCAATTGCTGCGCCACCGACAGGCCCGTATGCGACGGGTCTTGCCGCGGGCCGAAGGCCGTGCGCCGCAAATGGTGCACGGGGTAGCTCACGCCCGCATGCACGTTGGCATGGGCGGCCTGCAAACCGTCGATGTCGGCGCGCCCGCCTTCCAGGCTCAGGTAACCGAGCATGTGGTCAAACGAGCGGTTTTCCATCATCAGCACGACGATATGGTCGATACGCGCCAGGTTTCCCAAGTCATGCGCATCAGGCATACCCTCGCCAGCGGTTGCAGCAGCAATCATCGGACCTCCCCGGCCGCGCACACGGACGCAGCGACCCTGGTTCGACCAGGCCAGGCCAGGTTGGTTCAGCTATGGCGGCCCGGCCTTGATGCGCAACAACTCAATACGGCACGCGGTAGCGGTAACCCTTGAAACTGAAGATGGCCGCCTTCGGCTGCAACTTTTCCAGCACCAGTCCCGGCGCCAGTTCCTCGCCTTCGTGGCGCAAGACCTTATCGATCAGCAACAGGCGGTCGGCCGGATTCTTCGAATAGAGATAGCCGCCGATGGCGATAGGGGGAATTTGCCGCTGTATCGGCTCGGGCAAGTCGCGCATGCCGGGCACCATCTCTTCGGCTGCAGGCGCCGACGTGGGCGCGGCCGGCGCCGGGACGTGGACGGGCGGCGCGGCCGGGCCTGGCGACTCCTGCTTCGGTTCCGGCACGGGTCTGGCATGCCGCACGGGCACTGCGGTGGCCGCCGGCGGCACGGGCACGGCCACAGGCGACGGCATAGGAACTGCGGGCGGGACGACTACCGGTTCAGGCGCTGGCACGGCCTGGGCCAGCACGGCAGGCGTCACTGCAGGCGCCGTGGCTGCGGCCTGCCAGGGCTGCCACAGCAGCAGCGCGGCAGCCACGGCCACCGTCACGCCGCCCAGCGCCAGCCAGACGGGAGCGCGCCGTGCCACGCCGGACGCGGACGCATCGTGCAGCTGCACTTGCGGTGCGTGAATCGACGGCAACTCGCCCAGTTGGCGCTCGGCTTGCGATTTTTTCAGTGCTTCAAGTATGTAGGACATCTTATTTCCCCGCCACCATCGCCGTCGCAGCGGGTGCTGCCACGACAGGAGCTGCGCTGCTCAGGCGCGGTTCCGCGTTGTCACCCAGCTGCATCAGGCGTATGAATGTTTTCGGGCCCGCCAGGCCATCGGCCCGCAAGTTCTGGCTTTGCTGAAACGCGCGCAGCTGGCCTTGCATCTCGGCGTCGAGCGGCAGATTGGCGGCCGGCGCCGGCAAGCCCCGCTGTTGCGCCAGGCGCTGCGCCAGCCAGTCCACGTCGGCGCCGCGCGCCCCCAGCGGCACTTCGTCGCGCCAGCTGCGCGGGGCGCGCCAGAAGGTGGTGAAACTGCCATCGCTGCGCTGCGCCAGCTGGGCCAGCGGCAGGCTTTGTTGCTTACCGTCGAGCATCAGGATGGCGCTCTCGCCCTGCAAGCCCGTCAGCAACGCCAGCTGTTCCGCACCACCCGCATCGCGCAAGACCAGCAAGGCGGGACGGTCCAGCACACGCAGCTCGGCGATGCCGCCCCGGCTGTGCAGGCAGCGCAAGCCAGTGCGGGCGCCCGCCTGGCAAGCGTCGCCGGCCGGCAACTGCTCGCCCCACAGGGCGGCCAGCTGGCGCAGCTCGGCATTGCGGTCCGGCACGCTGGCCGGCGCGGGCGCGGGCCCGGATGCGGCCACCGCCACCACGGCGGATACGGCCGGCACAGAGGCGGCCACGGCAGGTGCGGCGGGCACGGCGGACGAGCGCGGCATGAAATGCCAGGCCAGCGCGGCCGTGACCACGGCGCCGGCCAGCACGCCGCCGGCCACGTGCGGCCAGCGCAGGCCCCGTCCGGCAGCCGGCTTGCCCTCTTCGGCAAACACTTCCTCGGCGGCGCGGCGCAGTATCTGGCGCGTCACCTGCGGCTGGTTTTCCACGTAGGCGCCCAGCAGCGCGCGGTCGCACAGCAGGTTGATGCGGCGCGGCACGCCGTGGCTCATGGCGTAAATTTGCGCCATCAGACGGGGCCCGAACGGCGTCTGCGCCGTACTTCCCGCCACGGCCAGGCGGTGCCGGATATAGCTGGCCGTCTCGTCCGCCGTCAGCGACCCCAGGTGATAGCGGGCAATCACGCGCTGCGCCAGCTGCTCGAGTTCCGGCCGGGCCAGCATGGCGCGCAATTCCGGCTGGCCGATCAGGATGATCTGCAGCAGCTTGCGCTCGCTCGTTTCCAGGTTGGTCAGCAAACGCAGCTGCTCCAGCACGGCGGCGGACAGGTTTTGCGCTTCGTCGATGATCAGCACATTGTTCTTGCCTTGCGCATGGCTGGCCAGCAGGTGCGCATTGATGGCGTCGACATAGCCTTTCACGCTGGCCACGCCGGGCGCCACGGCGATGCGGAATTCCTCGCAGATCGACAGCAGCAATTCCTCGACAGACAGTTTCGGATTGAAGATATAGGCGAGCTGGCAATTTTCCGGAATCTGCTCCATGAAGCAGCGGCACACGGTGGTCTTGCCGGCGCCGATTTCTCCCGTCAGCAGCACGAAGCCGCCGCCACTGCCCACGCCATACAGCAGGTGCGCCAGCGCTTCGCGGTGGCGTTCGCTCATGAACAGGTAGCGCGGATCGGGGGCGATCGAGAACGGCGATTGCTTGAGCTGAAAATAATGCGTGTACATGGAGACCCTGCGGATGAAACAATCAAAATGCGCTACGGCAAGCCGAACCCCTCAGCGGGTGCGGGCGGGCGGCAACGGCTTGTATTTGGCGCAATACACTTTCGCCTTGCTGCGGAAGTAGACGATTTTACTGCCAGGCTCGGAACCACGGACAGGAAAGGCGGAACTGTCGAGTTTATTGAAACGCAGGCCCGAGGCGCTACGGATGGCCGGCTCCAGCTTTTCCGGCGTCGCATCCGCCACCACGCCCATGAAGACGAGGGGGCTGGTGTCGTCGCTGACGATCACGTCGGTAATCGGCGCGCCCCACAAGGTGGCATCCGTGCGGAACCAGTAGGCGCCCCCTTCATGCTTGTAGGCCGGGCCGAAGGCCGTCAGCAAATAGGCATAGAAGGCCTTGTTGTCGATCTGGTCGATGCACAGCACGGCATTGCCCACCACTTGCCCGAACGTGGAAGGCGGCGGCTTTTGCTGCGCCAGCACGCCGGACACGGGCACGCCACAGGCGAGCAGGGCGAACGCCGCCAGCAGGGCCGGCGCACGCCACGGGCGCGTCAATGCACGGCGCAAGTGCATGATCAGCGCTTGCGCTCTTCTTTCTTGACCTTCTTGGCTTCCTTCTTTTCCTTCATGCTCTTGGCCGGTTCCTTCTTGGCTTCCTTCTTGCTGTCCTGTGCCTTGCTCATCATCTACTCCATACCTGGGCGGAAATGCCTGGGCCATTATGACACTCCCCCATGAAAATGCCACGTCATTTCCCCCATGCAATAGATCCCGCCCGGCTAGCACAGGCAGTGCATGCACTTATTTGCAAAAAGACGTTTGCATTTTCATTTTATTATGTTTAAATACACGCAATTTATAAAAAGATATCATTTCAGTGCGGCATGACCAGCACTGAAGCAAGCATACACACTGGGGACAGGACATGGGCCGGCATACGGCAGGGCCATGTGTCATCGACGTACAGCCCTCGGCGGAAATAGACAATATGATGAGAAAGATGATCTTGCTGGGCGCGGCCCTGTCGCTCTGGGCCGCTGGCAACACGCATGCGGCGGGAACGCCACCGATGCACGCGGCCACCTACCAGGCGGTGCCCCCCACCCTGGCCATGCGACTGGCCAGCTTCCAGTCACCGGACGCCACCCAGCGCGCGCCCGGTCCGGATGAACCGAGCACGCAATCGCTGCTGCTGGTCGCCATCGTGCTGCTGAGCCTGCGCATGCGCGTGCGCGCCAGCAGCGAAAAGTTCAGTACCTGACATGAAAACGGCCGCACAAGGCGGCCGTTCCAGTCACACGTCAGCGCACTATCAGTGCAGGCACAGGCGGCGGCGCGTCTTTTCGATCAGCTCCGCATCGTAGGGATACAGGTTCTCGATAAAGAACAATTCCGTTTCGGCCTCGTCTTCCAGGCACATTTCGATCATGACCGGGCCATCGCTTTCGCGGCCCAGGAAATCCTTCGGCCAGCGGTTCTTGCGGTGCGTGCGCATCATTTCCATGCCCAGCGCGGCCAGCGGCGCCGACACGCCAGCGGCCAGCGCCTCCTGCTGCCAGTCGTCCCAGTACTCGCTCTTTGCTGCCTTGTCGTTCATCATGCTCTTCCAACTCAGGTGTAAAAGGCGGACTTTACTCTTCATGGCGTCCCTTGCCAAGCATGCTTACAAGCAATAACGCAACACCAGGCATAGACCAGTCCGAAAAAATTGGCATTAAACAAGGCCAATTTCAATACCATTCACGCGACACATAAATTCCTTTATTAACAAGCACTTGCAAGCTCACCCTCGGGCAAGCCGCGGCATCGCGCATCGCATTTATTAATACCACTTAAATACCTGTTGACAAGCCATCCGGGCGACAATATAGTGCCTTCAGCTTTTTCGCCGCCCGACAAATAAAAGAACCGAGACAGGCGCACTCAACCAAACGCGGGACTGCACAACATGATCGAATACATAATCGGCGTCGACGGCGGGGGAAGCGGTACCCGCGTACGCCTGGCGCGCCTCGATGGCTTGGAACTGGCACAGGGACAAAGCGGTCCTTCCGGCCTGGGACTGGGCATCGAGCGTGCCTGGACGTCCGTGGCGCACGCCGTCACCCTGGCCTTCCGCGCCGCCGGCCTGGAACAGCCGCCGCTGCAGCGCATGGCCATCGGCCTGGGCCTGGCCGGCGTGCACAACAAGCAGTGGGCCGCCAGCTTCGTCGAACACAATCCCGGCTATGCCTTGGTGGCACTCGAATCCGATGCCCTGACCACCCTGCTGGGCGCGCATGCGGGCCAGCCGGGCGCCATCGTTGCCATCGGCACGGGCAGCGTGGGCGAAGTGCTGAACGCGGACGGCAGCCGCCATGAAGTGGGCGGCTGGGGCTTCCCCTCGGGCGACGAGGCGGGCGGCGCCTGGATCGGCATGCGCGCCATCAACCATGCGCAGCAGGTGGTCGACGGACGCGTGCCCGGCAGCGCCTTCGCCACGGCCATCGTCGACGCCTGCGGCGGCCAGCGCGACGCCATGCAAGTGTGGCTGGCCGCCGCCAGCCAGACCAATTTCGCGCAACTGGCGCGGCTGGTGCTCGAACACGCGGCCAGCAATGCGGTGGCGCGCACCATCCTGATGGATGCGGGCCAGCAGATCGCCCTCATCGCCAAGGCGCTCGACCCGGCCGGCACCCTGCCAGTGGCCCTGTGCGGCGGCCTGGCGGCGCCCTTGTCGAGCTACCTGCCGGCGGCACTGTTGCAACGGGTCGTGCCGGCACAGGGCGACTCGGCCGCAGGCGGCCTGCGCCTGATACGCAAGCACTTGCAGGAGCAATGACCATGCTGGCCAAACTGTCCGCCTTCAAACCCAATCCGGCCAGCGACACGCCGCTCTACATGCAGCTGGCGAACACGCTGTCGGACGGTATCGCCAGCGGCGACTGGCGCGCCAACCAGGCCTTGCCCTCCGAGCGCGTGCTGTCGGACATCCTCGAGATTTCGCGCGTGACGGCGCGCAAGGCCATCGACATGCTGTGCGACCGGGGCATGCTGACGCGCAAGCGCGGCTCGGGCACCTATATCACGCCCAAGCTGGAGCAGCCGCTGTCGCGCCTGACAAGCTTTTCGGAAGAATTGCGCCAGCGGGGCTTCACGGCCGGCTCGCGCTGGCTGCAGCGCGATATCGGCTCGGCCGCGCCGCTGGAACTGCTGTCGCTGGGCCTGTCGCCGCACATGCCGGTGGCGCGTTTGCGCCGCCTGCGCACGGCCGACGAAGTGGTGATGGCGATCGAAACGACCACCATCCCCGCCCTGTACATGCCGGACCCGCAGCAGGTGACCGATTCGCTGTACGGCTACCTGGAGTCGCGCGGCACCATCCCGATGCGCGCGCTGCAGCATATCCGCGCCGTCAACGCCACGGCGGAACAGGCCAAGCTGGCCAATATCAAGACGGGTGAAGCCATGCTGCACATCACCCGTGTCAGTTATCTCGACAACGGCGCAGCGGTGGAACTGACCCACTCGTATTGCCGCAGTGATTATTATGAATTCGTAGCGGAGTCGCGCAGATGAGCAGCACTATCAAAGGCAATATCCTTACCCCCGGCGGCTGGATCCACGGCGCCATCGCCTTCGGCGAAAAAGTCGACAGCATCACGGGCGAGTCCCTCCACCCGTCGAGCAACAGCGACGACTATATCTTGCCGGGCTTTATCGACCTGCATGTGCACGGCGGCGCCGGCAAGGACATCATGGAAGGCGGCGACGCCGTCTACACCATCGCGGCCATCCACGCGCGCCACGGCACCACCAGCCTGCTGGCCACCACCATGACGGCGCCGCCGGAAGATATCGACATGGCCTTGACGGCCATCGGCATCGCCGCCAACAACCGCCGCCCGAACACGGCGCGCGTGCTGGGCGCCCACCTGGAAGGCCCGTACATCAATTCCGGCAAGCTCGGGGCGCAGCCGAACTACGCGCGCGCCGCCACCCTGGCCGAAATCGAGCGCCTGCAAACCCTGGCCAGGCTGCGCGTCATCACCGTGGCGCCGGAAATCGCCGGCCACCTGGACCTGGTGCGCGCCCTGGCCGACGCCGGCGTGCGCGTGCAGATCGGCCATACCCTCGGTTCCTATGAAGACGGCGTGGCCGCACTGGAACACGGCGCCATGGGTTTTACCCACCTGTTCAACGCCATGAGCGGCCTGCATCACCGCGAGCCGGGCATGGTCGGCGCCGCCCTGGCGCACGCCGAATACGCCGAACTGATACCCGACCTGCTGCACGTGCATCCGGGCGCCATCAAGGTGGCCCTGCGCGCCATCCCGCGCCTGTACTGCGTCACCGATTCCACCGCCGCCACCGGCATGCCGGACGGCGAATACATGCTGGGCCGCCACGCCGTGCAGAAATGCATGGGCGGCGTGCGCCTGCCAGACGGCACCCTGGCAGGCAGCACCCTGACCCTGGACCAGGCGCTGCGCAACCTGGTGGGACTGGGACTGGACCTGGCCGACGCGTCCAGGCGCGTGTCGACCAATGCCGCCGATTACCTGGGCCTGGAAGAACGCGGCCGGCTGGCCCCCGGTACTTACGCCGATCTGGTGGTACTCGATCGCGATCTCAAACTCAAAGCTGTGTATATAGAAGGAGAAATCTGTGACCTCAATGATGCTTAAAGAAGCCATTTCCGCCGCCGAATGCGTCGCCCTGCAACTGGCCAGCGACACGGAACGCTACGCGGAACTGGGCCGCAAATTGAGGAGCACCTCGTTCTCGACCGCGCTGACCATCGCGCGCGGCAGCTCGGACCACGCCTGCAACTACGTCGCCTACCTGATCATGGCGCGCCTGGGCCGTGTCGTCGCCTCGCTGCCGATGTCGCTGGTGACCCTGAACAAGTCGCCGCTGGTGACGCGCGACACCCTTGCCATCTCGATCTCGCAATCGGGCCAGAGCCCTGACGTGGTCGAACCGATCCGCTACTTCCGCGACGGCGGCGCCACCACCGTGGCCCTCGTCAACGACATCGATTCGCCGCTGGCGCACGCCGCCGAGTGGGCCATGCCCCTGCGCGCCGGCAAGGAACAAAGCGTCGCCGCCACGAAAAGCTTCATTACCAGCCTGGTCGCCGGCGCGCGCATGGTGGCCCAGTGGCAGAACGATCCCGAGCTGCAGGCGGGCCTGGAAGCGCTGCCCGAAGCGCTGCTCGAAGCGACCCGCGTCGACTGGTCGCCGGCCATCGACGTGCTGGCCCCGGCCCGCAACATCATGGTCGTGGGACGCGGCATCAGCTTCCCCGTGGCGCTGGAAGCGGCGCTGAAATTCAAGGAAACCTCGGCCCTGCAGGCGGAAGCCTTCAGCGGCGCCGAGATCAAGCACGGCCCGATGGCCCTGATCGAAGACGGCTACCCGTTGCTCATTTTCGCCACGCGCGGCCCGACCCAGGCCGGCCTGCTGCAACTGGCCACGGAAATGCGCGGCCGCGGCGCCAAGGTCTTGCTGGCAGCCCCCGCCGACGTGGCCGAGCGCGACCTGACCCTGCCCGTGGCGTCCACGCCGGACCTCGATCCGATCGTCGCCATCCAGTCCTTCTACGTGATGGCGGCAAAACTGTCGGCCGCGCGCGGCATGGACCCGGATGCGCCGCGTCACCTGAGCAAGGTAACAAAAACAAACTAGGCACTCTTCGGCAGCTGCGCCCCCGGCACGGGGCGCGGCTGCCGTCAGCAGCACGCATATAAGCGACGGCAAGGGCATGTACCCGCGCCGCGGACTCATGGACATTGGAGCCTCGCGCTCCAGGATAAAAATGACGATCAAGAGACTGTTGGCGGTTGTTGCCTGCGCGGGCCTGCTCGCGCCACAGGCATGGGCTGCCGAGAAAATCGAATTCTGGACCTTCAGCATGAAGCCCAAGTTCACGCCGTATTTCAATGCGGTGGTGGCGCGCTATGAGGCGCAGAATCCCGGTGTCAGGATCGAATGGATCGATTTCCCGTGGGACGTCATCCAGACCAAGCTGGTCACGCGCATCGTGGCCGGCACGCCGCCCGCGCTGGTCAGCCTGAACGTGCCCTGGGCCGACGAATTCGCGCGCGACGGCTTGCTCACGCCCGTCGATGGCTTGATCGCGCAGGCGCGCGCCAGCTACATTCCCAGCGCCCTGGACGACCTGCGCTTCAAGGGCCGCACCTATGGTTTTCCCATGTACAGCAATGTCGCGGTGATCGCCTTCAATACCGCCATCCTCAAACAGGCGGGCCTGTCGCGCGGCCCCGCCAGCCTCGATGAACAGCTGGCGTACGCGCGCCAGATCGCGCAACGCACGGGCAAGGCCGGCATCGCCCCCGCCCTGTCGAAAATCGACGGCCTGTTCATGCAGCAGGGCCTGGCCGTGATTACCGACAACCGCGCCGTCTTCAATTCGCCGCAGCACGTGGCGCTGGTGCAGAAGCTGGCCGACACCTACAAGGTCGGTGGCCTGCTGAAGGAAAGCCTGTTCGCGGAAGACAATTTTCCCGCCGTGATCGACGCCTACAAGGGCGGCCGCCTGGGCATGCTGCTGGCGCCGCCGACGGCCATGCAGCGCATCCGCGGCGACGCGAAGGATATCTACGCCATCACCGACGTGGCGCCCGCGCCGCTGGGCCCCACCGGCATCGCCGACGGCGGCTGGCTGGTGCACTTCGCCATTCCGAAAGGCGTGCCGGCGCGCCAGCTGCCATCGGTGGGCAAGTTCGCGCGCTTCCTGACAAACGACGAAAACCAGCTGGCGTTCGCCAAACAGGCCAGCGTCTTCCCCACCACTGTGAAAGCGGCGGCCGATCCGTTCTTCCTCGCCACGCCGAAAAACGCGGGCGCGGCCGAAAAGGCGGTGGCCGCCGGCGCCCTGTCGATGCATCACTCGCGCACCCTGTACGTGGCCGGCATCGACGATTACGATGAATTGCGCCGCTCGCTGGTGAAGGCCGTCGAGGCGGGCGTGACGGGCAAGCAGGATGTGAAACAGGCGCTGGACCAGGCTGTCGCCATCTGGAACCGCAAGCTGGCCACCCTCCCGCGCCACTGAGGACATGATGAAACTCGCCCACCGCCATACCGTGCAAGCCTGGCTGTTCCTCGCCCCGGCCCTGCTGCTGCTGGCCGCCTTTTCCTTCTGGCCCGTCGGCTACGGCTCCGTGCTGGCCTTCACCGACTACAGCCTGATACGCGAGACGCGCTTCGTCGGCCTCGATAACTTCCGCTACATCTTCAACAACGAGATGTTCGTCTCGGGTTTGAAGAATTCGCTGATGTTCCTGCTGATGGTGCCCTTCGTGCAGGTGGGCGCCATCGTGCTGGCCGTACTGGTGAACAACCGCCTGCCCGGCATCCGCCTGTTCCGCGCAGCCTTCTACGTGCCGGTGGTGACCACCGTGTCCGTGGTCGGCATCATGTGGGGCTTCATGTTCCATGAACAGGGCGCGCTCAATTACGTGATGCTGACCCTGAAACTCGTGAACGCGCCCGTGGGCTGGCTGTCGGACGACAGCCTGGCCCTGTTCGCCGTGATGTTCGTCACCCTGTGGCGCGGCCTGGGCTGGTACATGGTGATGTACCTGGCGGCCCTGCAAGCTATCCCGTCCGACATGCAGGAAGCGGCCATGCTCGATGGCGCCAACCGCTGGCAGCGCTTCTGGAAGATCACCGTGCCGATGCTGCGCCCCACCATCATGCTGTGCTCCATCCTGTCCGTGCTGGCGGCCCTGAAGGCTTACCAGGAAGTGGACGTGCTGACGCAGGGCGGCCCGATGAATTCCACCTTCACGGCGCTGTACTACGCCTACGACCAGGGCCTCAAGCACTTGAAACTGCCGCGCGCGCTGGCGGCCAGCTTCGTCGTCTCGCTGTTCTGCATAGCCATCGCCCTGCTGTGCCTGCGCTACCTCAAACCGAAGCATCGCTGACCATGACAATCCGCTCCCGTCCCCTGAAAACGCGCCTGCACATACTGGGCCACTATGCCGTGCTGTGCGCGATCGCCGTCGTCTGCGTCTTCCCGTTCTGGTGGACCCTGGTGACGGCCATTTCCACGGAGGGCAATATCTTCGCCTTCCCGCCCACCTTCTGGCCGAAGGCGCCGTCTTTTGAGAACTTCATCGAAGTGTTCAACGCGATTCCGATCTGGTCGTTCTTCAAGAACTCGGTGCTGATCGCCGTGTTCACCGTCTTCTGGAAACTGCTGCTGTGCTCACTGGCCGCGTATCCGCTGGCGCGCCTGAAATTCCGCGGCCGCAAACTCGTGTTCGGCCTGATCCTGGCCACCCTGGTGCTGCCGTCCGAGGTGAACTTCCTCGTCAACTTCATCACCATCACGCAAATGAGCCTGGTCGACACCTACACGGGCGTGATCCTGCCCAACGTGGTGACGGCCGTGGCCATCTTGCTGCTCAAGCAGGCGTTCGAGGAAGTGCCGCAAGACCTGATCGACGCGGCGCGTGTCGATGGCGCCTCCGAGTGGGTCATCTTCAGCCGCATCATGCTGCCTTTGATCACGCCATGGCTGGCCACCGTCGGCATCCTGACGGCCGTCGAATCGTGGAATGAATACATCTGGCCCTCCATCGTCATGAGCAAACCCGATGAATTTCCCCTGTCGGTGGGCGTGCTGTACTTGCGCGGCACCTTCGGCAGCAGCACGCGCGTGATTGCGGCCGGTACCCTGATCACCATCGTGCCGACCCTGCTCGCCTTCTTGTTTACCCAACGCTTCTTCATGCGCGGCATGGACGGCGCAGTCAAATGAAAACGTCTCTCGATAAGGAAGCCTCCATGCACGACCAGCGCATCAGCATCAGCAAGAAAGTCCGCAGCCCGATTTCCTGGGTGCCGACCTTGTACTTCGCCCAGGGCTTGCCGTTTTACGCCGTGGCCCTGGTGGCCGGCCTGATGTTCAAGAGCATGGGCGTACCGAACGACCAGATCGCCCGCTGGACGGGCCTGATCGGCTTTGCCTGGGTCTTCAAGTCGCTGTGGAGCCCCTTCCTGGAGCTGGCCTCGAGCAAGAAGACGATGGTGGTGCTGTTCCAGTTCCTTGGCGGCCTGAGCCTGGGCCTGATCGCGCTGGCCCTGCAAACGCCGCTGTGGTTCGCCGCCTGCATCGCCGTGCTGTTCGTCGCAGCGCTGGCGTCGTCCACGCACGACATCGTCTGCGACGGCCTGTATATCGCCAGCCTGTCCGACAAGCAGCAGGCCGCCTACGCCGGCTGGCAAGGCGCCTTCTTCAACGCGGGCAAATTCATCTCGCTGGGCGGCCTGGTGATCCTGGCCGGCTACCTGGAGAAAAAAATCGGCATCAAGCCCGCATGGTCGGTGATCTTCCTGATCATCGGCGCCATGATGCTGTCGCTGGCCGCGTACCACCTGTGGGCGCTGCCGCAGGTGCGCAATGCCACCGTGGCCGACAAGAGCGTGGCTGGCATCAGCCGCACCCTGTGGGACGTGCTGGCGGACTTCCTGAAAAAGCCCGGCATCTGGGGCATGATCGCCTTCATCATCCTGTTCCGCGCCGGCGAGGCGCAAGTGCAGACCATCGGACCGCTGTTCCTGCGCGAAGCGCGCGAGCTGGGCGGCCTGGGCCTGTCGACGACGGAAGTGGGCGCCGTGTACGGCACGGCCGGCACCGTGGCCTTTTTGCTGGGCAGCATCGGCGGCGGCTATTTCACATCCTGGCTGGGCCTCAAGCGCGCCATGCTGTTCCTGATCCTGGCCATGAACCTGCCGAACCTGGTGTTCTACTACCTGAGCCACAGCATGCCGACCGACCTGACCCTGATCACGGCCGCGCTCAGCGTGGAAATGTTCGGCTATGGCTTCGGCTTCGTCGGCCTGATCCTGTTCATGATGCAGGTGGTCTCCGTCGGCAAATACCAGACGGCCCACTATGCGTTCGCCACCGGCGTGATGCAGCTGGGTTTCGTGCTGTTCAAGATGATCAGCGGCGACATCCAGACGGCGCTCGGCTACAAGACCTTTTTCCTGTGGGTGCTGGTGTCGGCCGTGCCCGTATTGATCCTGTCGCGCTTCATGCGCATCGGCCCGAAGGATACCTCCGACCCATCTGACGCCGGCGCCACGTCCGCGCCGGCCAGCGCAAGCTAGGAATCGCACAGCCCATGGCACACATCGCATTAAAGAGTATCGTCAAGCGGTATGACGACAAGCACCCGGTCATCCACGGCATCGACCTCGATATCGGCGACGGCGAATTCGTCGTCTTCGTGGGACCGTCCGGCTGCGGCAAATCGACCCTGCTGCGCATGATCGCCGGGCTGGAAGACATCACGGACGGCGAGCTGCATATCGGCGGCAAGCTGGCCAACGATATCGCGCCGGCCGAGCGGGGCCTGGCCATGGTCTTCCAGAGCTACGCCCTGTACCCGCACATGACGGTGTTCGAGAACATGGCCTTCGCCCTTTCCCTGGCCGGGCATAAGAAGGCCGAGGTGCGCGCCGCCGTCGAGCGCGCGGCCGATATCCTGCAGATCACGCCACTGTTGCAACGCAAGCCGAAGGACCTGTCGGGCGGCCAGCGCCAGCGCGTGGCCATCGGCCGCGCCATCGTGCGCAAGCCGCAGGTGTTCCTGTTCGACGAACCGCTGTCGAACCTCGATGCCTCCTTGCGCGTGCAGATGCGCGTGGAAATCTCGCGCCTGCACCAGGAATTGAAGACCACCATGATCTACGTTACGCACGACCAGGTCGAAGCGATGACCCTGGGCGAGCGCATCGTCGTGTTCAACGGCGGGCGCATCGAGCAGGTGGGCAGTCCGCATGAGCTGTACAACCATCCCGGCAACCTGTTCGTGGCCGGCTTCCTCGGCGCGCCGAAGATGAACTTCATCGCTTGCGAGGCTGTGGCGACAGGCCCCGGCAACGTCAGCGTGCGCCTGCCCGGCGGCATTGTGATCGACGTCGAAGCGCAAGGCGGAAGCGTGGCGCCAGGCGACCAGCTGACCCTGGGCGTGCGGGCCGAGCATGTCAGCCTGCAGGACAGCGAGACGGGCGGCGACAACGTGATCGACGCGGCCGTCAGCCATGTCGAATACCTGGGCGACGTGGCCATCGTTTACGCCAGCATGCCAGGTGTAGACGGGATGCTGGCCGAGATGCTGGCCGTCAAGCTGCCGGCCGAGGATGGCTTGCGCCAGGCGGGCGACGCCATGCGCCTGCACCTGCCAGCGCAGCGCTGCCTGCTGTTCGATGGCAAAGGGCAAGCCCTGGCGCGCACGTTTGCCGCACCAGCCCAGCAGTTTATGTGACAATAGCCGCTCTGTATCATGCCGCTTCTGTTTGACTCATGCAGGCAGACCGGCAGAGTGTGTTTTTTCGAGCTTCCTTGCCCCGCTGGCTATGCTACTACCCGATGTTGCGGCTGCCAGTGCCGGTGCGTATTTTTGTTATTGATTGAAGGATAACCCATGTCCCAATTCCGTCTTGCCCGTCTTAGCCTGCTCCTGGCCGCCATCGGCCTGAATGTCCTGCCATCCCTGTCGCACGCGCAGGATGCCAAGCCAGCCGCCGCTGCCGCTGCCGCTCCGGCCGACTCGGTGCGCCCTGAAGTGTTCAAGCTGCTCGATCCAACCGCCGTGAAGGCATCGATGGATGCCAAGAACTACGCCGACGTGCAAAGCCGCATCGACCAGGCTGCCGCCATTCCGGCCCTGACGCCCTACGAATTGTTCGTGCTGAACCGCCTGCGCGTGGCCCTGGCCTCGACCACCAACAATGCACCGATGGCCATGACGGCGCTGGAAGCGGTGATCGAATCGGGCAAGCTGGACAAAAAATCGGAAGGAGACTTCATCCAGGCGCTGGCAAACTATCACTACAACGCCAAGGATTACCCGAACGCCATCAAATGGTTCACCCGCTACCAGACGGCAACGGGCGACGTGGCCACCGTGCGTCCCTACATCATCCGCGCCTATTACTTCAGCAACGATTTCGCGCGCGCCAAGCAGGAACTGATGGCCGACGTGATGGCCAAACAGCAAGCGGGCAAGACGCCGAGCATCGAAGAACTGCAATTGCTGGCCAACACGGGCTCGAAAAGCAAGGATCCGGCCACCTACCTGATCGCCATGGAAAACCTGGTGCGCTACTACCCGTCGGACGACTACTGGAGCGATCTGCTGGGCCGTTTGCAAGGCAAGGCCGGCTATTCCGACCGCTTCGCGCTGGACGTGCTGCGCCTGCAATTCCAGGCCGTCGGCACCATGTCGCCGCAAGATTACAGCGACATGGCTGAAATCGCATTGCAAAACGCCTTCCCGACGGAAGCGAAAAAAGTCCTCGACGCCGGCTTTGCCAAAGGCGTGCTGGGCACGGGCGCGAATGCTGCCAAGCACAAGAAACTGCGCGACCAGGCCAGCAAGGCTGCCGCCGACGATGCAAAAAATATCGCCAGCGGCGAAGCATCGGCCATGAAGAGCAAGGATGGCACGGGCTTGATCAACCTGGGCTACGCCTTCGTGACGATGGACCAGTTCGATAAAGGTATCGACCTGATACAGAAAGGTATCGCCAAGGGCGGCCTGAAGCGTGCTGAAGACGCCAAGCTGCGCCTCGGCTATTCCTACGCCATGGCGGGCAAGAAAGACGACGCCATCAAGGTCCTGGAAACGGTCAAGGGTGGCGACGGCGTGGGCGACCTGGCCCGCTACTGGATCCTGTGGCTGAACCGTCCTGCCACGGCAGCGGCGCCGCCGGCAGCAGCGGCACAGTAATTCCTGCTTCCTCAAGCAGGCGCAAGGCAGTTCCCGGCTCAGGCCGGGGCTGCTTTTTTTTTCGACCTTCCTCATCCTTCCATGCCGCCAGCCACTGTCGCCCCTGCCACTGCCGCCGAACGATTGACCAGCCTGGACGCCTTTCGCGGCTGCGTCATCGTCACCATGATCTGGGTCAACTACCTGGCAGGCATGCCAGGTATTGCCTGGTGGCTCGAACATGCGGGGCCGCGCGCCGACGGCATCACCGTGCCCGACCTGGTCTTTCCCGGCTTTCTGTTCATGGTCGGCATGGCCATTCCGCTGGCTTTGCATCGCCATTGCGGCCGCGTCACGCCAGCCTTGCTGGGCCGCCTGCTGTGGCGCTCCGCCAGCCTGATGCTGGCCGGCGTGGTGCTGGTGAATGCCTACCGCTACGATGCGCAGACAGCGCTGCTGCCACAGGCCGTGTACTTGCTTCTGTTTTATATGGCCATGATCCTGCTGTGGCGCCAGGGCGCAGGCAAGCTTGAACTGGCCGCAGGCAGCGCCTTGATGCTGTTCCTGCTGGCGACGTTCCGCGGCGAACTGAATGCGGAATTTTCCAGCACCTGGCTGCAACCGTCGTGGTGGGGCATCCTCGGCATGATCGGCTGGTCTTACCTGCTGTGCAGCCTGCTGTACCTGGCGTGCCAGGGCAGCGGCACGGCGCTGATGGGCGTGTTTTCCCTGCTGATCGCGCTGTACATGGGCGGCACGGCAGGCAGCCTGGATTTCCTGCCAGCGGGTATCAACGGGTTCGTCAACGTGCCGCAAGTGCTCGGTTCGACGGCGGCCAATGTGCTGGCCGGCACCCTGGTAGGCCAGCTATTTCTGCGCGGCGCCGCCCTGAACCATGCCCAGAGAATACGTTTCATGGCGTGGTTCGCGCTCGGCCTGCTGGCGGCCGGGCTGCTGCTGCGGCCGTATCACCACATCAACAAGATCGCGGCAACGGAATCCTATACGCTCGTGTGCAGCGCCCTTATCCTGGCCATGTTCCTCGTATTCTATGTCGTCATCGACGTGTGGCGCTGGCGCGCCTGGACAGTGGTGCTGTTGCCTGCCGGTACCAATGCCCTGTTCGCCTACATCGTGCCCGACCTGTGGCAGCAACTGGCAACCGTGCTGCACCTGCCGCGCTTCTGGTGGCCCTGGCTGGAGACGGGCGGCACGGCCGGCCTGTGGAATGCCGCCGCCGTCACCGCCCTGATGCTGCTCTTCACCGCCCTGGCCACGCGTTACGGCCTGAAGCTGAAGTTCTAGCGCTAGACCTTGATATAGATCTTGCGCTTGTCCATGCCGTAGGCGATCAGCCAGCACAGCAGCATGAAGCTGACGGCAAACAGCAGGGACCCCACGCGCGCCGGCGCCCAGCCCGTAAACCACTGCTGGTACAGCCACTGGTACAGATTGCCGCCGCCGATGCGCACGGTAAAGGCGATGATCACCAGCACTTCCGATACCAGGTAGATGAACAGGGTGTTCTTGCCGAACACTTCAAAGAAGTAGGTCCAGCCCGTCATTTGACGCACGTCAATGATGAACATCAGCAATGCCAGCAGCAGCAAGTCCAGGCCGATACCCAGCATCACGTAAGAGCTGGTCCACAGCTTCTTATTGATCGGAAACACTTCATTCCAGCACAGGGCCACGGCCACGCAGAGGGCGCCGGCCACGGCCAGCTGATACAGGCTTGAACGCAATTGCGCCGGTCCCGCCTGGCGCAGGAAACTGCCCGCCAGATAGCCGGCGATCACATTGACGATAGCCGGCAAGGTGCCGAGGATGCCTTCCGGATCGAAGGCGATGCCTTCGCCGTGGTACAAATGGCTGTCGCCCAGCAGGATCAGGTCCAGCCTGGCTGGCGCGTTGCCATGCAAGCTGTAGTCGCCAAAGCATGCCAGGATGGCCCAGTAGCCGAGCAAGGTGCAGGCGCAAAAGACCAGCGCGCCCCGTGTCTTCCAGTAGTGCAGGATCAGGGCGGCGGCCAGGTAGCACACGGCGATGCGCTGCAGCACGCCGGGAATGCGCGTATGCGACAGCGGTGACCAGGCGAACTGGCCCGCATCGTCGAGCTTGAAGAAAGGGAACCAGTACAGCAGGAATCCCAATAAGAAGATCAGCGCGCTGCGCTTGCACAGCTTGACCAGCACGGCGCCATGGCCCAGGTGTTCATATTTCCCCAGCGCAAAAGCCAGCGCATTGCCGACGACAAACAAAAAGCTGGGGAAGACCAGGTCCGTCACGGTAAAACCGTGCCAGTCGGCATGCAGGAACGGCGCATACACGCTGCCCCAGTCGCCGGGCGTATTGACGACGATCATCAGGGCCACGGTCAGGCCGCGCAGGACGTCGAGGGCGAGGTAGCGCTGAGGTGCAATAGTCATAATAATGCCATGTAAAAAGATAAAACCTGCCCGCTACTGGCAGAAGGGCGGTATTGCTGTTGGGGAGCAATGACGGAAACAGCTCACCCACTCAGCAAAAAAGGCAAGGCCCTGATGCAGGGACTTGCCTTGAAAAGACCGAGGAAAGCCAGGCCCGGTGCATGTGCGCCAGGCCTGATCGTCTTGCTTACAGCTTGGCGCGCAGGCCCAGGTAGAAGGTACGGCCGTTGCTATAGAACGCGCGTGGCTGATCCTTGTTTTCCGCGTACATCTTGATGGTCGTGTTCGTCAAGTTAAGCGCATCGAACGTGATCGTGAAATGTTCGTTGATCTTGTAGTTGATCGAACCGGCCAAGCCGCCTGCACCAGCGACGTGCTGGCTGGCGCCACGATCCACTCCCGCCTTGTAGGACGAACGGTAGTTGTAGGCCAGGCGCGCGCTGAGAGCATTGGCTTCGTAGAAGGCCGTCAGGTTGTACGTGCTGCGTGAGGCATTGACCAGCTCATCACCATTGTCCAGCTTGCCATCAGCATAGGTGTAGTTGGCCAGGATGCCGAAGTCGCTGAACAGCGGTTGCTGGTAGCTGAATTCCGCGCCCTTGTTCTTGCCGCTGGTATTGAATGGCGACGTGATCTGGTACACGGCATTGGCATTGCGCTTGCTGTTGAAGTACGTAGCATTGACGGTACCGTTCGACACCACCGATTTCAGGTCCATGTAGAACAGACCCACCGAGAAGGCCGACTTCGGTGCGAAATACCATTCGGCGCTGACTTCGGCATTGTCCGACTTGACCGGGTTCAGGTTAACGTTGCCGCCGCTGCCGCTCAAAGCGTCGTCGTTCAGCGATACCGAACCACCCAGCGCGCTGTAGTCGGGACGAGCAATAGTGCGGGCCAAGGCAGCGCGGACAACCAGGTCGCTGCGCACATCGAACTTGATGTTCGCGCTAGGCAGATAGTCGTTGTAGCTACGCTCATACAGATGCTGCGAGTACGCACCCCAGTCGGAACCGGTGATCGGGCCACCGGCCTGGTTCACCAGGGTCGACTGCTTGGTGTGGACAGCGCGCAGGCCGAAGTTACCGCTCCAGTTGTCGCCCGTCAGGTTGGCCATGGCATAGATAGCCGAAGTTTTTTCCTTCAGCTTGAATTCGTCGGTCCAGTTATGGCGACGCACGTAATCGAACAGACGGTTGCCAGGTGCAGCACCCCACGCGCCCAGTGCAGAACCATCGTATTTGAAGTAATTGCTCGACAGGTTGCCGCCCAGGTTGTTGGCGAAGTCGCTCGGATACATCGTGCCATTCCACACGGGCCCCGGATTGGAGAAGCCCAGGTCGCCCGGACGGGTTTCAAACGGATGCTCTGCATCACGCTTATGATCGGTCAAACGACCACCGAACTTGACCGAATCCCAGATACCGGAAGACAGACGCAGCTCCGCATCAATCTGGGCATATTTTTCCTGGTCGACGGAACGCGATTCGCCGCCGCCAGCCCATGCCGTCGAGCCTGGCTTGGTGGTGGTGCCACCCGGATAGGAAACGCTTGCCGGGCTCATGCCATTCAATTGATACACCATGCCGCCATCGACGTTGTTCTGGTAGTACACATCATCGCGGTCATAGCCTACGCCGTGGGTCTTGCCCAACTTGCCGGTCAGGGTCAGGTCCTTGGTGGCACGGTATTTGAAGTTGAAATCGAGGTAGTACGATTCACCGCCGGCGTCAGGACGGTAGATATTGTCCACTTCGCCCGAGTTCCTGGCGAAAGTGGCGCCTGTCAGCGTGCCATTCTTGACCGTGTAGTTGGTCGGCACCTGGCCGGTCGACACGCCCTTGTCGTCCGTGCTGTTAATCGAGTTGGCAGGAGCGGCCAGCCAGTTGGTGTTCTGATGCGGCGCCTTCAGTTGCGAGTAGAAGCCGTTCACGTCCAGGGTCAGATCCTTGCTGGGCTTGAATTCGATGTCAAATGCGCCGCCTTCGCGGGTTTTCTTTTGCTCGAACAGGCTCGCGCCGATAAAGGTCGGTACTTTCACGCCGGCCAGTTCAGGATGGGCCTTGGCCGCGTTGCTGCCAGCAGCGATGGGCGTGTAGCCGAGGATCTCCTGGCCATCGCGGCGCACAGTGGATTTTTGCGAAAAGCCCTGCACCATGATGCCCAGAGTATTCGTGTCATTCTTCCAGTTCACCAGGCCGGAGAACTGCGGATCGGTCTTGCCAGCCAGGTCGTTGTGGAAAGCCTGGATAGAACCTTCGGCCGTGATCCGGTTCTTGAATTCAAGCGGACGGCGGGTAATCACGTCGATCACGCCCGAAACGCCGCCTTCAGGCAGGTCCGCCGTGGCGCTCTTGTGCACGACAACGGAGCTCACCAGTTCCGATGGCAGCAGGGAGAAGCTGCTACTGCGGCCGACGTTGCCGCCGAACTGATTCAGCACGAACCAGTCACCCGTGCTGATGGCGTGGCCATTGAACAAGGTTTGCTGGAAACTTGGGCTGGTGCCGCGCAGGCTGACGCGGTCGTTTTCGCCGAAGCCGCCTTCGCCACCGGCAGACGATTGGGTATTCACACCTGGCAGGCGCTGGATCGCGTCCGCCACGTTACGGTCTGGCATCTTGCCAATATCTTCGGCGGTGACCACTTCCACCACGGAATCCGCATTACGTTTTTGCTTCAGCGATTTTTCCAGCGAGGCACGCACGCCGGTCACCGTCACCACGGTAGCCACGTCGTCGGCGGGTGCTTCCTGCGCCTGCGCCGAAAAAGACAGACCGGCGACCATCACGGCAACGGCCGCAGCGATCGGCGTACGGCTCCGCGAACCGGATTTCACGACGGCAGCTGCAGGTGTCAAATTGCGTTTCATGTACTCCCCCTTGATTTAGGCTCCAGGATTGGAACCTTTTCATTTTTAACGTAGGTCTTCTTTCCAGCCGCCCACTCTCACCGGCATGCTGCAGACCCTTCGGCACAACCACTTACAAAACCAATTCAACGCCAATATACTACTATCCAATACCAGAACACTACCAGTTACGACTTTTTTTTTATAACGTTGTTTGAATCACACAGACCACTTTATCCAAATCAATCCGTAGCCCGTATGCGCGGCTTAAATGGGGGAGAGGCCGGGCATAAATTGCTGGCTTGATAATTCAAATTGGTTTTATAACGGCCTTTTTTGGTATTATCCAGCGACACAAAACAGATACCGAGCGCGTCTGCAACGCGCCGTAACGGAGACCCTCAGCGTATGACAACCCTCGCTCACATCATGCAAGGCCTGGGGCAGACGAGTAGCCTGCCCCTGTACCAGCAACTGCAGCGCGCGCTGCGCGAAGCGATCGACAAGCGCATCCTCGGACCCGAGGAAGCCTTGCCGGCCGAGCGCCAACTGGCCAGCGACCTGTCCGTCTCGCGCATCACCGTGCGCAAGGCCATTGATGGCCTCGTCAACGAAGGCTTGCTGGTGCGGCGCCCCGGCTCGGGCAATTTCATCAATACGCGCATCGAGAAAAATTTCGCCAAGCTGACCTCGTTTTCCGAGGACATGCGGGCGCGCGGACGCACGCCACGCAGCGTGTGGCTCAAGCGCGCAGAAGGCACCGTCACGCCGGAAGAGGCCTTGCGCCTGCGGCTGTCGCCGGGCGCGCCCGTGTACCGCTTTCACCGTATCCGCTATGCGGACGAGATACCGATGTGCCTGGAGTACGCGACCATCGTCGCCAGCTGCCTGCCGGCGCTCGACGCCGTCGACGTGTCCATGTATGACGCGCTGGAACAGGCGGGCAACCGGCCCGTGCGCGCCTTGCAGCGCCTCAGCGCCCTTTTACTGACGGGGGAGCAGGCCAGCCTGTTGCAGGCGGAGGAAGGCGACGCGGGCTTGTCGGTGGAAAGACTGGGCTTTTTGCGCGATGGCCGCGCCGTGGAATTTTGCCGCTCCTACTTCCGCGGCGATATGTATGACTTCGTGGCCGAATTAAGTACCAATTAATGGCATTCGCCCGAATTTCTCAATACCAGATAACACCACTTATTGCAGTGCAATATATATGCCGGCGGCGCGCCGATATAGGCACGGCAGTATTGCCATCAATGATTTGACTGGCATTGCGCAATGCGGGTTTATTTTTTAGTGCGCTTTTCATGCACCAGCTGACCGCCGCTGATGCGCGCCAGCTCGGCCATTTCTTGCGCCAGGAAGGCCAGCAGGTCGTCGATGCTGACGACGCCGGAGAGCGCGCCCAGGCTGTTGACCACGGGCAGGCGGCGGATGCCGTTGACGCGCATGCGTTCGATGATGTCGTAGACGTCTTCGTCTTCGCTGGCCGTGAGCAGCTGCGCGCTCATGATGTCGCCCGCCAGCAGGCTGGCGGGGTCGAGGCCCAGGGCGATGACGGAAATGACGATGTCGCGGTCGGTGAGGATGCCGATCGGGACGCGCTCGCCGTTCGGCTGTTCGGCCACGATCAGGTCGCCCACGTGATGCTGGCGCATCAGCAGCGCCGCGTCCTGCACGCTGGTGTCACGCTGGCAATGAATGGTGTGCAGGGTACAGATGTCGCCGATACGCATGTCGCCACTCCGTTTGAGACAGAGTGCCCACGCTACGCTTCCCCGCCGTGGCGGGCTTTGCGCCAGATCAAATGAAACGGGTGTTACTTTTCTTCGGGGGGCGGCAGGAAACAGGCTTCGACGATCTGCAGGTCGTTATCCTTGGCAAATTCGCGCACGAAGTGGAACGCCATCGGCTCGATCTCGCGCAGCTTGGTATTGACCACCACCGACTTGACGCCATTGACGACGGTCGGGCGCACGTAGGGCGAATACTGGAGGTGCGCATTGCGCCCGCCACCTTCGGGATTGAAACAGGACATCACTCCACAAAGGCGCTCGGCCCAATCGCTGGGTCGGAATTGCTTGCCATTGCTGGTGAGACCAAGGATGAAGAACTCGTCTGAGAGTTCCCCTGTTTTTTGAGATAACTCGGCCATGTGGCTTGTCGGGACTGGATTGCGTGAATGGCCCCGGCGGGTAAGCCGGGCTGGTAATTCAACTACGTTTGCTGCGGTAAGCCAGTATTATATCTTATAGAAGACTTGGGTTCTACCTCGATCTGCCCTGACGATGCAAACAGGGGCCGGCACGCCTTGCGCGCCAGCCCCTATTTTAACCTTGTTCCACGCGCAAGGCGCATGGTTGGCGCGTGTGCGCCCGCGTCAGCCGAGGAAAACGGCGCCCGACATCAACAGCAGCAGCAGCATCCACAGCAGCAAGGCGCGCCACACGAGGCCTACCGTGCTCTGCATGGCGCGCGCGCCCGGCTCTTCGCCGGGCAGGATATCGCTTTCGCTGTCGCTGTCATCGACGGCCATGTCGGGGGTCACCAGCACACGGGCCGCCGTTTCCGCTGGCGTGCCCAGGCGTACGCCCATGGCGCCGCCGCCGGCCGTCAGGATGATGCCGATGGCTTCGTCCTGCCAGCGCTGGGCGAAATTGCGCCAGGCGTAGATGGCATCCTCGAAATTGCCGACTACGGCAAACGCCACGGCCGTCAGGCGCACGGGGATCCAGTCGATCCAGTAGAAAGCGCGGGCGGCGAACTGGCCGAACGCTTCATTGCGCATGTGCTCGGGCTCGTTCCAGGCGCGCGCCAGATATTCGGCCACGCGGTACATCACGGCGCAGGCAGGGCCCAGCGGCATCAGGAACCAGAAGAACACGCCAAACACATTGCGATGCGTGGTGATCAGGGCTTTTTCCACGGCGATGCGGGCGATTTCACTCGCTTCCATGCCCACCGTGTCGAGCTTGGTCCAGTCGGCCAGCAAGGTGCGGGCGGTCGCTTCGTCGCCGGCGCTCAGGGCCAGCTGGATGGAGGTGAAGTAATGGCTGTAATGGCGGAAGCCCAGGGTCAGGTAGACGATGAGGACGTTCCAGGCAAAGGCCAGCAGGGTCAACTGATAATGCTGCAAGATCCAGTGCACGCCTGCCGCTGGCACCATCAGCACGCCGATCATGAGGAACCAGCCCATGCGGCCATGGCTGGCGTGGCCGGCATTGAACCAGGTCTCCATGCGCATTGCCAGGCTCTTGATTTCGGCGTAGATCGGATTGTCCGCGCGCAAAGGTTTGAGCTGCTCGATCAGCAATGCGCAAAGTATGGAGAGAAATGTCATCAATGATCCTTTTTGTCTTTTTCAGCAATACCGCAATGCCCGCTACGATAGCGCAGTGCAGTGCTGGAATCAAACTTATTACGTGCACGGCGCCATTTTACGCGCGCAAGAGGTGAAACAGATTGCGCAGCATGCCGGCGGTGGCGCCCCAAATGTAGAAGCGCTCGTAGGGCATGGCGTAGAACGAACGCCGTCCGCCGGGCAATTCCACCGACAGGCGCTGGTGGTTGAGGCCATCCATGAGGAAGGCCAGCGGCACTTCGAAGATTTCCGCCACTTCGGACGGATCGGCGCGCAGCTCGAACGGCGGCGTCACCAGGCCCACCACGGGCGTGACCTGGTAGCCGGTGCCCGTCAGGTAATCGGGCAGGCCGCCCAGCACTTCGATGTGTTCGCGCGCCAGGCCCACCTCTTCTTCCGTTTCGCGCAGGGCCGTGGCGATGGGCGATGCATCGAAGGCTTCGCTGCGCCCGCCGGGAAAGCTGACCTGGCCCGCATGGCTGCTCAAGTGGTCCGTGCGCATGGTCAGCAAGATGGTCAAGCCCTGCGGCCGTTGCACAAGGGGAATGAGCACGGCGGCGCGCACGGGCACGGCGCGGGCGGAAAGAAAATCCTGGGTAATCTCGGGCTGCCAGTCAGGCTGTTCGCCCAGGCGCTGGCGCAGCCAGCCGGGCGTCAGGCGCACGGCGTCCAGCGCCGCCTCGCCGGCGATACTATCGATGGCAAGTTGTTGTGGATCAAATGCGATGGTGGCCATGGCAGCTTGTCCCATTAACAATTCAGAATAAAAAAAGGGGCACCAATACGGCACCCCTTTTCCCAACGCAGACGCTGATATTACGCGCTTGCTTTCGCCACAACGCGGCGATTTGGCAATTTTTCTTTGATACGCGCCGATTTGCCCGAACGCTCACGCAGATAGTACAGCTTGGCGCGGCGAACGTCACCACGGCGTTTCACTTCGATCGAAGCGATCAGCGGCGAGTACAGTTGGAACGTACGCTCGACGCCTTCGCCGGACGAGATCTTGCGAACGATGAAGTTCGAGTTCAGGCCACGGTTACGACGGGAGATAACGACGCCTTCGTAAGCCTGGGCGCGCTTGCGCGTACCTTCGACTACGTTGACGCTGACGATAACGGTATCGCCTGGTGCGAATTCAGGAATGGTTTTACCCAGACGAGCAATTTCTTCCTGCTCTAATTGTTGAATCAAGTCCATTTTTATAACTCCGAAAACCATCATGCCGGCGCACTGTGGATAGCGTACTATCCGCCCGGTAGAGGATGGGTATTACCAATTTGGGCAACATGCCCGGCACTGCAAAGCCACCCTGCTTGCCGTCCGAAAACGGCTTACAGGCTGGCCAGGAATTTTTCGTCGGCCTTGCTGAGCAAGCCGGCGGCGCGCGCACTGACCAAGAGGTCAGGCCGCTTGGTCGCGGTCGCTTCCAGCATGCGCTGGCGGCGCCACTTGACGATCTCGGCATGATTGCCACCCATCAAGACGGGCGGCACGGCCATGCCTTCATATGTTTCCGGCCGCGTGTAGTGCGGCGAATCGAGCAAGCCATTGACGAAGCTGTCTTCGATGGCCGATGCCTCGGTGTTCAAGACACCCGGCAACAGGCGGATCATCGCATCCATCAGCGCCATGGCAGGCAACTCACCGCCCGACAGAACAAAGTCGCCGACGCTGATTTCTTCGTCGACGCAACGGTCCAGCAAACGCTGGTCCACGGCTTCATAGCGGCCACACAGGATCACCAAACCGGGTTCGGCTTTCAGCTGCGTGACGCGCTCGTGCGTCAGCGGACGGCCTTGCGGCGACATGAACACCACGCGGGGCGCCGCCAGGCCGAGATCGGTCTGGCGTTGCTTAGCGGCATGAATTGTCGCTTCGAGGGGCCGCGCCATCATCACCATGCCGGGGCCGCCGCCATACGGGCGGTCATCCACGGTACGGTGATTGTCGGTCGTGAAATCACGGGGATTCCACAGCGACAAGCCACACTTCCCCTGCTCGAAGGCGCGCCGGGTCACTCCCGACTGCGTCAGCGCGGCAAACATTTCAGGGAACAGGGTCACGACATCAAATTGCATCGCTCACCATCCTGCAACGTTTGCCCGGCGCATTCTTAAGCGCAAGCGGTTTAATAATCGAGGCCCCAGTCGACCGTGATCTTGTTGGCGGCCTTGTCAACGTTAATGACAAACTGGCCAACAAACGGGATCAGGCGCTCAGGCGCCTTTTCAACGGTCTCATCGGCAGTGGCGACAGGCGTAACGCGCAAGATCGACTGCGGACCATTGCTCATCATGTCGTGCACTGTGCCGAGGCACTCGCCTTGCAAATTCTCGACTGTCAGTCCGATCAGATCGGACCAATAAAATTCATCGGCCGTCAGCGTCGGGAAATGGCTACGCGGAATTTGCACAGAGACGCCTTTCAGCGCTTCTGCGGCATCCCGCCCGACCACACCCACCAGCTGGGCCACGACGTCGCCGCCGTGTAACTTTGCTTGCCTGACTTGAACATCATGCAAGGTCGGTTTATCAAACCACCAGGTTTTGACGCTTAATAATGCATCCGCGTCGTCGGAGAAAGGAGTGATCCTGACCCCGCCAGCAATGCCATAAGCACCGGAGACATAGCCTACCTGTACCAGGTCATCGGGGACTTTCACCCCGGATGCAGTCTTGACCGTCAAACCAGTGATCTAATTAAGCTGCTGCTTTGTTGTTGCTGGCTACCAGGCGAGCAACGGTTGGCGACAATTGTGCGCCAACGCCTTGCCAGTAGGCCAGACGGTCTGCGGTGATACGCAGTGGAACTTCGCCACCTTGCGCCATCGGGTTGTAAAAACCGATACGCTCAATGAAGCGACCATCGCGGCGATTGCGCGAGTCAGTAGCGACGATGTTGAAGAACGGGCGCTTCTTGGCGCCTCCACGAGCTAAACGAATAACGACCATAATATTTCCAAAAAGTGTGCTGAGGCGGAAAAAGCCGCAAATTATAGCGCGCTTTACCGCCAGGCAGCAAGCGTTATGATGACGGGCGTGTAATTTGGGCTAATCAAACATTATGACCAGTCATGACCGAAGACGCAATAGGCGCGTGCGTCTATCGTGCCGGCCATGGCTTGGAATCAGGCGAAATCATTACATAAACGCCACAGGAAAGTGCTATCGTTGTGCGAGACAATGGCCGATACTGGCAATCTTTACCGATGAGCAACTCTGGAGTCCCATGACCACCACTACCATTTTGCAACAGTCGCACAAGAACAAGGCCTTCACGACGCTGCTGGCCTTCCTGCTGGGCATGCTGGGCGCCCACCGCTTCTACCTGCACGGCGCCAAAGACCGCTGGGGATGGCTACACCTGGCCGCCCTGCCCGCCAGTTTGCTGCTGTGCCAATTGTTTCCCGAGGCCGACTGGTTTTACCAGATATTGCCGCTGACCCTGTCCGCCCTGGGCGGCTTCCTGGAAGCGCTGGTGCTGGGCCTGATGCCGGACGACAAGTGGGATGCCCGCTACAATGCCGCATCAAGCCGCCTGTCGGACACGGGCTGGCCCCTGGCCGTGGTGCTGGTCGCTACCTTGATGCTAGGCGCAGGCGTGCTGATCGCCACCATGGCGCGCCTGTTCGACCTGCTGTACACAGGCGGCGCCTACGGTTAATTTCCGTATGATAATTACATCACTTCTCGCGTCCCCGCACGCATATGTAAGTGTTGGTAAGCAATCATGATTTTCCTCTATACTGCATTCACAATGCCGACATTACTGGCACATCCAACACCCCTAGGAGAAGATCATGATTCGTCGCCCACTCATCCTCGCAGTCGCCATCACGGCCCTGTTCAGCACCTCCGCCTTCGCGCAAAACCTGTCGCCGAAGGCGCAATACGCCTACGACACGAAGCAAGCGAACACGCGCTATGCGGACGACAAAAAACTGTGCGCAGAAGAAACCAGCTCGAAAGCCCGCATGCAATGCCTGCGCGACGCCAAGAGCGAATACGACCAGGCCATCATCAACGCCAAGGCCGCGCAAAAAGCGGGCAATTCCTACGCCAGCCAGCCGTCCAAGCAGCCGCAGCACCAGATCTGCGCCGATTGCGGCAAGGTGCTGGCAGTCAACGTCACTGAAAAAGCGGGCGAAGGCGGCGCGCTGGGCATGATCGGCGGCGGCGTGGCCGGCGCCCTGCTGGGCCGTCAGGTGGGCGGCGGACGCGGCAAGGACCTGGCCACCCTGGCCGGCGCCGCTGGCGGCGCGTATGCCGGCAAGCAAGTCGAAGGCCACATGAAGAACGCCAAGACGTGGACCGTCACCGTGCAGTATGAAACGGGCGCCAAGGCCGACTTCGCGTTTGACCAGGATCCGGGATTGGCCGCTGGCGACCTGGTACGCAATTCCGGCAACGGCATCGCCAGAAGATAAGCGTTTGAAAGAGTAAAAAAAAGCGCTGGAGAGCGATCTCCAGCGCTTTTTTTCGTTCAGCCGGCTTTCACCGGCAAGGATGCAACTTAAAACTGCTCTTCCGACAGCGCCATCACGCCGGCGCTGCCATCGATGATGGTGGCGCGCAGTCCAGGCGCTTGCGACAGGATGTGGTCGGCAAAGAAGCGCGCCGTGGCGATCTTCGCCTTGTAGAATGAGGCGTCGCCGCTGCCCTCTCCCAGCCTCTGCTGCGCCACCACGGCCGCGCGCGCCATTTGCCAGCCGCCCAGCACGATGCCGGCCAGTTTCAGGTACGGCACGCTGCCCGCGAACACGGCCTTGATGTCCGTCTTCATGTTCGCCACCACGTATTCCACGACGGCTTCCAGCGCGGCGCTGCCTTCTGCCAGGTGGCGCTGCATGGCCTGGAAGTCGGCGCCGGAGAGCTCGCCCAACTGGGCTTCCGTGGCGCGCACCTGGGCGATGATGGCTCTCGCGACGGCGCCGCCGTCGCGCACCGTCTTGCGGCCCACGAGGTCGTTGGCCTGGATGGCCGTCGTGCCTTCGTAGATGGTGAGAATCTTGGCGTCGCGGTAATGCTGGGCGGCACCTGTTTCCTCAATGAAACCCATGCCGCCGTGCACTTGCACGCCATCGCGCGTGACGTCCTGCGACATTTCCGTGGCCCAGCCCTTGATGACGGGCACCAGGTACTCATACGTGGCCAGGCTTTCCGCGCGCACGTCCGCCTCCGCATGGTGGTGCGCCACGTCGCTGATGGCCGCGCCCACGTAGGCCAGCGCGCGCGCCGCCTCCGTTTGCGAGCGCATCGACATCAGCATGCGGCGCACGTCCGGGTGGTGGATGATGGAGACCGGGCCCGGCGAACCGGCCAGGTCGCGCGACTGCACGCGGTCCTTGGCAAACGCCACCGCCTGCTGATAGGCGCGCTCGGCCAGGCCGATGCCTTGCAAGCCGACGCCGAAGCGGGCCGCGTTCATCATGATGAACATGTATTCGAGGCCGCGGTTTTCCTCGCCCACCAGGGTGCCGATGGCGCCGCCATGGTCGCCAAATTGCAATACCGCCGTCGGACTGGCCTTGATGCCCAGCTTGTGCTCGATGGAAACACAGTGCGCGTCGTTGCGCTCACCGAGGCTGCCATCCGCATTGACGAGGAATTTCGGCACGATGAACAGCGAGATGCCTTTCACGCCAGCGGGCGCGTCCGGCGTGCGGGCCAGCACCAGGTGGACGATGTTTTCCGCCATGTCGTGCTCGCCATACGTGATGAAAATCTTCGTGCCGAAGACTTTATAGCTGCCGTCTTCCTGCGGCACGGCGCGCGTGCGCACGGCGGCCAGGTCGGACCCCGCCTGCGGCTCCGTCAGGTTCATGGTGCCCGTCCACTTGCCCGACACCAGGTTTTCCAGATACGTGGCCTTCTGCTCGTCGCTGCCGGCCGTCAGCAGCGCCTCGATGGCGCCATCCGACAGCAGGGCGACCAAAGCGAACGAGATGCTGGCCGAGTTGAGCATTTCGATGCACGGCGTGGCCAGGAGCTTGGGCAAACCCTGGCCGCCAAACTGCGTCGGATGCTGCACGCCCTGCCAGCCCGCTTCGCCGTAGGCCTTGAACGCTTCCTTGAAGCCTTTTGACGTCGTGACCTGGCCGTCGTGCCAGAAGCTCGGCTCCTTGTCGCTGGGCCAGTTCAGGGGGGCCACCACGCCGCCGCAGAACTTGGCGTTTTCTTCCAGTACGGCCTCGGCGGTGTCGGGCGTGGCGTCTTCGCAGCCTGGCAAGGTATGGATTTCGGCCAGGCCGGCCAGTTCATTCATCACGAACAACATGTCTTTCAGCGGGGCTTGATAGCTCATCTTCTTTTCTCCAAGAAAAAAGCCACGCGCGGCTCGCCGTGTGGGGCGGGCCGGCGTGGCTCTGTCAGTAACAAAACCGGAAGGGGGGCGACTTAACCCAGTTCTTTGACCAGTTGCGGCACGATCTCGAACAGATCGCCCACGATGCCGTAGTCGGCCACGGCAAAGATCGGTGCTTCCGGATCCTTGTTGATGGCGACGATGGTTTTCGAGTCTTTCATGCCGGCCAGATGCTGGATCGCGCCCGAGATACCGACGGCGATGTACAGCGATGGGGCGACGATCTTGCCCGTCTGGCCCACTTGCCAGTCGTTCGGCACGAAGCCGGCGTCGACGGCGGCGCGCGACGCACCCATGGCGGCGCCCAGCTTGTCGGCCAGCGGTTCCAGGATGTGGAAGTTCTCGGCCGAACCCATGCCACGGCCGCCCGACACGATGATTTTCGCGGCGGTCAGTTCAGGACGGTCGGATTTGGCCAGTTCGCGGCCCACGAAAGTGGACTTGCCATTGTCGCCAACGGCGGCGACAGTTTCCGTGGCAGCCGAACCGCCGGTGGCGGCAGCGGCGTCGAAACCGGTGGTGCGCACGGTGATGACCTTGACCTTGTCGCCAGATTGCACGGTGGCAATCGCATTACCGGCGTAGATCGGACGCTCGAAGATGTCGGGCGAGTCGACCTTGGTGATTTCCGAGATTTGCGCCACGTCCAGCTTGGCGGCCACGCGCGGCAGGATGTTCTTGCCGTAGGCGGTGGCTGGCGCCAGGATGTGGCTGTAGTTGCCGGCGATGGCCAGCACCTGCTCGGCCACGTTTTCGGCCAGGCCGTCGGCAAAGTATGGCGCGTCGGCCACGATGACTTTCGTCACGCCGGCGATTTGCGCGGCGGCAGCGGCAGCGGCCGATGCGTTCGAGCCAGCGACGAGCACGTGCACGTCGCCGCCGCACTGGGCAGCCGCGGTCACGGTATGGTGGGTGCTGCCCTTTAAGGTAGCGTTGTCGTGTTCAGCAATAACTAATGCGACCATGATATGTCCTGTAATTGTTCTGGAGTGACGGCAAAGCCGCTTAGATGACTTTGGCTTCGGTACGCAGCTTGGCGACCAGGGTGGCGACGTCCGGGACCTTGATGCCGGCCGAGCGCTTGGCTGGCTCGACGACTTTCAGGGTCTTCAGGCGTGGCGCGACATCAACGCCCAGGTCTTCCGGCTTGACGGTCTCGAGCGGCTTTTTCTTCGCCTTCATGATGTTCGGCAAGGTCACATAGCGTGGCTCGTTCAGGCGCAGGTCGGTGGTGATGATTGCTGGCAAGGTCAGCGCCAGGGTTTCCAGGCCGCCATCGACTTCGCGGGTGACGGTGACTTTGCCGTCTTCCAGCACGACTTTCGAAGCGAACGTGGCTTGCGGCCAACCCAGCAGGGCTGCCAGCATCTGGCCGGTCTGGTTGCTGTCGTCATCGATGGCTTGCTTGCCCAGGATGATCAGTTGCGGCTGCTCTTTCTCGGCCAGGGCTTTCACCAGCTTGGCCACGGCCAGCGGTTCCAGTTCGGTCGTCGTTTCCACCAGGATACCGCGGTCGGCGCCGATGGCCATGGCCGTGCGCAGGGTTTCCTGGCACTGCGTCACGCCGCAGGAAATGGCGACCACTTCAGTGACCTTGCCGGCTTCTTTCAGGCGCATCGCTTCTTCCAGCGCGATCTCATCGAAAGGGTTCATCGACATTTTGACGTTGGCGGTATCGACGCCAGTGCCGTCACTCTTGACGCGGACTTTGACGTTATAGTCGACCACGCGTTTGACGGGTACCAAGACTTTCATAGCTATGCCTTTGGGAAATTATAAAAATGACGGATCAAGTGCTGATTGTGCGTTCGATTATAAGAGAAATTTGAATCCTGAACCGAATTTAAGCACGATCGTGCGATTTTTTGTTAGAGCAATCCATCTAAACTGTCCAGCTTTGAGGATTTCAGGGGAGTTCGCCGCTACGCTGCAGGGCAGCAAAAGGGCCGGCATGGATAGGAAAACCAGGCCGCGCCATGGCGGCCCCGGCTGGCAGAATTATTTGCGTTGCATCAGGAAGACGAATTCGGTGCCCGTCTGCACGTGCGACAGCAGGGCATTGCCCGTTTGCTTGGCGAAAGCCTGGAAATCGCGCACGGAACCGGGATCGGTTGCCATGATGCGCAGCACTTCCCCGCTTTGCAGCTCTGACAAAGCCTTTTTCGCCTTCAGAATCGGCAGGGGGCAATTCAAGCCCCGCGCGTCGAGTTCTTTATGAAATTCCATAATCTCGGTATCAAGTAGTGTGTCGCTCATCATCAATATCCCGCCATTTTTGTTGTACTGATTTTCGACATACTACTCTAAATCAGGGGCATTGACGCGCTGCACCAAAATAGTTCATCGGCTGTTGTGGTGTCACAACGAGATTCCACACGGCAAAACGGCCCGCAAACACCGTCTGCGGGCCGTTTTCAAGGGGCTGTGGGGCGAAAACCCCGCATGTCCTCTAGCTTACGTCTTATTTCGCGCGTTCGCCGACCCAGGCCGGCACGCCAGCCAGGGCGTTCGCCAGACCACTCGGATCGGTGCCGCCCGCCTGCGCCATATCGGGGCGTCCGCCACCTTTTCCGCCCACTTGCTGTGCAACGAAGTTCACCAGTTCGCCCGCCTTGACCTTGGAAGTCGCGTCCGCCGTCACGCCGGCGATCAGGCTGACCTTGCCGTCAGCCACGCTGGCCAGCACGATGGCGGCCGTTTTCAGCTTGTCCTTCAGCTTGTCCATGGTTTCGCGCAAACGGGCCACATCGGCGCCGTCCAGCACGGCTGCCAGCACCTTGATGCCGTTGACATCGACGGCTTGCGTGACCAGCTCATCGCCCTGGCCCGAGGCCAGTTTCGATTTCAGCGCGGCCAGTTCCTTCTCCAGCGCCTTCACGTGGTCCTGCACCTGGACGATGCGGGCAGTCAGCTCTTCCGGCTGCGCCTTCAGGGCATGGGCCGCTTCGACCAGACGGCGGTTGATGGTTTGCACCAGCGCCAGCGCGCCCTCGCCCGTCACCGCTTCCACGCGCCGGATGCCGGCGGCCACGCCGCTTTCGCCGATGATCTTGAACAGGCCGATGTCCCCCGTGCGCTGCACGTGGACGCCGCCGCACAGCTCTTTCGAGCTGCCGATGTCGAGCACGCGTACTTCGTCGCCGTATTTCTCGCCGAACAGCGCCATCGCGCCATGCTTGACGGCATCGTCAAACGACATCAGGTGCGCTTGCGTGGCGCGGTTTTCCAGGATCTCTTTGTTGACGATGGTTTCCACGGCGGCGATTTGCTCGGCCGTCATCGGCGCATGGTGGCTGAAGTCGAAACGGGTTTTATCGGGATCGACCAGCGACCCCTTTTGCGCCACGTGGCTGCCCAGCACTTCGCGCAAGGCCTTGTGCATCAGGTGCGTGGCCGAGTGGTTGCGGATGGTGCGCGCGCGCTTGGCCGTATCGACTTGCGCCGAGACGGCGTCACCCACCTTCAGCACGCCCGAATCGAGCACGCCGTGGTGGCCGAACACGTCAGCCTGGATTTTCAGGGTGTCGCTGACGGCAAAGCTGCCCGCGCCGGAGGCGATCACGCCCTGGTCGCCCACCTGGCCGCCCGATTCCGCGTAGAACGGCGTGGTGTCGAGCACGACGATGCCATCCTGGCCCGCCTTCAATTCCGTTACCGGCGTGCCGGCCGCGTACAGCGCCACGACCTTGCTGCTGAACGTCAATTGATCGTAGCCGACGAAGGTGTTTTTCTCGCCCGTGTACTCGACCTTGCTATCCTTGTGCGTCTTGCCGCCCTTGCGCGACAGTTCCTGGCTTTCCCTCAAGGCCGCGTCGTAGCCCACCTGGTCGAAACTGATATTGCGTTCGCGGCAGATGTCGGCCGTCAGGTCTGGCGGGAAGCCGTAGGTTTCGTACAGGGTGAAGGCAGTGGCGCCGTCGATGCCGGTGGCATCCTTGGCCAGCTGCGCTTCCAGCACTTTCATGCCCGTTTCCAGGGTTTCGCCGAAACGCTCTTCCTCGGCTTTCAGCATGTTGGCGACGTTGTCTTTCGCTTCTTCCAGCTCCGGATAGGCGCCGCCCATCTCGATGGCGAGATCCGCCACCAGCTTGTAGAAGAACGGTTTCGTCTGGCCCAGCTTGTGGCCATGGCGCAAGGCGCGGCGGATGATGCGGCGCAACACATACGCGCGGCCTTCGCTGCCCGGAATGATGCCGTCGACGATCATGAACGCGGCGGCGCGGATGTGGTCGGCGATCACGCGCAGCGACTTGTTTTCCAGGTCGGTGGCGCCCGTTTCGCGCGCGGCAGCCTTGATCAAATGCTGGAACAGGTCGATCTCGTAGTTCGAATGCACGTGCTGCAGCACGGCGGCCAGGCGCTCCATGCCCATGCCCGTGTCGACGCACGGCTTCGGCAGCTTGTGCATGACGCCCGCTTCGTCGCGGTTGAACTGCATGAACACCAGGTTCCAGATCTCGATGAAACGGTCGCCGTCTTCGTCAGGCGAGCCCGGCGGACCGCCGGGAATGTCGGCGCCGTGGTCGTAGAAGATTTCCGTGCACGGACCGCATGGGCCCGTGTCCGCCATCTGCCAGAAATTGTCGGACGCGTAGCGCGAGCCCTTGTTGTCGCCGATGCGGATGATGCGCTCGACAGGCACGCCGATTTCCTTGGCCCAGATATCGTACGCTTCGTCATCTTCGATATACACGGTGACGGTCAACTTGTCAGCCGGCAAGCCGTACACCTTGGTCAACAGTTCCCACGCGTATTGAATCGCATCGCGCTTGAAATAGTCGCCGAAGCTGAAGTTGCCCAGCATTTCAAAGAAAGTATGGTGGCGCGCCGTGTAGCCGACGTTTTCCAGGTCATTGTGCTTGCCGCCGGCGCGCACGCAGCGCTGCACCGAGGTGGCACGCGTGTACGGACGGCTGTCCGTGCCCGTAAACACATCCTTGAATTGCACCATGCCGCTGTTCGTCAACAGCAAGGTCGGATCGTTGCCTGGCACCAGGGAACTGGAACGGACGATGGAATGGCCCTTGGACTCGAAAAATTTGAGGAACTTGTCGCGGATTTCAGTTGATTTCATGTTTTTTTGACAAAGAGTGGCGGCAGCTTTAAAGGGAAGATTATACGTGATATGGGGTGCGGCAATGAGGGCTGGCCAGGGCATTGTTGCGCCCGTGCCAACATCGACAGCCTGCCCGCTCAGGCCGGGTCGTGGTGGCCGGCGCAGGCGTGCACGGTGGTGGCAACGACGGCGCCAGCGGCATTGCAGTCGGCGCAGCGGCCATACAGGGTCAGTTCGTGGCGCTCGACGACAAAGCCTTGCGGCGCCATGCGCTTCAAGTCGCCCGGGCAATCATGCACGTCGAACACGCGCTGGCAGGTGGTGCACTGGAAATGGTGGTGGTGGTGATTGGCGGCCGTGTTCGACTCATAGCGCGGGTTTTCACCCGGCAAGGTCACCACGTGCACCTTTTCTTCCAGCACCAGGGACTTCAAGTTGCGGTAAACGGTGGCGATGCCCAGTTGCGTCACTTGCAAGCTGGCCTGTTCGAGGATTTCCTGCGCCGACAAGGGGCGCTGAGCCGACTCGATGGCGGCTTGAATAGCGGTTTTTTGACGTGTTGTGCGTTCCATAGCCGACAGAATACACCATCCGACTATATCTACCGTCCGGAAAAACTGTCACACAGTAATGATAATGGGTTATCATTATCATCTTAGGGCAGGCAATTTGACTATCACGCGCTGCCCCAACCCTGCCAACACCGATAGCCGATAAGGAACCTTGCCCATGTCCGTCCGTCCTCACCAACCCACTCCCCTCGCGCTGGCCATCATGCTGGCCTTTGCCGCGCCCGCCAGCGCCCTGGCGCAGCAGGCGACAACCTTGCCTGCAGTCACCGTCTCGGCCAGCGCGCTGGCCCTGGGCAGCGACGACATGAGCACGCCCGTGACCGTACTCGAAGGCGAGGCACTGGTGCGCGCCCGCGAGGCGACCCTGGGCGAAACCCTGGCCGGGCAGCCCGGCATCACGTCCAGCCATTTTGGCGCCGGCGCCAGCCGTCCCATCATCCGCGGCATGGATGGCCCGCGCGTCAAGGTGCTGTCCGATGGCGCCGAAGTGCAAGATGCCTCGACCATCAGCCCCGACCATGCTGTCGCGGCCGAACCGATGCTGTCGGAACAGATTGAAGTCTTGCGCGGCCCGTCCGCGCTCGCATATGGCGGCGGCGCCGTCGGCGGCGTCGTCAATGTGATCGACAAGAAAATCCCCACGCGCGTGCCGGCCAAAGGCGTTGAAGGCAGCGCGGAAGTGCGCGCCAACTCGGCGGCGCGCGAAAAGGCGGGCGCCTTTGAAGTGACTGGCGGCTCCGGCAACATCGCCTTCCACGCGGAAGGCGTCAAGCGCGACGCCAAGGAATACAAGGTCGGCAGCGGCTGGGAAGGCGGCTCGAAAGTGGCCGGCAGCTACAACGAGACGGACACGGGCAGCGTAGGCGTGTCGTGGGTGGGGTCACGCGGCTTCCTGGGCCTGGCCTTCACCAGCCAGCATGCGGAATACGGCTTGCCTGGCCACAACCACGAATTCGCGAGCTGCCATCCGCATGGCACGCACCTGCATTGCGGCGGCCACGAAGGCCACGACCACGGCGATGAAGAAGAACATGACCACGACCACGAACATGGCGCCGTGCCGTACGTGAAACTGAAGAGCGAACGCTGGGACGTGCGCGGCGAATTGCGCGATCCCGTGCCAGGCTTCGCCAAGCTGCGCCTGCGCGCCGCGTTCACCGATTACAAGCACGATGAAATCGAAGGCACGGAAATCGCCACCACGTTTAAAAACAAGGGCCACGACGCGCGCCTGGAAATGGAACACCATCCCGTCTTCGGCTGGCGCGGCGTGGTCGGCCTGCAAACGTCGAAGCGCGACTTCTCCGCCCTGGGCGAGGAAGCCTACGTGGCGCCGACGGTAACGAAAAAACACGCGGCCTTCCTGGTGGAAGAATACAAGCTCGATCAATGGCGCTTCGAGGCAGGCTTGCGCCACGAATGGCAAGACATCACGGTCGACAGCGCCACCTTGCAAGACCGCAGCGCCAAGGGCACCTCGATCTCCCTGGGCGCCGTGTGGAAATTCGCGCCGCAGTACTCGCTCGGTTCGACCATTTCCCGCACGCACCGCCTGCCCAGCGCCGAGGAACTGTATGCGCACGGCGTGCACATGGCCACGGCCACGTATGAGCTGGGCAATCAAAACCTGGGCAAGGAGACGTCGAACAATATCGACTTGACCTTGCGCAAATATGCGGGCGCCACGACCTTCTCGGCCAGCGCCTACCGCAACAAGGTGGACAACTATATCTTCGGCTCCACGCTGGACAGCCACGAAGGCTTCCAGCTGATCCAGTACGCCCAGCGCGATGCCACGTTCACGGGCGTCGAAGGCCAGATCCGCCAGCAATTGAACCCCATGTTCGGCGCCAGCGTGTTCGGCGACTATGTGCGGGCCAAGCTGGCCGATGGTGGTGGCAACTTGCCGCGCATCCCCGCCCAGCGCGTTGGCGTGAAATTCGATGCCAACTGGCAGGCGTGGAGCGGCGTGGCCGAGTTCTACCGCGTGGGCAAGCAGGACAAGGTGGCAGCGTTCGAGACGGCAACCCCTGGCTACAACATGCTCAACCTCTCAGCCAACTACGACACGCGCATCGGCACGACGCCGGCCCAGTTCTATATCAAGGCCAACAACCTGACGAATGAACTGGCGTACAGCCATACCTCGTTCATCAAGAATGCGGCGCCGTTGATGGGGCGCAATGTCACCGTAGGAATGCGCGTGACTTTCTAAGCTGTTTGAAACGTAGGTCGGCTTAGCGCGCAAGCGCGTAAGCCGACAACACCAATAACGTCAACAATGTTGTCGGATTACGCGGGGCTTTGCCCCGCTAATCCGACCTACGCCATGGATGGAATAATATCTATCCTGTCCGTACAAAACCCATCCACGCCCCAGGCCAGCAGTTCGCTGGCCCGTTCCGGGGTGTTGACGGTGTAGCAAAACAATCCCAATCCCTCCCCTTTGACTTCCTGCGCCAGCGCGCGCGTCAGCTGCCGGTGGTCGCAATGGAGCGCCACCACGTCCAGTTCCTTTGCCTCTTGCGCCCAATCGGAAGGTATCGCTTCGACCAGCCAGCCGCGCGCCAGTTCCGGCGCCGCCTGGCGCGCCGCCTGCAAGGCTGCGATGCTGAACGATGACAGCAGCGGCAGCAATTCCCCGGCGGCGATTTCCACTGCAAAATAGCCTAGGGTGGCGCGCGCCACCACCGTGCCGGTCTGCACGTCGCAGCCGGGCGCCGGCTTGATTTCGATATTCATCCAGATGCGCTGCGCCTTGCAATACGCCACCACGGCGTCGAACGTGGGCACGCCTTCGCCGGCAAACTGCGGGCCGAACCAGGCGCCCGCTTCCATCGCTCCCAGCTGCGCGGCCGTGTAATCGCTGATATGGCCGCTGCCGGCCACGGTGCGCCCCAGCTCGGGATCGTGCACGACGACGGGCACGCCGTCGGCCGCCAGCATGACGTCAAATTCCACGGCGCGGTAGCCGTAGGCCAGGCCGCAGCGCAGGGCAGCCAGGGTGTTTTCAGGCGCCAGGGTGCCGCCGCCGCGGTGCGCCAGGGTGCGTGGATAAGGCCACATGGTATTCCTTTATCATGATGAGGTTGTCGACCAAGACGTCCTGCCATCATCGCGTGCAAGCGCCACCCTGTAAAGGACGCGATCAGGCGATTGGCGCCGCGTCCGCCCGGTTTCGTCGCAACGCCGTTGCGCCTGCATGCAGAGCCGCCCATAATTGCCGCATTACCAACCCGAGTGCCCATCCGAAAGCGGTCCCGCATGCACACCACCGACACCGCCCCCCGCAAGAAGGGCTTTCCCTACCGGCGCCTGCTGGCCGATGCGCGCTATGCGCTGCTGCTCAACGTCCTGTGTGCCCTCTTCATCACCTACGTGCTGAGCGGTGGACAAAGCTTCTGGCTCAACTTGCTTGCGTCCATGTGTATCGGCGGCATTGCCTTCCTGCTCATCGACGGCATCCGCCTGGCGTGGTGGGGAGAGGGACGCCGCCCGCAAAGGCTGCCCTTCACTGCCCTCATCATCGTCAGCGCCGCCGTGGCGCAAGTAGGCGGCACCATGCTGTTCGGCTGGCTGGCCAATATCGACGTTCCCGCGCCCATTGCCATGTCGCCCCGCAACGTCAGCATGACGGTGTTCACACTGGCGGCGGCCAGTGCGGCCATCCTGTTCTTCAGCAGCCGCGAAAAAATCGCCCGCCTGCAAATGGAAGCGGCCCAGGAAAAGGCCCGCGCCGAATCCGTGGCGCGCCAGGCCATGCAGGCCCAGCTGCAGCTGCTGCAGGCGCAGATCGAACCGCACATGCTGTTCAACACCCTGGCCAACCTGCAAGGCCTGATCAGCTTTGACCCTGAGCGCGCCCAGCTGCTGCTCGACCAGCTGATCCAGTATTTGCGCGCGACCTTGAGTTCCTCGCGCGCCGAGTCCACCACCTTGGAGCAGGAGTTTTCGCTGATGCAAGCCTACCTGGGCCTGATGTCGATCCGCATGGGCGCGCGCCTGCGCTTTACGCTGGACTTGCCCGAGGCTATGCGCCAGATCAAGGTACCGCCCATGCTGCTGCAGCCGCTGGTGGAAAACGCCATCCAGCACGGCCTGGAACCGAAGATCGAAGGCGGCCACGTCCACGTGCAAGCCTCCACGGACAGCGGCGTGCTGATGCTGACCGTCAGCGACGATGGCCTGGGCCTCGACCATCCGGGCCAGACCAAGGGCACGCACCTGGGCGTGGCGAATATCCGCGAACGCCTGCGCGCCATGCATGGCGATTGCGCCAGCCTGTCGCTGGCCGCCAACCATCCGGCAGGCGCGACCGCCCGCCTGACACTTCCCCTTCCACCCACCATCATGAGTCCCCTCGCATGAGCCAACACAGCCCACACGCGCCACGCGCCCTGATCGCCGAAGACGAACCCATCCTTGCCGCCGCCCTCGCGCACGCCTTGCAGCGGCTGTGGCCGGAACTCGACATCGTCGCCACGTGCCCCAATGGCGTGGACGCCTTGCGGCAAGGCCTGGCGCTGCGGCCCGACATACTATTTCTCGACATCAAAATGCCAGGCAAGACGGGGCTGGAGGCGGCCGAGGAGCTGGCCGAGCAGTGGCCCGCCGACACGCCCTTCCCGCACATCGTGTTCGTCACCGCCTACGACGACTATGCGCTGGCCGCCTTCGAGCACGCGGCCGCCGATTACGTTCTCAAACCCGTCAACGATGCGCGCCTGGGCAAGACGGTGGAACGCCTGCGGCAGCGCTTGCGCGACAGCGCTGTAGTCACGGCAACTGCAGCTCCGGCGACAGCTGCCACAGCGCCTCCAGCAGCGCCGCCAGCCGGAACCGCCGGCGACGACAACATGGCCCGCCTGTTGAGACAACTGCAAGCCATGCTGCCCCCCGCGCCGCGCCTGCAAATGATACGGGCGGCCGTCGGCAACAGCGTGCGCATGATCGCCCTGGCCGACGTCGTGTATTTCGAGGCGCTGGACAAATACATCAACGTCGTGTGCCAGGACAGCGAAGCGCTGATACGCACGAGCCTGAAGGAGTTGCTGCCCCAGCTGGACCCGCAACAATTCTGGCAAATCCACCGGGGCACCATCGTCAACGCCAGCGCCATCGCCACGGCCGTGCGCGACGAGGCCGGCAAGCTGTCGCTGACCCTGCGCCAGCATCCGGCGCAACTGCGCGTCAGCCCGCTATATGCCCATCTGTTCCGCCAGATGTAAAACGGTTACAACACCTACCAAGAACTTTGACAGCGGTCGATGCCGTTTGCAACATCACAAACGGCATGAGGGGAGCAATACAAGGTTTTGATAGGTGTTCAATGCAACTGGTGCTTCAGGTCCGATAGTTCATCGTGCACCTTGAGCACCGCGCTCTTCATTTCCGGCGTGACGCTGGCCGCCGTGCCGCAGGCCCGCTTGGCGCGGTCGCCCAGCGATTCCATCTGGTCAACGGCTTGCCGGATGCGCGCATCGTCCTGCGCGTCAATGGCTTGCCGCACGGCGCTCTTTTGCAGGTCCAGCTGATGGATGCAATCCTTCAATTCCATCGGCATGCCCTGCTGCTTGCCACACAGCTGGGCGGCCTGGCCGATCGCGTGTTCGATGGCGCCAAAGCGCCTTGCCACTTCCTTTACTTGCATCATGATGTTCCCCTGTTCGCGTGGTATCCGGGTTGGATCGCCAAGCTGGCACTGGGTTCCCCGCCGCGCCCACATAGCAGGACTCAGCCCACCGCTTCGCGCGCCCCCAGCGGCTGCAAATGGCGCAGGCGCAAGGCAATCAGCACGCCGCCACCCAGGCACAGGCCCAGCATGATGATGACGCCCGTCCAGCCGTCGAAGCCCCACATCATGCCCGAGGCGGACCCGATCAGGCTCGAGCCCAGGTAGTAGAACAGCAGGTAGAAGGCCGAAGCCAGCGCCTGCGGCGCGCGGGCGCGGCGGCTGACCCAGCTGCTGGCGATCGAATGCGAAGCAAAGAAGCCGAAGGTGGCCAGCGCCATGCCGATGACGATCAGTGGCAGGGAATCGAACAGGGTCAATAAAATGCCGGACAGCATCAGCGACAGCATGATCCACAGCACGCCCCGGCGCCCCAGGCGGTCCACCAGGCGGCCCGCCCAGACGGAACTGAAGATGCCGATCAGGTACAAAAAGGCCAGCAAGCCGACCGTGCTCTGGCGCAAGCCGAAGGGCGCGGCCAGCAGGCGGTAGCCGATGTAGTTGTACAGGCTGACGAAACAGCCCATCAGCACGAACGCCAGGCAGAACAGCCACGGCAAGCCTTGGTCGGAAAAGTGCTGTTTTATCGCGTGCGGCAAGGCGTTCCAGCCTTTTGTACTGGGCACGAAATTTTTCGACGCCGGCAGGCTGCGAAAGAATTCCGCCGCCGCCAGCACCCCGGCCACGCCCAGCACGCCCAAGGCCCAGCGCCACGAGAGGAAATCGCTGAGCATGGAAGCGACCAGCCGCCCCGACATGCCGCCAAACGCGCTGCCGGCGATGTACAAGCCCATCGACAGGCCCAAGGACGGACCCTCGATTTCCTCGCCCAGGTACGCCATGGCCACGGCCGGCATGCCGCCCAGGGCAATGCCCAGCGCGGCGCGGATGGCCAGCAGTTGCGCATAATCCTGCGCGAAGGCGGACAAAATGGTGAGTATTGCGGCGGAAAACATCGACGCCACCATCAGCGGTTTGCGCCCGACCCTGTCCGAGACGGCACTCAGCAGTACCAGCGAGATGGCCAGCAGGCCGCTGGACACGGACAGGGACCAGCTGCTTTGCGCCGGCGTCAGATGAAACTGCTGCGACAGCAGCGGGAACAGGGGCTGGATGCAATACAGCAAGCTGAAGGTGGAAAAGCCGCCGAAGAACAGCGCGCGGTTGCTGCGCTTGAATTCGATGGAACCCTTGGCGATGGCTGTGCGCGGAGCGGGAACGGGCGTGGCGGAGTGGGCAGCAAAGGCGAGCGATGAATCAGACATGGCCGTGTTTCGGAAAGGAAGCGAGTCTTCATGTTAGGATTGCCAACTCATATCGTCCAATATATATTCAAGGCCCAACTCATACTTTAAAACGATTACTGGACAAACATGGAACTGCGCCACCTGCGTTACTTTGTCGCCGTCGCCGAGGAATTGCACTTCACGCGCGCGGCCGAGCGCCTGCACATCGGCCAGCCGCCGCTGAGCCAGCAGATCCAGGCACTGGAAGGAGAATTGGGGGCGCAGTTGTTCGAGCGCAACAAGCGCTCCGTGCGGCTGACGCAGGCTGGTGCGCTGTTCCTCGATGATGCGCGGCGCATCCTGGCCTTGGCGGAACAGGCGGCCGTGACGGCGCGCCGGGCGCAGCGGGGGGAAGCGGGCGAGTTGCGCATCGGCTTTACCTTTTCCACGCCATTTACGCCGTATTTCGCCACCGTCATCAACCGCTACCGCCAGCAATTCCCGCACGTCACATTGACCCTGCATGAAATGGCGACCCTGCATCAACTGGAAGCGATCTCGGGCCGGACGATGGACCTGGGTTTCGTGCGCCCGCCGGAAACGACGTATCCATCCGATATCAAGCTGACGCAACTGCGGCAAGACCCGCTGTTCCTCGTGCTGCCCGTCGCCCATGCGCTGGCGGCAAAACAGGCCATCGCGATTGCCGACATGGCGGGCGAAGGGTTTGTGATGTATCCGAAGGATGCGGGCACGGGGATTTATCCGCAGATCTTCCGCCTGTGCAAGGCAGCAGGCTTCGTGCCCCAGGTGGCGCAGGAAGCGGGCGAAGCGTCGACCATCATCGGCCTGGTGGCGGCCGGCTGCGGCATTTCCGTGCTGCCCGCCTCGTTCGACCGCATCCGCATGGATGGCGTGTGCTACCGCCCGATCGCCGACCCGCAGGCGACCACCAGCTTATTACTTGCACAACGAGAAGAAGAGACGTCGCCGCTGGTGGCGGCATTCGTGAAACTGGCCGAGGAAGCGGCCATGGAAGGGGGAGCGTAGGCTGCAATGTCGGCTTACGCTGCGGCGATGCCGCAGCTAAGCCGACCTACGGGACGCGCGCCGGCGTAGGTCAGATTAGCGGTGGCGCAGCCGCCGCGTAATCCGACACGCAGAATCAGGAATAATCCGCATCCAGCTCCGAACCCGCGTAGTTTTCCAGGTCCTCGAACAGGCTCTTCATGCTGGCCCGCGTGAGGATTTTATGCACGACGGTGCAGCTGCGGCGGTACGAGGCGATGCGGTCGAGCAACACGGGATGGTGCTGCACGGGCACCTTGGCCACCAGGGCGGCCCAGCCTTCCTCGAAGTCGGGCTTGTTCTTGCGCACGGAACGCACGAAACGCTCGAACTCCTTTTGGCCCGTGCGCGCGACGATGCGCCCGCCCCCTTCGATGGCGAAGATGATGGCCAGGGCGATGACGCCCTCGGCATTCAAGTCGCTGTCGCTGACGGGGCCGTTGTCATGGTGGCGGCGCAGCCAGCTGGCCAGGCGCACGACGGCTTGCACTTCCTTGCGCTGTTGCAACTGCAGCGCATACTTTTCGTAGCCGGCCCAGTTCTGATTCGGGTCGGCCTGGCAAATATCGATGAACAGCTCGCGCAGGCGCCGCTGCAGGTAGACGGGGTCCTGGTCGTATTCGCCGACGAGGGCGTCTTCCGGCAGCTGCGACAGTTCCTTGATCAGGCGAAAGCCCACCTGGAACGCGTGCTCGGCGCCGTGCTCGACGAGGAAATCGAGGGCCGCCTGGTCGCCTTCATGCGTGACGGCCTGCTCCAGGCCCAAGGACACGCCGCCCACCGTCAGGTACAGCGCTTTCTGGATGCCGTCGGCCGTGCGCTCATTCGTGAACTTTTCGGCCACCATGGCCGTGATGCCCGTCAATTCATCGGCCAGGTCCAGCGCCGCGTCCTCGCGCGGGTCGCCCGGCAACAGTTTGATGGCGCGCACGAGGCGCGGAAGATTCTCTACAACAATTGCTGGCAGCATTAGACGTTCCCTGCTTTCATTACGAGAAAATGCCCGTGCCCAGGCTGCGGCGCGTGCTGGAGCGCGGCGCGCTGCGCGTGCTCGGCACTTGCTTGCGCAGGCGGTACAGCAATTCCTTGGTACTGCGCTGCAACATGGTCGGCTCTTCGTCCGGGTCGTCCGAATATTCGGCATCGGCCAGGTCGGCGCTGTGGCGGAAGTCGGGGAACAGTTCGAACAGCGAGCGGTCCCAGCCGTCTTCATTCGCTTGCGCCAGCTCGATGGCCAGCGGCACGACGTCATTGTCGGACGAAGTCACGCCCGTCACATACGGGCCCTTGATGACGATTTCGCCCGCCACTTCGAGGATTTCCTTCGGCGCCATCGAGAACAAAATGGCGAACGCCGTGGCGCCCCAGTCGGTGGCGGACGCTTCGAGCAGCAGCTCGCGGCGGCGCTCGGCATCGTCGGTGGAAAACACCACGCCGTGGATGTGCGCGAACAGGGACTCGGCGATGCGTTCCGGATCATCCTCGATCTGGTCATCGCTCCAGGTAGCGGCGATGAAGGCCAGGCTGTCAGCCCAGGCTTTCGGCGGCACCAGCAAGGTGGCCAGCGACATCTTGCCGCCGTCGAAGCCGGCCAGGTGCAGGGCCGTCACTTGCGGCGGGATGGCATTGAGCACTTCCACCACGGCAAGATCGCCGTACTGGTCGGCCGCGTCGGCAAACGCCTGCTCGGCGTGGCCCAGCGAACCGGACAGCACCAATTCCATGACCTGCTTGGTCAGCGCGGGCAGGTTGCTTTTTTGTTCGGCATTTTGATCCTTGTTATCGGCCATGGTCATCTCCATCCTGGTCAAACATCTGGGCGAAATCGTCGGTGGCTTCGTCTTCGTCGTGATCGTCGTCGCCGTCGTCATTGGCGGCCAGCTGGTCGAGCGACTGGTCGTCGTCGTCCCACAGGCGCGGATTCTTGTGCAAAAAGGCCGTGATGATGGCCTGGCGCGCCAGGTCGGGGAAGCTCTCTTCGATGGCGGCGTACATCTTCGCCGCTTCCGGCGCGGCGCACGCAGCCATGGAAAACACGCGGGCCGGGTCGCCGAACTCGTAGTCTTCGCTTTCGGCCAGCAAGCCTTTCGGGTCGCTGAAGGTGATGTGGTCGACCAGCGCGAAGGCCAGCATGTTCACGTCTTCGATGCCGCCGCCGCTGGCGTACTCGCTGACCAGCGCGTCGACCATGCTTTTATAGTTCTTGCGGTTTGGCGGATCGCCGAGGATGCCATCGATCTGGCCTTCCAGCTCGCGCGACTGATACGCGAATTCAGGGTGTACTCTTCTCATGCTGTGCTTTCCAATGTGATGCGCGGTACTTTTACATAAAAGCAAAAGCACCATTGTTTGTTGTTTTTCAAATCATTCAGGCTGGCCGGGCAGCCGCCTGCAGGCTTAGTCTGCCGGCAGGACGGTGCCATGCAGGCGAAACACGCCGCACCACAGGGCATACGCTTCCGCTTCCGGATCGATGATGATGCGGTGGTTCACGCTCTGGTCGTATTCGGCGCGCTTGACCGGGTCGGCCAGGATTTCATACGCCTTGGTGACGCTCTTGAAGCGCGCCTCGGCGCCGGGGGCCTGGTTGCGGTCGGGGTGGAAACGCATGGCCAGCGAACGGTAAACCTTCTTGATTTCATCGTCGCTGGCATTGGGCGCGACACCGAGGACGTTATACAAATTTTCCATCAATGGCTCCGGGGTCACGTTTTGTTTGCTAATGAAAGGCAGATTATCCTATAGAACGGCGCCCGCGTCGCTTGCATGCTGGGATATGGGGGCAAATACGTGCTTATAAAGCGCTTGCGGTACGGTAAAATGCTTTTTACTGTCACTCTTCCGCATTGATCAATGAGCAACGATAAACCGAATACCGCCGCGCCAGCGCTGGCGCCCAATTTCTTGCGTAACATCATCGAAGCCGACCTGGCTGCCGGCGCCCACGTGCGCCCCGGCCTGCCTCAGGTGATCACGCGTTTCCCGCCGGAGCCGAACGGCTACCTGCACGTGGGCCACGCCAAGTCGATCTGCGTCAACTTCGGCCTGGCACGCGATTACGCCGGCCAGTGCAACCTGCGCTTCGACGATACCAATCCGGCGAAGGAAGAGCAAGAATACGTCGACACCATCATGGACAGCGTGAAATGGCTGGGCTTTGACTGGGAACCGAAGCATGCCGATGGCCAGAGCCACCTGCACTACGCGAGCGACTATTTTGACCAGCTGTACGCGATGGCCGAATACCTGATCACGGCCGGCTTTGCCTATGTGGACAGCCAGAGCGCCGAAGACATGGCCGCCAACCGGGGCAATTTCGGCCAGGCCGGCAAGAATTCGCCATTCCGCGACCGTCCGCGCGATGAATCGCTGGCCCTGTTCCGCGCCATGAAGGCGGGCCAGTTCAAGGATGGCGAGCACATCCTGCGCGCGAAGATGAGCGAAGATGCCATGAGTTCGCCGAACATGAATTTGCGCGATCCGGCCATCTACCGCATCCGCCATGCGCACCACCACCGCACGGGCGACGCCTGGTGCATCTATCCGATGTACGACTACACGCACCCGATCTCGGACGCGCTGGAAAACATCACGCATTCGATCTGCACGCTGGAATTCCAGGACCACCGCCCGTTCTACGACTGGCTGCTGGAAACCCTGGCCGCCGGCGGCTTCTTCCAGCAACCGGTGCCGCACCAGTTCGAATTCTCGCGCCTGAACCTGACGTATATCGTCACCAGCAAGCGCAAGCTGCGCCAGCTGGTGGAAGAGCAGATCGTCGACGGCTGGGACGACCCGCGCATGCCGACCCTGGTAGGCATGCGCCGCCGCGGCTACACGCCGGAAGCGATCCAGCTGATGTGCGAACGCACGGGCGTGACGAAATCGGACGGCTGGATCGACTACAGCGTGCTCGAAGGCTGCCTGCGCGAAGACCTGGACCCGAAGGCGCCGCGCACGGTGGCCGTGCTGCGTCCGCTGAAACTGATCATCGACAATTTCCCCGAAGGCGAAAGCGTGGAATGCACGGCGCCCGTGCACCCGCACTTCCCGGAACGGGGCGTGCGCACCTTCCCCATCTCGCGCGAGCTGTGGATCGAGGAAGACGACTTCATGGAAGTGCCGAACAAAGGCTATTTCCGTCTGTATCCGCCCATCGACGACAAGCCCGGCAGCAAGGTTCGCCTGCGCTACGGCTACGTGATCGAGTGCACGGGCTTTGACAAGGATGAAAACGGCAAGGTCATCGCCGTGCATTGCACCTACTTCCCGGACAGCAAGTCGGGCACGGAAGGCAGTTCCAATTACAAGGTCAAGGGCAATATGCACTGGGTCAGCGCGCCGACGGCCATTCCCGCCGAAGTACGCCTGTACGACCGCCTGTTTACGGACCCGCAGCCGGACGCGGGCGGCAAGGACTTCAAGCTGGCCCTGAACCCGCTGGCCAAGGAAGTGGTGCAAGCGTGGCTGGAGCCGGGCGCGGAACTGGCCCAGCCGGAACAGCGCTTCCAGTTCGAGCGCCATGGCTATTTCGCGGCCGACAGGGTCGACAGCCAGCCTGGCAAGCCCGTCTTCAACCGCATCGTCACCCTGAAAGACAGCTGGCAGCCCGCCAAATAAGGCGCCGGACGAGCCACGAAAAAAACCGCTGCGGCGGTTTTTTCGTTTCAGAGAGAAATATTGCGTGTTGACTATAATAACGATAATTTTGTATATTAGGCAGCTATTGAGCAATTTGCAATGTTAATGGTGCTTGTACAACGCAGCCTAGCCACCGCCACCAGGCGGCACCCGATTCCTCTTCCTGATGCGGATGGCGATGTCTTCTACTGCCGGCGAATACCCTTTATCTGCTGAAAAAAGACCGCTGTGGCTGCTCGGCTTTGCGATGTCGCTGATGGTCGGCCTGCTGTTCTACATGGCCGCTTCGCTGTCGATCGAATACGATGCCAGCGAACTGTTCAACAATCTGGCGCGCAATACCCAGAAAAACATCGAATCACGCGCCAGGTCGTATGCCAACCTGCTGCGCGGCACAGCCAGCCTGTTCCACGCCAACGAACACGTGAGCCGCGAGCAATTCCACCGCTACGTGGCAAACCTCGGCTTGCAACAAAACTACCCGGGCGTGATGAACCTCAATTACAGCCAGGAACTCGACGAGACGCAGCGCGCCGCCTTCGAAGCGGCCATGCAGCGCGACTATCCAGCCGGGCGCGACGGCTATCCGGCATTTGCCATCCATCCGCCCCCACCGCGCGCCCATTATTCCGTGCTGCTCTATATCGAGCCGATCGCCAGCGCGCCCGAAAAATTCGGCAATGACATCGCCTCGCGCCCCCTGATCGCCGAAGCGCTGGCGCAGTCGCGCGATTCCGGACAGATCAGCAATTCCGGCGTGCCCGTGCCGATGGAAGGCCGGCCACAATTGACGGGCATGGCCATGCGCCTGCCCGTGTACCGCTTCGGCATGCCGACCGGCACGCTGGAGCAGAGGCGCAAGGCGTACCAGGGGTCCGTCGGCATGGGCTATGACCTGGTGTCGATGATGCGCAGCGCGCTGGCCGACATGCCGGTACGCAACGTCCGCCTGACCCTGTTCGACATCGGTCCGCAGGCGCTTGAACAGCCGGACTTGCCGCTGCAGCTGCCGCACGACATGCGCCCCATCTTCGACAGCACGGCGGCGGGCATGCATGCGCCATGGTGGCAGCCCGGCAGTTCGGGCCGTTACCTGAGCAGCACGCTGCTGATCAAGCACAATGGCCGCGTGTGGCAAGCGCTGTTCAGCGTGCGCAAGAGCGACCTGTATACGCGCTTCGAAGCCTTCCTGCCGTGGCTGGCCCTGCTGATCGGCTTTGCCAGCAGCCTGCTGCTGTATGTGCTGTTTCATACCCTGGCGTCGTCGCGCCGGCGCGCCATCCAGATGGCGACGGGCATGACGGAGGAACTGCGCGCCAGCCAGATCCGCCTGCAACTGTCGCACCAGAAACTGCGCCGCCTGGCGGCCCACGCCGACCAGATCAAGGAAGAAGAGCGCAAGCGCATCGCGCGTGAAATCCACGACGACCTGGGACAGAACCTGCTGGTGTTGCGCATCGACGCCGACATGCTGGCCTCGCGCACGCAGCGCCGCCACCCGCGCCTGAACGCCCGCGCCCGCTCGACCCTGGAGCAGATCGACGCTACCATCAAGAGCGTGCGGCAGATCATCAACGACTTGCGCCCTACCGTGCTGGACCTGGGCGTGAATGCGGCCGTCGAATGGCAAGTGGCGCAATTTCGCCAGCGCACGGGCATCGCCTGCGAAGTGAGCGAAAGCCATGACGACATTTGCCTCAGCGATCAATGCGCGACGGCGCTGTTCCGCATCCTGCAAGAGTCGCTCAGCAATATTTCCCAGCATGCGAATGCCAGCCGCGTACAGGTCAAGCTGGAAAAGTGCCGCGATACGGTGTCGATGAGCATCAGCGACAACGGCGTGGGTGCGGCCATCGACGGGCGCAACAAGCTGGGCTCGTTTGGCCTGGTGGGCATCGAGGAACGCATCAAGTTGCTGGGCGGCACTTTTTACATTGAAAGCAGCCCCGGCGCAGGCATGAGCGTGCACGTCAGCGTGCCGCTGGGCGCGGACGCCACCGCGTTTCCCTACCAGGAAGAAAGCCGGGCCAGCGGCTGACAGGCGCGCACCCGCTTCAATCAAGCTCAGCTTGCATATTTCGTAATTAGATGCAATATTGATGTGGAACAACTTAGCGCCTGTCCGCCAAGGGCAAGGCATTCCTCGACTACTTGCCAGGAGTACACACCCGCCCCTTTCCCCCCTGTTTCACCGTATTTCCCACAACGCTCTTTACTAAAGGACATTCATGGATACGAACGACAGTTTCAAGGCAATTGCCGATTTGAATTTGGACGCGATCAAGGTCAAGCTGATGCACCGGGAGTCAGGCGAAGGATGGAGCCTGGAGAAGGCGAATGCGGTGGAATTCGAATACCGCCGCTTCCTGATCCTGATGAAACAGTTTCCGGAAGAGGAAACGGCGCCTTTGATGGACGTCGATACCTTCTGGCACTACCACATCCTCGACACGCTGAAATACGCGGCGGACTGCGAACAGGTGTTCGGCTACTTCCTGCATCACTTCCCGTACATCGGCTTGCGCGGCGAAGACGACGAAGCGGCGCACCATCGCGTGGGCGAGCGCATGAAGCAGCTGTATGAACAAACGTTCGGGGAAGATTACATCCGTGCAGAAACGGCGTATTCGGGGCGCGCCGTGCAGGCGGCGTATTCGGGGCGTGCGGTACAGGCCGCGTATTCGGGACGGGCGGTGCAGGCCACGGCGTACTCGGGCCGGGCGGTGAAGACGGCGTTTTCCAGTGCGGCGGTGCAGGCGACGGCGTATTCGGGCCGCGCGACCGGGGCTGCCAGCACCGCATTTTCCAGCGCGCCTGCCTCACTGGCTGCGGCGGTGGTCAAGTCGTCCACGACTGGCCTGGAAATGGGGCGTTTCTATGTCGATCGTCCGGTACTGAACCGCGACCCGCAATAGAAAAGCGGAAAACAGCTGTGGCTGCCGCACGCGGCAAGCCTGACTTACCCAGACGGCACCTCTCAGTTTGCCGTCTGTCAGGCGCTCTTAGGCAGCCATCAACTCGCGCAATTCACGAATGCTGAAATCGCTGATTTCATGCATGCGGATGAGGATCGTGGCGCCGATCGGCAAGGTGTTGTGACGAATCTTGCTGATAACAGGCGGCGCCACTTCCAGAGCTCGCGACAGGGCGGCATCATTTTTCAGTTGCAGCTTGTCGATGATCGCGTCGAGGACGCGATTCGGGTTGTAGGTAGGCAAAGAGGTAATTTGTTTGAGAGACATGATCGAAAATCCGTACTTGTTGTATTAGAGCAATAAGAAACCAGATGTCTCTTCTGCAATAATTCAGGGTAAACACACTAAAAAGCGCCATCACTTATGCGGCTTTTACGCCACAAACAATATAATACACGCTATTGTTGATTTTTGCGTAACTTAAAGCGAAATTGTGATAATTGAAGAGAATTGACGCACTTGGAATGTGCTAGAGGATAACTCAAATCGGGAAAATTTGCTGCACGTCATCAATTTTTACGATGAGCAACACCGCTATGCATGAGCCAGGCTATGGCCATGAGGGTGCTCAGGCGGGCCATATCCGCAGACAAATGCCAACCTTGCGCGGCCACGCCGGCAGGGGCGGCAAGCAGGCAAGTGCCTGAACATGTATCCACGCGGCACCAGGCCAGCTGCCGGCGAATTTCTTCAGGCGGTGGCGGTGGCTGCAGCGCATGTTCGCGGCCGCGCATATAGGCGCGCACCTGTTCCTTGCTGGGGTGACTCGCAGTTCGCATGGATCGCTCCTGCTGACGGAAAACAGCGTCACGCTAATTAGATGCAGAGCCTAGATGCAGAGCCCGCCACAAAGAACCAAGACGCGTGACGACATTGCTCAGCATATCGCCAGTTCGCCATGCTGCCCATGCGTTGCATCAAATGGCCAAGCCCCGGCATTGCGCCGAAGCCCATGCTGCCCCACGGCCTGGCGGCCGGCGGCCCGGCGCCCCGTCCTTATTTCTTTTGCTGGCGCACGCGTTGCTGCTGTTTTTCCTGCGTTTGCTGGCGATTCTGCTTGCGCTCGAACAGGGTGACCGCGTCTTTCTTGGCTTGCTCCATGGTACGCATTTCCTCATGCGCATCGTGCGGGACAAAAAATTCGGCGTCCTGCGCCGCCACGACCAGCTTGATGGCGGCCTCGTCGTCGAGGTCGTACAGTTCCGTCAGGACAGTGGTGACCTCGTCCAGGTATTCTTCGTAAGTGAGGGTGCTCATGCGGTATTCCTTAAGTGAATGGCGCACCGCCGAAACGGCGCGCTGCGCGCCGGCCCAGGAAAGTGCGCAGATAACCGGCCATTTTACCCGATGCCGGCGCCATCGGCGGACAGCGACCGCAAGGCATCGGCCACGCGCGCGTAGCGCAGGCGCACGCCCAGCTCGCGCTTGAGGCGCGTGTTGTGCAGGCGGCGCGATTCTGACATGAACGACAGCAGCATCGGCGTGACCACTTGCCGCAGCTCGGCACGCGGCAGGCGCGGCGGGCGCGGCAAGCCGAACGTATCGGCCACGGCATCGAAGTAGTCGGCCATTTTGAGTTCGCTGTCATCGCTGGCGTGATACACGCGTCCCGGCTTGCCGCGCCACAAGGCCCGTTCGATGATGCGCGCCAGGTCATCGGCATGGATATGGTTGGTGTACACATCGTCGCTTGCCGCCAGGGCCGGCGTGCCTTCGCGCAAGCGCTTCAGCGGCAGGCGGTCCTGCGCATAGATGCCGGGCACGCGCAGGATGGCCACGCTGGCGCCACGGCGCGCGCCCCAGCCCCGCAAGACCTGTTCGGCATCCACGCGCCGCTTCGCGCGCGCATTCACCGGCGCAAGCTGCCGCGTTTCATCGACCCAGGCGCCAGCGCAATCGCCATATACGCCGCTGGTGCTCACATACACCATGCGCGCATGCTCGGGTAAAATGGCGGCCAGATTGCGCGTGCGCTGGTCCAGCAAGCCAGACGACCGGGGCGGCGCCAGGTGCACGACCATGGTTGCCAGTCGCGCCAGCCGTTTCAGGCTGGCGCGGTCGTCGAGGTTGGCCACGATGGGCACGGCGCCGGCCGCCCGCAGCTGTGCGCAGCGCGCCGGCTGGCTGGTGACGGCAAAGACGCGAAAACGCGTACGCAGCAGGGGCAGCAGCCGCATGCCGACGTCGCCGCAGCCCAGGATCAGCAGGCGCGGCAAGCCCACCGGCTTGCGCAAAGAGTGCATTAACATATTTTTCATCTCAAGGATTGTATGACTTTTCAAATTACTGTTCAGCCCAGCGGCCACCAATTCAGCTGTGAAGCGGACGAAACCGTCCTGTCGGCGGCGATACGCGCCGGCGTCGGCCTGCCGTACAGCTGCAAGAGCGGCGCCTGCAGTTCCTGCAAGGGCAAGATCGTGTCCGGCAGCGTACAGCATAAGCCATACCAGGCCCGCTCCCTGACGGAAGATGAAGCGGCCGCCGGCTACTCGCTGCTGTGCTGCGCCGTGCCCCAGGGCGACCTGGTGGTGCAGGCGCGCGAAGTGGCGGGCAGCAGCGATTACCCGATCAAGAAAATGCCGTCGCGCGTGACCACCATCGAGAAAGTCGCGCCCGACGTCGTCGTGCTGACCCTGCAGCTGCCAGCCAGCGAGCGCCTGCACTACCGCGCCGGACAGTATATCGAAATCATGCTGCGCGACAACAAGCGCCGCAGCTACAGCATGGCCAGCGCGCCCGTCGAAGGCGGCCCCGTGAGCCTGCACATCCGCCACATGCCGGGTGGCCTGTTCACCGACCAGGTCTTTGGCAGCATGAAGGAGCGCGATATCCTGCGCTTCGAAGGCCCGATGGGCACCTTCTTCCTGCGCGAAGATTCCGACAAGCCCGTCGTGCTGCTGGCCTCGGGCACGGGCTTTGCCCCGCTGAAAGCCATCGTCGAGCACATGATCAACGAGCAATCCCCGCGCCCGATCACCCTGTACTGGGGCGCGCGCCGTCCGCACGATCTGTACATGGACGCGCTGTGCCGCCAGTGGGCTGCCGACTTGCCGCAGTTCACCTATGTGCCCGTCGTCTCGGACGCCTTGCCGGAAGACGCGTGGGAAGGCCGCACGGGCTTCGTGCACCAGGCCGTCATGGCCGACTTGCCCGACATGTCCGCGTATCAGGTGTATGCCTGCGGCGCGCCGATCGTCGTCGAGTCGGCCAACCGCGATTTCGTGCAACTGTGCCAGCTGCCAGCCGACGAGTTCTACGCCGACGCCTTCACCACGGAAGCCGACCTGGCCAAGTAAGCGTCACCTTCCAGACAGCGGGGCGCTGCTGGCGCGGCGCCCGCTGCCGCCACCGCCCTACCCCGCTGTTCCCTGGAAATGTCATGTCTCTCGCCTCTGCCGGCAACGGTTTCAGTATCCTGCGTCACCGCAACTTCGCCTGCTATCTTTCCGCCCGCGTGCTGGGCACGGTGGCCGTGCAGATGCAAAGCGTGGCCATCGGCTGGCAGGTGTACCAGATCACGGGCAGCCTGTTCGACCTGGGCTTGATCGGCCTGGCGCAATTCGCGCCCTTCCTCGTGCTGATTCTGCCCGCCGGCCACGTGGCCGACCGCTACAACCGCCGCAACATCATCGCCTGGTGCCTGGCCGCGCAACTGGCTTGCGCGCTGGCCCTGCTGGCGTTTACGTTAAGCAATATTTCCATCGTCTGGCCCGTGTTTGCCGTGCTGGTGCTGTTCGGCAGCGCGCGCGCCTTCATGATGCCGGCCACGCAAGCCGTGCTGGTGAACATGGTGCCCACGCAACACTTCAGCCGCGCCGTCGCGCTCAGCTCGTCGAGCTCGCACGTGGCCATCATCCTGGGCCCGACCCTGGGCGGCTTGCTGTATTACTTCGGCCCCAAGGTGGTGTATTTGATCTCGTCCGCGCTGCTGGTGGCGTCCGTCTTGCTGATGCGCGCCACCACGCCCGCGCCGCAAGTGGTGAAACGCGAACCCGTCAGCTGGCATACCCTGCTCGAAGGCTTGCGCTTCGTCTGGTCGAAACCCATCGTGCTGGGCGCCATTTCGCTCGACCTGTTTGCCGTGCTGTTCGGCGGCGCCACGGCCCTGCTGCCGGCGCTCGCGCATGACGTGCTGCATATCGGCCCCGGCGGCCTGGGCTTGCTGCGCACGGCACCGGGCGCCGGCGCCGCCCTGTGCTCGATCGCGCTGGCCATCTTCCCCATCACGCGCCGCGTGGGCGCCTGGATGTTCGGCGGCGTGGCCGTCTTCGGCCTGGGCACCCTGGTGCTAGGCAGCACCAGCTATTTCCCGCTGGCCCTGGCGGCGCTATTCCTGATGGGCGCCGGCGACATGGTCAGCGTCTACATCCGCCACCTGCTGGTGCAGTTCGAGACGCCGGACGAGATCCGTGGCCGCGTCAGCGCCGTGAATGCCGTCTTCATCGGCGCCTCGAACGAACTGGGCGAATTCGAATCGGGCTTGACGGCCGGCTGGTTCGGCCTGGTGCGCGCCGTGCTCTTCGGCGGCGCCGCCACCCTGGCCGTGACGGGCATCTGGGCCGTGCTGTTTCCCGTGCTGTCACGCATGGACCGCTTCCCCCACCACGAGAAGGAAGCGGCCGCCAGGACGGCCACTGCGGCAAGCGCATAAGGACTAAGATGCACTATCGCCACTGACGACACGGCACCATGAAAATCACGCTTCCCTTGCACAGCTTCATCCGCAGCCGTCCCCACCTGAGCATGGCCACGGCCATCGGCGTGGCGGCCGGCCTGCTGCTGCCCGCATCCTGGCAAGAGATGACGCGTCTGCTGACGGCATGGAATGTCGCCGTCTGGTTCTACCTGGCGACGATGGCCTGGATGATGATGCGCGCCAACCATCACAAGGTCAAAGCCATGGCGGCGCGCCAGGATGAGCGGGCGACGACGGTGCTGTCGGCCCTGTCCGTCGCATCCGTGATGAGCCTGGTGGCCATCGTCTCGCAGCTATCCTCGATGAAAGACATGGCGCCGGACGAGCGCGCGCTGCACTACGGCCTGACGATCCTCACCCTGGTCGGCTCCTGGTTCCTCGTCGGCACCCTGTTCTGCTTCCACTATGCCCACCTGTATTACCAGGCCGATCCCGCAGTGCGCCCCCTGAAGTTTCCCGACGACGAGCAAAACCCCGATTACTGGGATTTTCTGTATTTCTCCTTCACCATCGCCGTGGCCGTGCAAACGTCGGACGTGGCCGTGCAGACGCGCGTAATGCGGCAGATCGTGCTGGGGCAATCCGTGCTGAGCTTTTTCTTCAACCTGGTCGTGCTGGGCCTGTCGATCAATATCGCCGCCGGCCTGATCAATGGGTAAGCCACAGGGAAAAAGAATTCCGCAGGGAAACTTGACCTGGCTGAAGGGTTAAGCTCATCTTAATCGTGCGCCCCCTCTTGAAATACTGCAAAGAGGAGTAAGATAAGTTCCATGCACGAGGTAATGTGCATAAGGAAGCAACCAGGCCGCAGCACGCCTGAGATGGGTTTTTTTTGAATTGACAGGAGTAAGCATATGCAAATCAATATTCATACCGACAGCACCATCGCCAACACCGCTGGACTGAACGAACATGTGCAATCCGTACTTGAAAGCGCACTGAACCGCTTCCGCGATAACCTGACCCGCATCGAAGTCCACATCAGCGACACGAATGGCCCAAAAGGCGGCGCCGACGATATCCGCTGCGTCATGGAAGCACGCGTTGCTGGCTATCAACCGATTGCCGTGACCGAACAGAACGCCACCGTGCATCAAGCCGTTGCCGGCGCCACGGACAAACTGAAACGCGCCATCGATAGCGCCCTGGGCCGCCTGCAAGACAGCAAGCGCCACGCCACCGGCAAGAATGCCGTGATCGATACGGCCGAAGCGGAAGAAACCGCCGAGTAATTCCCCACCCGCAGGATTTCCAGAGACTGAGGCAGCCGTTCAAGGCTGCCTTTGCACATCCGGCCCGCCTTTCGCGCGCGGCAACAACAATAGTAAAACCACAAACATTTCAGCTGATTGACACGCCAATGAAATAATTGTCGTATTTCTCACAGTAAGTGACCTCAAGCAAGCCTTTGCCGTTACGGCCAAGGCCGCTTTACGCTATCATGAAGCTACCGGCCCTCTGCTCGCGCGCGCCGGCTTTTTGAAAGTATGATTGTGGAACAGATCGGCAACTTCGGCGCTTCAGGCTGCAACATCGGCGATTTACAGCTATTTCGCGATGGGGCGGATAGCCAGACGGCCGCCATGCTGGCGCCCTGCCCCGTCATTCGCCTCGAAGCGGGCGAAGCCATTGCCGACACACAAGGTGCCAGCCTGTACATCGTCTTGCGCGGTTCGCTGGCCGTGGCCGCCGACATCCACACGGGCATGGATGACGGCACCGTCAGCAAGGTCTTGCCCGGCGAAAGCGTGGGCGAACAATCGGTACTCGATGAAGCGAGCAACCTGGCCGCCATTTCCGCCCTGGAAGAAACCGACTTGCTGGTGATCGACGCGGCCATCGTCTGGGAATTGATCGAGCAATCGAACGGCTTGGCGCGCAACCTGCTGCGGCTGCTGTCCTTCCGTATCCGCGCCGCCAATGCCCTGCTGCGCCGCCGCCAGAAACTGGGCGAGTTCTACCGCCAGTTGTCGATGGTCGACAGCCTGACGGGCTTGTACAACCGCGCCTGGCTGACCGACTTGCTGCCAAACATGATCGTCACGGCCCACGCCAGCGCCTCGCCGCTGTCGCTGGTGATGATAGACCTCGACCATTTCAAGCGTTTCAACGACACGCACGGCCATCAGGCGGGCGACCAGGCGCTGCGCATCGCCGCGCAAGTGCTGGGCGCAGCCCTGCGGCCGACGGATTTTGCCGTGCGCTATGGTGGCGAGGAAATGATGGTGATCTTGCCCGATACCAACGAACACGTGGCCCTGCGGGTCGCCGAGCGCCTGTGCGAGCGCATGCAGCAAGCCGTCATCTTCGCCGACATGCGCAGCGCGTTGCCGCACATCACGGGTTCCTTCGGCGTGGCCAGCCTGGCGGCAGAACAGGACGACGAGGCGCTGATCGCCGCGGCCGACGCGGCGCTCTACCGGGCAAAAGCCTCGGGTCGCAACCGGGTCATGCTGTAGCTCAGGCAGCCTTGCTGTCGGCCGGCTTGTTTGCCTCCGGCTTGGCGGCGTCACCCTTCTTGCTGCTGTGCGCGGCGATGAAGTCCGCATAGCCCTTCTGCACCAGTTCATACGTCTTGTCGATATTGCCGGCGATATCGCCACCCAGCACTTTCAAGCCCTCCAGGATATCGCGCGCTTCCTTGAAGCCTTTTTCCATGCCGCCGCTGATGGTGTCCATGAACTTGGTCAGGGCCGTATCATCGTCCAGGCCGGGATTCTGTTTCTTGAAGGCATCAAAAAATCCCGTCGACAGCGATACAATGCGGTTCGCCGTCGCTTCGGCGCTGTTATCCTGCGAGGCCGCATTCTGGATCGCGTCCTCGCCGTACTGGCCCTTCAACGCTTCATTGATGTTGGTGATGGCTGTCTTGTACAGCAGCGCCAGCGGCTCGTTCTCGGAACCGATCGACACGCTCAGCGAGGCTTGCATGATGGATGCGTTCAATTGCAGCTTGCTGCGGTCGTTAACGCTCATTTCAGCGTTGATGCCATCCTTTTGCTGGACTTTATCGTCCTTGCCGGCAACGCCCGTACTGACGGAAGTCACGGAAGGGGTGGAATTGCCGCTTGCGGCGATGGGAATTGACACGATAGACCTCCTTGAACGGGCAATGTATGCCACCATGCGGGAAACGCGATGATGACCATCCTCTCGTGTAGTATCGGCAGGTTTTCAGAAAACTGTAGCAGCGGCCATTTTTACGGGCCCGGATAACCAATCAAGTAACGACCATCAATGACTAACCAGACCTTTCTTTGGCACGACTACGAAACCTTTGGCGCCCAGCCGCGCCGCGACCGCCCGGCCCAGTTCGCCGCCATCCGCACGGATGCCGACCTCAACGAGATCGGCGAACCGGTCATGCTGTATTGCCAGCCTGCCAATGATTTCCTGCCCGACCCGCAATCGTGCCTGATCACGGGCATCACGCCGCAGCAATGCCTGCAGCGGGGTGTGCCCGAGCACCAGTTTGCCGCCGCCATCGAAGCAGCCTTTTCGGAGCCGGGCACCATCGGCGTAGGCTACAACACCATCCGTTTCGACGATGAAGTCACGCGTTTCCTGTTCTGGCGCAACCTGATCGACCCGTATGCGCGCGAATGGAAAAACCATTGCGGCCGCTGGGACATCCTCGACGTGGTGCGCATGACGCACGCGCTGCGCCCGGAAGGCATCGCATGGCCGAAGCGCGACGATGGCCAGACCAGTTTCAAGCTGGAACACTTGAGCAAGGCCAATGGCCTGGTGCACGAAGCGGCGCACGATGCGCTGTCCGACGTGCGCGCTACCATCGCCCTGGCCCGCCTGATCAGGCAGAAACAGCCGAAACTGTTCGAATTCTGCCTGGCACTGCACAAGAAGGACAGGGTCGCCAGCGAAATGGGCATGCACCTGGCCGCCAGCGAGCGCCAGCCCTTCCTGCACGTGTCGGGCATGTTCCCCGCCGAACGGGGCTGCCTGGGCGTCGTCTGGCCGCTGGCCACGCACCCGAGCAATAAAAATGAAATCCTCGTCTGGGATTGCGCCTACGACCCGCGCGAACTGTTTACCCTGGATGCCGACACGATCCGCACGCGTTTGTTTACGCGCAAGGAAGCCATGCCGGAAGGCATGACGCGCCTGCCCGTGAAAAGCGTGCACCTGAACAAGTCGCCCATGCTGGTCGGCAATTTGAAAACCCTGTCGCCGGCCATGGCCGCGCAATGGGGCATCGATGTGGACGCGGCGAAAGTCAACGCCCAGCTGGCCGCCACGGCGCCGAACATGGATGCCATCTGGGCCGAAGTGTTCCAGCGCCCGGGCGCGCATGTCGCGCTGGACGTGGATGAGGATTTGTACAACGGTTTCGTCAGCAACGACGACCGCCGCCTGCTCGAGTCGCTGCGCCGCGAAACACCGGCCAAGCTGGCCACGACCCGTCCGTCGTTTGCCGACGAGCGCCTGCAGGAATTGCTGTTCCGCTACCGCGCCCGCAATTTCCCGCACACCTTGAGCGAAGCGGAAAGCCTGCGCTGGGAGCAACATCGCGCCGCCCGCCTGTTCGATGGCGACGGCGGCGCCCGCACCATCGAAATGCTGTTTACGGAAATCGACGTGCTGTCGGAATCCGTCGATGAGCGGGGGGAAGAGATATTGGGAGAGCTGTACGATTACGTGGAGATGGTAGCGCCCATGCGCGACTGAAAGTCGGGTAGGTCGGATTAGCGGGGCAAAGCCCCGCGTAATCCGACAACATTGTTGGCACGAGCGTGGTAGTGTCGGATTACGCGGCTACGCCGCTAATCCGACCTACGCTGCGCGGTGTTGATTGATCGCATCGCGCGTTTCAATGGCCACGCGGCGCGCCGCGTCGGCCCAGTCTTCGCCAGCCTGCGGCGTAGCGTAGATGATGGCGCGCGACGAGCTGATCATCATGCCCATGCCGTTCGCCGTCTGGCCCGCGCCGACGGTGGCGGCAATATCGCCGCCCTGGGCGCCGATGCCGGGCACCAGCAGCGGCATGTCGCCGACGATGGCGCGCACTTGCGCCAGCTCTTCAGGGAAGGTGGCGCCGACGACGAGCGCGCACTGGCCATTCTTGTTCCATTTCCCGGCCACCAGGCGTGCCACGCGCTGGTACAGCGGTTCGCCATCCGTATCGAGGAATTGCAGGTCCGAGCCGCCCGGATTCGAGGTGCGGCACAGGATGATCACGCCGCGGCCTTTCCACGCCAGATAGGGATCGAGCGAATCCTCGCCCATGTACGGGTTCACGGTGACGGCGTCGGCGCCGTAGCGCTCGAACGCTTCGCGCGCGTACTGCGTGGCCGTCGCGCCGATATCGCCCCGTTTCGCATCGAGGATCAATGGGATGTGCGGATAGTTCTCGCGCACGTAGCGGCAGATGTCTTCCAGCTGCTTTTCCGCGCCCAGCGCGGCAAAATACGCGATCTGCGGCTTGAAGGCGCAGGCCAGGTCGGCCGTGGCGTCGATGATGCGCGTGCAAAAGGTGGTGATTCCATCAGGCAGATCGCGCAGTTCGGCCGGCAGTTTCGCCAGGTCGGGGTCCAGGCCCACGCACAGCAGGGAATTATTGGCCGTCCATGCGGCGGATAATTTATTGATGAAATTCACGGCACACCTTCTCTATATTCAGTTGCAAACCCCGTATTGTAACGCGGCGCGGGGTTGCCACAGCGTGGCAACTCTGCCAGAGGCGGCGGCCAGCGCTTATTAAACCGACATTGCGGGCCGTTTCAGGTATATTTGCCGCACCTCCCCCATTACGCACGGAACCCATCATGCAAATCACCAATCAATTCACCAAATGGCTGCGCCTGGCGCTAAGCATCACCGTCCTGACCGGCATCCTGACGGGCTGCGGCTACAACGACTTCCAGAGCAAGGATGAAGCCACCAAGGCCGCCTGGGGCGAAGTGGTCAACCAGTACCAGCGCCGCGCCGACCTGATTCCCAACCTGGTCAATACCGTCAAGGGCTATGCCACGCACGAGCGCGAAACCCTGGAAGCGGTGACCAAGGCGCGCGCCGCCGCCACCAGTTTCCAGATCACGCCCGAAGTGCTGAACGACCCGGCCGCCTTCGAAAAATTCCAGCAAGTGCAAGGCCAGCTGTCGTCGGCCCTGTCGCGCCTGATGGTGGTGTCCGAGAAATACCCGGACTTGAAAGCCGACACGAGCTTCCGCGACTTGCAGTCGCAGCTGGAAGGCACGGAAAACCGCATCACCGTGGCGCGCCAGCGTTACATCGTTGCCGTGCAGGATTACAACGTGCATGCGCGCAGCTTCCCGAACAACCTGACGGCCATGGTCTTCGGCTACAAGGTCAAGCCATCGTTCACGGTGGAAAATGAAAAAGCCATCTCGACCGCACCGACCGTCAACTTTGGCAAATAAGATGAAAGCCTGCTCTTCTCTGGCGGCGCTGGCGACGGCGCTGCTGCTGTGGGCGATGCCGCCGGCAAGCGCGCAGGGCTTGCAGCCCGTGCCGCCGCTGGCCGCGCGCGTGACGGACAACGCCGGCATGCTCGACGCCAAGCAAAAGGCGGCGCTGGAAGGCGTGCTGGCCGATTACGAAGCCAAGACGGGCAGCCAGATCGCCGTGCTGCTGGTCAAGAGCACGGAACCGGAAGCCATCGAGCAATACAGCATCCGCGTGACGGATGCCTGGAAGCTGGGCCGCAAGGGCGTCGATGACGGCGTGCTGCTGATGGTGGCGAAGGAAAATCCATCATCCTTGCGCCGCCTGCGCATCGAAGCGGGCCGCGGCGTCCAGGGCGTGCTGACGGATGCGCAATCGAAACGCATCCTGCAAGACGTGATCGCGCCCCATTTCAAGCAAAACGACTATTACGGCGGCCTGGTCGCCGGCGTGGGATCGATTGCCACCCTGCTGAACCAGGAGCAATTCCCCGCGCCCGCACAGCAGAAAGCGCCGGCCACGGTGGAAGCGGGCGGCATGACCTTCTGGCTGCCGCTGCTATTCTTCGGCTTCCTCGTCGTGCTGACCCTGTTCCGCTCGCGCGGCGGGCCGACGCGGCTGCAGCGCGGCAGCAGCTGGTCGAGCGGCGCCACCGGTGTCGTGCTGGGCAGCATTTTGAGCCAGGCGCTGAACAACCGCAGTGGCGGCGGCTTCGGCGGCGGCGGTGGTTTTGGCGGTGGCGGTGGCGGCGGTGGTTTCGGTGGCGGCGGCGGCGGTTTTGACGGCGGCGGCGCCTCGGGAGATTGGTAATGACGAAACAACTGACATTCGGACAGCGCTGCGGACGCGCCTTGAAGCATTTGCGGGGCACCCCGGCGACGGCGCGCCAGGCATTTCCTGAACGCACCCTCAAAGCCATCGAGACGGCGATCGCCGACGGTGAAGCGATGCACCAGGCGGAAGTGCGCCTGATCGTCGAAGCGGCCCTGGCGCCGGGTATGGCTTACCAGGGCGTGAGCAACCGCGAACGGGCACGCGAACTGTTCGCCCAGTATGGCGTGTGGGATACGGAAGACAACGTTGGCGTGCTGATCTATATCAACCTGGCAGAGCACCAGGTCGATATCGTGGCCGACCGCAACGTGGGCCGGCGCGTCACGCCGGAACAGTGGCAAGCCGTGTGCCGCACCATGACGCAGGGTTTTAAGGATGGCAATTACCACGACAGCACGCTGGATGCCTTGCAGCAGCTGAATACCTTGCTGCAAGGCCACTTCCCCGCCGATGGCACGCGCGGCAACCAGTTGCCGAACGAACCCATCCTCCTCTGACTCCTTCCCGCTTAGGCGATTACATGAAACTAGTCAATAAAACCGCCATCGTCACGGGCGCCACGCAAGGCATCGGCCTGGCCTGCGCCACCCGCCTGATTGCCGAAGGGGCGCAGGTGATGCTGGTCGACATCAAGGAAGAAGGCGCGCAGGCGGCCGCCGCCCTCGGCCCGCAGGCGCGCTTCTTTTGCGCCGACGTCAGCCAGAAGGCGGACGTCGATGCCATGCTGAAGGAAACCCTGGCCCAGTTCGGCCACATCGATATCCTCGTCAACAATGCGGGCGTGACGCACGCGGCCGATTTCCTCGACGTCTGCGAAGACGATTTCGACCGGGTCATGCGCATCAACCTGAAATCGATGTTCCTGTGCGGCCAGGCCGTGGCGCGCGACATGGTCAAGCGCAACAGCGGCTGCATCATCAATATGTCCAGCGTGAATGCGGAACTGGCCATTCCGAACCAGGTGCCGTACGTGGTGTCGAAGGGCGCCATCAACCAGCTGACCAAGGTCATGGCCCTGAACCTGGCGCCGCATGGGGTGCGCGTGAACGGCATCGGGCCGGGCACCATCCTGACGGAACTGGCCAAGCAGGCGGTGCTGTCGAGCCCGGAAGCGCGCCACACGATCCTGTCGCGCACGCCGCTGGGCCGCTGCGGCGAGCCGGAAGAGGTGGCCGGCATCGCCGCCTTCCTGGCCAGCGACGACGCCACCTACATGACAGGCCAGACCATCTATGTCGATGGCGGGCGCATGGCGCTCAACTACACGGTGGCCGTGAAGGAGTGAGAGCAAAACAAGGCAGTTATACAAAAAAAGAATAACGCATATCTAAAAAGATCATTAGACACATATCGTGCGACGCAGCATAATGCACCTGTCTCCACTATTCTCCTCCAAGAAAATAGTTTTAAGCCCGCTTTCACCAGCGGGCTTTTTTTTCGCTGTCACTGCTGAAACATGGCCATTCTTGCCATATCCCAAAATCTTCCCGGTCATGCTGCCTGCAGCAAAAAAAATGTTGCGGCGTGTCATCAGCCCGTCATCTTCGCCCCCTATACTTGCTTCATCTGCTGTACAGGCAACCGATATGCCTGACTACAGACAGGTGTGCCGCCATGGCACACCACTCCCCTTTCATGACCGTGGCGGGCGCCGGCAAGGCGCGCGACATGGTGAGTACCGAGCAACTCTCAACTCTTGACCCATTTCATTTGGGTTTTTGGCCCGCCTCCCCGCGGGCCTTTTTTTGCCTGCACGCCAGGCTCTTGCGCAAAAACACGGCGTCCCGCCATGCGCATGATATTGTGACTGCCTTTCCACCTGTCCTGACGCACCATGCCTGCACCATTGCTCGAACTCTGTTTTGCTGACCGTTATGAACGCCTGCGCTACCGCACGGCCCTGCTGCTGTATGTGCTGGTGATCCTGGTCGGCGACATTCCCGGCGTGCGCGCGGACGTGGGCCAATATGCGTCAGGTGGCGTGCTGCATTCCTTCGGCTATGGCGTGCTGGCCCTGATCCTGTTCAGCGGCACGCGCGGCAGCATGGCGCGCAGGGCGCTGCTGTCGGTACTGATGGTGGCAGCCATGGGCGCGCTGGACGAATTCATCCAGAGCTTCCTGCCATACCGCCATGGCGCCGTCAGCGACTGGGTGGTCGATATCACGGCCGCCGCAGCGGTCTGCCTGCCGCTGTATTTCCTCTGGCCGAAAATGGTCGCCGCCGCCCTGGGCAAAGGCGCGCCGCAGCCCGAAGCCTGACCGGGGGCAATGCCCGCCCGTCAGGCGCGGTCCGCTTCGCCATCCTGTAATGCCAGCCGCAACTGGCCCTGGCCGCGCGCGCTGCGCGTGCCCAGGCGCCGCATCAGGGCGCGCGCCTCGCGCCGGCTGCCGGCCCCCATGGCACGTGCCGCATCGCGCTGCATGTCCAGCAACTGTTCCGAGCGCGCCAGCCGCACCAGGCCATGCAAGGCCTGGACCAGGACATGCCGCGCGCGGACATCATGCGCAGTGCCGACTACGGCCAGCACCAACTCATCGATCAGTTTTGCGGTAGGGCCAGATGACATTTTTTCTCCCGATTCAACAGTGAGGAAACGTGCAGGCGCACGAAGTGCTGATTGCCAGCATCGTTTATACCAAGCTCGGCAATTAGACGCTTGATCTAGCTCAATCGGCAATGCCGGCCGTCGAACATCGCTGTCCCGCCATGCTCTTACATGCAGCAATCGCTGCTATCCGCCATTACCGCGGCTGCCGATCCCGAATGTGCGACCATGAGGAGACCAAGATGAGATCGAAAACAACCCTGCTGCTGACCGGCCTGACATGCGCCTTGCTGGCGGCCTGCCAATCCACGGACAAAACCAGCCTGGCACGCGGCAACAGTGGCGACACCTACGCCGCACCGGCTGGCACGATGCCGCAAACCAGCATGCCGGCCAGCAGCACGGCCAGCACCGCCACCGATACCGGCAATGCCCAGAGCAGCGACATGAGTAGCGACATGAGCCAGTCCGCCATGAACATCGGTTCAGCGACGGTGCAGTCGATAGTCACCGTGCCGCGCGGCATGGGCCAAGGCAGTGCCGACATGCAGGCGGGCACATCTGGCACCGCCGGCAGCACCTCGGGGGAGGCGGGCAACATGCTGTACCGCGTCACCTTGCGCCTGGACGACGGCACGACGCGCACCCTTGTGCAACATACCCAGCCAGCCTTCCAGATCGGCGAGCGGGTCAGCGTGCAAAAAGGCGTGATGCAGCGCTACTGATATTTACCGATGCTGGCCGACACGGGCAGCAGTTGGCAGCCTCAGGCCAGCGCCAGGGTCAACGGTCGGCTGCGCCCCTGCACCACGGCCGAAGGCCAGGCCGGGTCGTGCGTCAGGTTGTGCAATTGGCTGCCGTCGAGCAAAAACGTGTCTTCCACCGTGCTGCCCGGCAGGCTGGGATGGAAGGCCAGCGCCATGCCCCGCTTGAGGATGATTTCCGTGTGCGCACCGGCCGCCACTTCGGGCGCCAGGTAGCCATGGATGCCGCCCTGGCGGCTGGTACGCACCGTGTCGGGCTGGCCTGCATATGCGTAGGCACTGTCGAGCGCGTGATACACCATGCTCAGCGCATGGCCCGTTTCGCAAGCGTCGAGCGCCACCGCTTCCAGCGCCAGCATGGCCGCATCGGCATCGTCCATGACCACGGCCGCGCCGTCGGCGCGATGCTGCGCCGGACCGAAGCGCCGTTGACGGCTGAGGCTGGCGCACAAGCCGAAACGCCGCGCGCACAAGGCCAGCACGGCTCGCGTGCCCAGCACCGCCTGCGCTGGCGGCGCGCGCCGGTAACGCTGCTGGCGATCCTCGCCGCTGACCAGCACGTGCACGGCTTGCAAGCCCCGCAGCCACAGCGCGCGCACGCACGCGGCAGCCAGTTCCTGCTCGCTCCAGTCGGGGCGGGCCTGGCGCAGCGCATCCGCAGCCGCTCCAGCTGCCAGCTGCCCCACTTGCCGGTAGCGCCACTGCTCCGACTCCAGCAGCACCAGCCGCTCTTCGCGCAGGGCCACGGGCAGGCTGCGTTCGTGCAAGCCTGGCCGATCGGACAGGACAGGCGCACCGCCGGCCACATGCTGCACGAAATGCTCGCGCAATTCATACAGCTGCGGCTGCATCCAGGGCGATACTTGCCACGTCCATGGCCCGCGCACTTCTTCCTCGCGCATGCGCATGGCTTCGGCTTCGTCCGTCAGGATGTAGGCGGCGTCGCGCGTCACCAGCACTTCCGCGCAGCCGCACTCGGCCGTATGGCAATGGCTGTTCGACGCGCCCGCCGTGGCCCACGCAAACCAGTCCACGCCGCGCAGGCGCACGGCACCGGCCCGCTCCTGTTCCAGCCAGCCCCGCATCTGCGCCAGCTTGTGCGCCACTTCCAGTTCCAGCGGCCAGTTCATGGCCGCCCCTCGTGCGGGATCCGGCGCGGCACTACCCCGCCTGCCCTGCCTGGCGCCAGCCGGGCGTCCTGTTGTTCATGCATAGCTGCTCCCTTCCTATATGGAAACGTCAGACCCGCATGCGCATAAAAAGTTCGGCGCCCGGACTGCTTTAGGCTTGCAGTCTATGACTTCCCTCTATTTTTGCAAGCGCCTATTTCGCCAGAGCGAGCAAGACAGCCGTGTACATCGGCAGGGTCAGCCGCAGCTGCTTTTCCAAAGTGAACACATGTTCGGAGTGCCCCGCGTAGTGCTCGCAGACGGACAATCGCGGCAGGCGGGCTGGCCGAAGCGCTTGCTCAGCGGCACCTGCTTATCCTGGATCGCGTTTATCGCATATCGAGTTTTTTACCGATCAGTACGCAAATTCCCGATTCGCATTATGATGTGTCCAGCCTGTCTTCCCCGCCACGCCGTCATGGGTGACCCTGCCAGCGTCAGGGGATAGACAAATCGTCCATTGTGATTTTCCACCACGTCCCGATATCGCTACCATGATTCCATTTTCCATACTCGACCTGGCCCCCATCGCCGAAGGCAGTGACGCCGGCCAGTCGTTCAAGAACACGCTCGACCTGGCGCAGCACGGCGAACGCTGGGGCTACCACCGCTACTGGCTGGCCGAACACCACGGTATGCCTGGCATCGCCAGCGCCGCCACGGCCGTCGTCATCGCCCATGTGGCGGCCGGCACGAAAACCATCCGTGTGGGTGCCGGCGGCGTGATGCTGCCGAACCACTCTCCGCTCGTCATCGCGGAACAGTTCGGCACCCTGGAAGCGCTGCATCCGGGCCGTATCGACCTGGGCCTGGGCCGCGCGCCCGGTTCCGACCAGACGACGGCGCGCGCCCTGCGCCGCGACCTGCAGTCCGACGCGGAACAGTTCCCGCAAGACGTGCTGGAATTGATCGACTACATGTCCGACGAGCCGCGCCAGCGCGTGCTGGCCGTGCCGGGCAAAGGCGCGAAAGTGCCCGTGTGGATACTGGGTTCGAGCCTGTTCGGCGCCCAGCTGGCCGCCCACCTGGGCTTGCCGTACGCGTTCGCCTCGCACTTCGCGCCGCAGATGATGCTGCAAGCCGTGGCCTACTACCGCGAACATTTCAAGCCATCGAAACAACTGGCGAAACCGTACGTGATGCTGGGCTTTAACGTCTTTGCCGCCGACACGGATGCGGAGGCGCACTTGCGCGCCACCTCGATGCAGCAGGCGTTCGTCAACCTGCGCACGGGCCGCCCGTCGCGCCTGCAGCCACCCGTGCCCGGCTATCTGGAACAGCTGGGCCCACAGGAACGCGCCATGCTCGACGCCGTCCTGTCCTGCACGGCCATCGGCGCGCCGGACACCGTCAAGGCGAAGATGGCCGCCTTCATTGCCGAAACGGGCGCCGACGAGCTGATGATCACCTCGCAGATCTTCGAGCACCAGCACCGGCTGCGCTCGTATGAAATCACGGCGCAGGTGCATGCGGAACTGGCACAGCAGCAGTAAATTCCTCCCTCGGTATATATCCCCATATACCCTTTTCCCGGCCGTCGGCAACGATCGCCGGGATTTTTTTGCCTGGCGTTTTTCCTTTCCTCCAGCCGCAAAACCGGCCGCGCCCGGCAAGAAATGCGCAGCCCCGCTATCATGCGGATCCCAAAGCATCACTCCAAGAAAGTCGTATCGCATGAAATCAGCACCATCCGCCGTCGATGCCAGCGCCCTGCTGACGTCGACCCGCATCCTGTTATTCGCCCTGTCCGCCGGCGTGCTCGTCGCCAGCCTCTACTATGTGCAGCCGCTCACTTCCATGCTGGCCGCCTCGTTTGGCGTGAGCGTGCCGCAAGCGGGCTATCTGGTCACGGCCACGCAGATCGGCTATGTGCTGGGCATCGTGTTTCTGGTCCCCCTCAGCGACGTGCTGAACCGCCGCCAGTTGCTGACGTGGATGCTGATCGCCAAGATCGGCGCCCTGCTGCTGGCCGCCACCAGCCAGAACATCATCGTCTTTGCCATCGCCAGCGTCTTGATGGGGATCACGTCCAGCGCCTTGATGGTGGTCACGGCCATGGTGGCGTCGTATGCACCCGATCACAGCCGGGGCCGCATGGTGGGCACCGTCATGACAGGCTTGTTGTTGGGAATCTTGCTGGCGCGTACCGTGTCCGGCACGGTGTCGCAGATCAGCGGCGGCTGGCGCACCGTCTACGTGCTGGCCGCCATCGTCGTCGCGGCACTGCTCGTCATGCTGCGCCGTATCCTGCCAAACGAAGCGCCGCGTGGCAAGCTGCAGTACGGGAAATTGCTGGCCTCGCTCGCCGAGATCATCCGCCAGGAACCGTTGCTGCGCCAGCGCGCCCTGTTCTCGGGCCTGGGCCTGGGCACCTTCAGCGTGTTCTGGACGGGCCTGACGTTCTTGCTCAGCGGCGCACCGTATCACTACTCGGAAATGCAGATCGGCCTGTTCGGCCTGGCCGGCGCCACGGGCGCCTTTGCCGCCAACACGGCGGGCCGCATGGCCGACCGCGGCTATGCGCGCCAGGCCACCTGGCTGCTGGCCGTCGCCTCGATCGCGGGCTGGGCCCTGATCGGCTTTGGCGCCCATTCGCTGGTGCTGCTGCTGATCGGCATCGTCCTGCTGGACATGGGCGTGATGGGCTTGCAAGTAACGCACCAGTCCATCATCTATAAACTGGCGCCGCATGCGCGCGCGCGCGTGACGACCGTGTTCATCGCGGGCGGCTTCATCGGCGCGTCGGCAGGCTCGGCGCTGGCCAGCGCCAGCTTCGCCGCTGGCGGCTGGCCCGCCCTGTGCATGGTGGGCGGCGCCATGCCGCTGCTGATGCTGCTGGTGTGGAGCAAGTACCGATTCGAGCAGCGAAGGCTGGGGTCAGCCCCCCAGGGGAGTTAACGCTAATCTTGCTGTTGGCGGTGTTGAGGGTCTGACCCCGGGTTTACTTCGCTGGCGCGCGCGCCTTGCCAAACGCATCGCCTGCCTTCCAGGCTGGCATCTTCGCGGCATTCGCCACGGCCTGCCCCAGGTTCAAGGTGAACTGCGCCTGCTGCGTCATGCCCGACAAATCCCAGCTGGCATCGTACTCATCGGTGACTTGATGATAGCGGGGACCGTAGGCGGCCGCCTTGGCTTTCGATGCCGCCACGTCCTTGACGTACTCGCGTCCGCCATTGATGGAAAACGCGGGCACGCCCGCCTTGGCAAAACTGAAATGGTCGCTGCGGAAATAACCGCCAGCCAGGTCGGGACGCGCTGGCGCGATATGCATGCCCATGGCTTTGGCCACCGTGGCGGCCATGGCACCCAGTTCCGTGCGCTCGCTGCCCTGCGCGCCGATGTCGTGCGTGGCGCCGACGAAATTCAGGCTGTCCAGGTTCAGCGCAGCCGCCGTCGTGCTCAAAGGCCACAGCGGATCGGCCGCGTAGGCGGCGCTGCCCAGCAAGCCCTGCTCTTCGGCCGCCACCCACAGGAAGATCTGCGTGCGCTTCGCCGGCTGTTTCACGGCTTCCTGCGCCATGGCCAGCAAGCCGGCCATGCCCGAGGCATTGTCGACGGCGCCGTTGTAGATGGTGTCGCCAGCTTTTCCGTCATCCTTACCCCGCTTGCCCAGATGATCCCAGTGGCCGCTGTAGATGACGGCTTCATCCTTCAATGCCGGGTCGGTGCCCGGCACCATGCCGGCGATATTGAACTGCTCCACCTTGCGCACGGCCGATTTCATTTCGCCCGACAGTTTGGCATGCAATGCAACGGCCTTGAAGTCCTTGTTTTCCGCTTGCGCGCGCAAGGCGTCCAGATCCTGCCCACCAGCCGCGAACAGACGGCGCGCTGCGTCTTCCGCGATCCAGCCCTGCAGCGGCGTGCCGGCCGTGCGATCAGCCAACTGGAAGCGCTCGCTGCCGCTCCAGCTGTTCTGCACCACGCTCCAGTCGTACGAGGCGGACGGTTTCGTGTGGATCAGCAACACGCCGGCCGCGCCCTGGCGTTTGGCTTCCTCAAATTTGTAGGTCCAGCGGCCGTAATAGGTCAGCGCCTTGCCGGCGAAGCGGTTCGGATCAAGAGCGGTCGGCTGCGGGTCGTTGACCATCATGACGACGATCTTGTCTTTGACATCGACACCCTTGAAATCGTTCCAGCCCTCTTCCGGCGCCGTGATGCCGTAGCCGACGAACACGAGTGGCGCGTCAAACGTGTGCGCGGCAACGGAGTCGCCCGTGGCCCACACCCAGTCCGGGCCGAACGCCAGCGGCACGGCCTTGCCACCGGCCAACGCCTGCAGGCTGCTCTCGGCTGGCAAGGATTTCACGCCGGCGATCTGCACGCTCTGGCGGTAGCTGTTGCCGCGCGCGGGTTTCAAGCCAGCCATCTGCGCCTGGGTTTCCAGATAGGCCACCGTCAGGTCGGCGCCGCGCTGGCCCGTGCCCCGGCCTTCCAGCAAATCGTTGGACAGGAAGGCCAGGTGGGCGCGCAGCGGCGCTTCCTGCACCATGGGCAAACCGGTCGCGGCGTGGGCGGAAAACGCCAGCGCAGTCAAGGCGAGGGAAGAAAACAGCTTCTGCATAAGATCCTTTGGGTAAGAGGAGTAAGTCAGTCCGGCGGATGGCCGGGCCGGCGATTGTATGCCATGGGGAAAGATGGATCAAAATGCGGACGAAAAAAATCCCCGCGGCAAAGGCGGGGATAGACGATGGGGAAGCGTCAGACCAGCAAGGCCGCCGCCAGCGATTCGATCTCTTCGGCAGATTCCTCGAGGATGGTGTGCAGGGTGCTGCCGCCGATGCCGAAGTCGATCTTCGCCGCCGCCTGGCGCCGCGCGGCGCTTTCCGGTGGGTGCAGGGGCGAACCCACAGGCGACAGATCGTTGGCCAGCACCAGGGTCGCGCCCAGGGTGCGGGGCGGGAACGTGCTGCCGCCATGCCACATCCCTTCCACGGCTTGCAAGACCATATCCGGCACTTGCAACTGGCGCAGCACGCCGCGGCCGATCAGCTTTTCGCCGTATTCGATCCAGTCTTCCGTATTGTCGTCGAGCAAACCCGGATATTCCTCGGCGCGCGACAGCAGATAAAAGCCGCCCACTTCATGCACGATGGCGGCAAACATGGCCGTTTCCACATCCACGTGCGTGACCTTTTTGGCGATGACCTGGCTCAGTGCGGCAACGTGGGCCGTGTGTTCCCACAGCCTGGCCCCCTTGGCGCGCAATTGCGGGTCCGTGATCTGGCTGCCCAGCTGGCGCACGATGACGGACGCCACCATCGACTTTAATGTGGCAAAGCCCAGGCGCGAGACGGCCGCGCGCACGTTGGCGATTTCATTGCCGGAGCGGTTGTAGGCGGCCGAATTGGCCAGGGCCACGACCCGCGCCGACAGCAGCGGCTCGGCCATGACCATGCGGGCGGCCGCTTCGATATGGCAATCGGGGTCGTCCAGCGCTTCCTGCAGCTTCAAGGTAGCCTTGACGTTGGCGGGGAACGTCAGCTCGCCCTTGCTCGCTTGCAGCGCGATAATCTTGAATACTTCCAGTCTGTCCATGGGTCAATCTCCGGTACGGGCCTGTTCAGGCTCTGCTGTGTGGGTGGGCCGGGAATGCGCTCCCGGCCCGGCTCCCGTTTCCGGCAATATTACAGCAAGTTCAAATTCAAACCTATTACTTTCCGGAAACTTTCCCTGCCACGCCTTCGACAAAATAATCCATCTTCGTCAGTGCTGCATCGTCCAGCACGCCTTTATCCAGGCGCACCTTGCCATCGTTATCCTTGATCGGCGCGCTGAAAGGATTGAGCTTGCCAGCTACTAACTCTTTCTCACGTGCCAATACAAACTGTTTCACGTCGGCCGGCACGGCAGCGTTAATGCCTTCCAGCCTGACCATGCCATTCTTGATGCCGCCCCAGGTGCTGCTGGACTTCCACGTGCCGTCCAGCACCGCTTGCGCCTGCTTCGTATAATAATCGCCCCAATGGTGGGTGACGGCGGCCAGCTGTGCCTTCGGACCATACTTTTTCATGTCCGAGTGATAGGCGATCGCATACTTGCCCTTCTCTTCGGCCGCCTGCACCACGGCGGTCGAGTCCGTGTGGTGGGTGACCACGTCCGCGCCCTGGCCGATCAGGGTGATGGCCGCGTCGCGCTCCTTGCCCGGGTCGAACCAGCTATTCACCCACACCACTTTCACTTCCGCCTTCGGGTCGACGCTGCGCATGCCGCGCGTGAAGGCGTTGACTCCTTGCAGCACTTCAGGGATGGGGAATGCCGCCACATAGCCGGCCACATGGGTCTTGCTCATCTTGCCCGCCAACACGCCGGCCAGGTAGCGGCCCTCGTAGAAACGGGCATTCGTGTTGGCCACGTTGACGGCCGTCTTGTAGCCCGTCAAATGAATGAACTTCACATTAGGAAATTGCTTCGCCACTTTCAAGGTGGGATTCATGTAGCCGAACGAAGTCGTGATGACCAGCTTGCTGCCCGTTTGCGCCAGGTCGCGGATCACCCGTTCAGCATCGGCGCTCTCCGGCACGTTTTCCACATACTTGGTGGTGATCTTGTTGCCCAGTGCCTTTTCCATTTCCTTGCGGGCCAGATCATGCTGCGTGGTCCAGCCAGCGTCGCCGATGGGGCTGATGTAAACAAAACCAACATTCAGCGGCGCGGCAATGGGCGCGGCGGCCATGGCGGGCATCAAAATCGCACTGCAAACGGCGGCGCACAACAGTTTCTTGGACATGGTTTTCCTTGTGGTGAGTGATTAATTTCCGGGATTGAAATTTTTCCCCAGCGAAGCGGGCATGTTGAGCTTGATGTAATTGGCATTGCTGGAGATCAAAACCAGCACGACGATGGCCGCCACATAGGGCAGCATCGACAGCAGTTGCGAGGCGATGGGCACACCCAGCGCCTGCGCGTGAAAGGTCAATATCGTGATGCCGCCGAACAGGTAGGCGCCCCCCACCACGCGCGCCGGGCGCCAGGTGGCAAACGTGGTCAGCGCCAGCGCGATCCAGCCCCGTCCCGCCACCATGCCCTCGACCCACAGCGGCGTGTACACGAGCGACAGAAAGGCGCCGGCCAGGCCGCAGCAGGCGCCGCCGAACAGCACGGCCGCCAGGCGGATGCGGCGCACGGGATAGCCGAGCGCATGCGCGGAAGACGGCGACTCGCCCACGGCGCGCAGCACCAATCCGGCCCGCGTGCGGTACAAGAACCAGGCGATGGCCAGGCATAGCAGCAAGGACAGATACACCATCGCATGCTGGCGGAACAGGGTCGGCCCCAGCACGGGAATGTCTTCCAGGTAAGGGATGCCGAACCTGCCATTCTGCAAGCTGTTGCCCACATACTTCAGGCCGATATACGTGGATGCGCCCGCGCCGAACAGCGATAAAGCCAGGCCCGTCGCGTACTGGTTCGTGCCCAGCCACACGGTCAGCCAGGCAAAGAAGCCGGACAGCACCATGCTGGCGCCCGCGCCCGCGAGAAAGCCCAAGGTGGGGCTGCCCGTGTTGACGGCCACGGCAAAGCCCGTGATGGCCGAGACCAGCATCATGCCTTCCGCGCCCAGATTCACCACGCCCGCCTTTTCATTCACCAATAAACCGAGGGCGGCCAGCATCAGCGGCGTGCCCGCGTTGATGCTGGCGGCGATCAATGGCGCGATGGTGAGCAGCAAATTATCCATGTTTTCTCCAGCGCAGTTTGTATTGGATCAGCACGTCGCAAGCGAGCAAGGCGAACAGCAAGATGCCCTGGAACACGCCCGTGATCGCGCTGGGCAGCCCCAGGCGCGATTGCGCCAGTTCGCCGCCGATATAGAACAGGGCCATGACGAAGCTGGAAAAGAGCACGCCGACAGGATGCAGGCGCCCCACGAAGGCGACGATGATGGCGGCAAAGCCGTAGCCGGGCGAGACCGTGGGCGTCAACTGCCCCATCGGCCCCAGCACTTCGCAGGCGCCCGCCAGGCCGGACAGGGCGCCGCAGATCAGCAGGGACGACCACAAGGTCTTGCGCGAAGAAAAGCCCGCATAACGGGCGGCGGCCGGCGCCATGCCGCCCACGCGCAGGCGGAATCCGGCAATACTGCGTGACAAATACAGCCAGCCGCCCAGCGAGGCCAGCAAGGCAAACACGATGCCCACGTGCAAGCGCGTATCGCTGATCAGCATCGGCAACAGCAAGCCGTCCGACAGCAGTTTCGATTGGGGAAAATTAAACCCTTCCGGGTCGCGCAGCACGCCATATACGAGATAGCTGAGCAGCAATTGCGCGATGTAGACCAGCATCAGCGAGACGAGGATTTCGCTGGCGTTGTAGCGGTCGCGCAGCCACGCCACCAAGCCCGCCCACACCATGCCGCCCGCCATGCCGGCCAGCAAGGACACGCCGATGATGGCCGCGCCGCCGACGCCGTCATCGAGATACAAGGCCGCCGCGCCGCCGCAGATGGCGCCCAGGGTCAGCTGCCCTTCCGCGCCGATGTTATAGATGTTGGCGCGAAAGCAGATGGCCAGGCCCACGGCGATCAAGAGCAGCGGCGCCACCTTGATACCCAGCTCGGACCAGCCATGCGCGTCGCGCAAGGGTTCGACAAAAAAGACGGCCAGTCCCGCCAGCGGATCGTGTCCCAGCGCAATAAAGAGCAGCGCGCCGCACAGCACCGTCAGCAGCACGGCCAGCACGGGCGACAGCCACGACATCAGGCGCGACGGGGTCGGGCGGGCTTCCAGGCGCAAGGCGAACTTAGTCATGGGCCGCCCCCTTCGGGTATACCTGACGCTTTTCCAGCTGCAAGGTAAACTTAGCCATGGATGGCCTCCTGCGGCCACAGCCCGCTCATCCATTGCCCCACCTGCGCCACGCTGGCATCAGCCACGTCCAGCGACGGCGAAATTTTTCCCTTCGCCATTACCAGCAAGCGGTCGCTGATGTCGAACAATTCATCGAGTTCCTCCGACACGACCAGCAGCGCGCAGCCAGCGTCGCGCAAGGCCAGCAATTCGGCGCGGATTTGCGCGGCCGCGCCCACGTCCACGCCCCAGGTCGGCTGCGCCACCACCAGCACGGTGGGCTCGCGCATAACTTCGCGTCCGACTATGTATTTCTGCAAGTTGCCGCCCGACAGGCTGCGCGCCAGCGCCTGCGGCCCGCCCGCCTTCACCTGGAAGCGGGCGATGATGGCGGCCGCCCGCTGCACGATCGCGTCACGGCGCAGGAAGCCGTGGCGGATGGTGGCCGGGGTCTGCAAGCTGAGCAGAACATTGTCGGCCAGACCCATGTCGGGCACGGCGCCCCGCCCCAGCCTTTCCTCCGGCACGAAGCCGAAGCCCAGGGCGCGTCGGCGTCCCGGCGGCAAGCGTCCCGCCGGGACGCCGTTCAGCACGATGCTGGCGGGGGCTGCGCGCATGTCTTCGCCCGACAGGGCAGCGAGCAATTCCTGCTGGCCATTGCCGGACACACCCGCGATGCCGACGATCTCTCCCGCGCGCACGTCGAAGCTGATGTCCGTCAACTGCGTGGCGAACGGATGGCTCTTCGGCAAGTCCAAATTCTTGACGCTCAGCATGGCCGCGCCCGGCGTGCGCGCCACGCGCGTGACGGCGGGCGGCTCGGCGCCGATCATCATGCGCGACAGGCTGGCCGCCGACTCTTGCGAGGGGTCGCACACGCCTGCGTTCTTGCCGGCGCGCACCACAGTGCATGTATGGCACAGGGCGCGGATCTCGTCGAGCTTGTGGCTGATGTACAGGATGCTGCAGCCTTCGGCGGCCAGCTGGCGCAAGGTAGTAAACAGTTTTTCCACGGCGCCCGGCGTCAGCACCGAGGTCGGCTCATCGAGGATCAGCAGTTGCGGCTTGGCCAGCAGGGCGCGCACGATTTCCACGCGCTGGCATTCGCCCACGGAAAGCGTGTGCACGTGGCGCTGCGGTTCCAGGTCCAGGCCATACTGGCGCGCTGTGTCTTCGATGCGCTGCGCCAGCTCCGTCATGTTGGTGCCGGCGGGCAAACCGAGGGCGATATTTTCCGTGACCGTCAAGGTATCGAACAGGGAAAAATGCTGGAACACCATGGCGATACCCAGCGCGCGCGCGGCCGACGGGTTGGCGATCTCGACCTCGCGGCCATTCCACACGATGCGGCCGCCATCGGGCTGCACGGCGCCGTATATGATTTTCATCAAGGTCGATTTGCCGGCGCCGTTTTCACCGAGCACGGCGTGGATCTGTCCGGGCGCGACGGTCAGATGGATGCCGTCATTGGCCACCACGGCCGGATAGCGCTTGCTGATATCGAGTAATTCCAGGCGTGCCGTCATTGTTTTTTTCGTGCCTCGCTGCAGGGTCGCCGGCGTCGGCGCCGGTGGAGAAATTCAAGCTGTTGTCTCTATCGTATCGGCATCCGCGGCGCTTGGGGGATGGCGTGGCGGCGCGCATTTCTATTTCCGCAAAAAAACAACACCTGTATACAATTTTGAAAAAAATTATCAGCTTTACAGCAGCCGCCTTGCCCCTCAAGGGTGAGAAGGTGCGATGATTATATGCAAGAACTGATAGTAAGTATGCAGATAAGACATATCGCCCAGCGCGCTGCTTCTCGCATCATGGATTGAACGGCGCGCAATGGCCCCCATCGCAGCGCATCGTGCGGGCTACGCCCCCTGCTATTCCATTTCCCGTTTTCCCCCACCGCCATCAGGAGCCGAAAGTGCCAAAAACCATACCGTGTCTGTTGCTCTGCCTCACTACCACCCTCGGCGTGGGCGCGACCGCCCAGGCTGCCGAATGGAGCGATACCGCGCTGAGCTGGCGCGCCGGCAATGATTACCGCGAACCGTTCAATCCGGACGACATCAAGAAAAACATCTTTGCCATCACGCACGCCAGCGGCTACAAATACGGCAGCAATTTCGTCAACCTCGATTTCCTGCTGTCCGACAGCAAGGACCCTGGCGCGCTCGGTAAGACTTCCGGTGCGCAAGAGGCGTATCTGGTGTACCGCAACACCATCGACATCGGCAAGGTGCGCGGCAGCGACATCAAGTTCGGTCCCGTGCGCGGCGTCGGCGTCACCCTCGGCTTCGACGTCAACACGAAAAATGACGTCGGCTACAACTCGCGCAAGCGCATGCTGGTGGCCGGCCCCACCCTGATGTGGGACGTGCCCGGCTTCTTCAACACCAGCCTGCTGTTGCTGCGCGAAAGCAACGCCCCCAGCGGCGCCTTCCCGCCCATCTCGCAAGTGACGGGCCGCTACACGTATAAGACGCACGCCATGCTGACGGGCGCCTGGGCCATTCCCCTGTCGCCGCTGTTCTCGTTCGAAGGCTTCTTTAACCTCATCGATTCAAAAGGCAACGATGAAGTGGGACGCAAGACGGCGGTGGAAACGAATATCGACATGCAGGTGATGTTCGACGTGGGCGCGGCCCTGGGCAGCCCGAAAAACACCTTCCGCGTGGGCCTCGAATACCAGTACTGGAAGAACAAGTTCGGCAACTCGGCCGCCACCACGGGCAACGTGGGCCAGACGGCGAAGACGCCGATGATACGCGCGGAGTATCATTTCTAGGAATCATTGTCACGCATCAACACCCACGAACGCGCCTGATGCCAGCATGAAGCTTTCCTGCTGGCGGAGAGCGCGACCGTGGAACAACTATTGCCGTATTACGAGCGCGAGCTGGGCCTCTTCCGCCAGTACACGCGCGAGTTTTCCAGCCGCTACCCGAAGGCGGCCGGGCGCCTGCTGATCGCCGGCGAGACGTGCGAAGACCCGCATGTCGAGCGCCTGATCCAGTCCGTTGCCCTGCTCACGGCCAGGGTCGCCAAGCGCCTCGACGACGCCTATCCGCAATTTACCCATTCCCTGCTCGACACCCTGTACCCGCACTACCTGCGCCCCTTTCCCTCGTGCTCCATCGTGCGCATCGCCGCCGACGCAGCGCCCGGTGCCGGCCAGCTGACCCAGGTGGCGCACGTTGCGCGCGGCACGGTGCTGCGCTCGCAGCCGGTGCAGGGCGTGGCATGCAAGTTCACCAGCGCATATGACGTGACCCTGGCGCCGCTGGCCATTACGCGCCTGCATTTTTCACCGCTCATCGACGCGCCGCCCGGCCTGCGCCTGCCCGCTGGCGCCAGCGCCCTGCTCAGCATTCAATTCACCAGCAGCAGCGACAACTATCATCTGGATCAGCCGGGTTTTGCCAGTCTGCGCCTGTTTGCCGATGGCGAACCGTCCGTGCGCGCGGCCCTGCTCGACGCCCTGTTCCTGCGCGGCGCGGGCGCGTACGTGGCGCTGGACGAACACGGCCCGTGGCTGGCCGTCGATGGCACGCCGCTGGCGCCGGCCGGTTACGAAGAAAACGACGCGCTGATCCCGTTCTCGTCCCGTTCGCACCCGGCCTTGCGCCTGCTGACCGAATACTTCGCCTTTCCGGAAAAATTTCATTTCATCGATATCGCCTGGTCGCTGCTGGCGGCCCTGCTGCCGAAACAGTGCCGCCAGTTCACCTTGCACCTGCCGCTACAGGGCGTGCGCAGCGACAGCCACGAAGCGCGGCTCTTGTCCGGCGCCAGCCGCGACAACCTGCTGCTCGGCTGCACACCCGTCGTCAACCTGTTTGCCAAGTCCGGCGTGCCGATCCGTCTCACGCATACCGAGCCCGACTACGCCCTGCTGGCCGATGCCACGCATGCGTTTGCCTACGACATCCACAGCATCGATACCGTCACCCTGGTGCGCAAGGACGAGGCCGGCGAGCGCCTGAGCACCTTCCTGCCGCTGTATGCCTCGCTGCAAGGCGCCCAGCCCGGACATGGACAGTATTGGCTGGCGCGCCGCGATGAAACCGTGGCGGCCATCAGCCCCGGCCATGAAATGCGCCTGAGTCTGATCGACCCGCAGTTTTCACCGGGCAGCGCCGCCTGCGCCACCGTCTCGACGCAGCTGCTGTGCAGCAACCGCGACTTGCCCACGCAATTGCATTACGGCCTGCCCGGCGGCGACCTGCTGGCCGAAGACGTGCCCGACGGCATCCCCGCGCGCTTCCTGCGCAAACCGTCACCGAGCATGCGTTTCCTGGCGGACACGCACTGGCGCCTGATTGCGCACCTGTCGCTCAATTACTCGAGCCTGACGCAAGCGGGCCTGGGCGAATTCCAGAAAATGCTCAGCCTGTACGACCTGCCCCGCTCGCCCGCCACGCAGCGCCTGATCCAGGGCATCGTCACGCTCGACCACGGCAGCACGCGCGCGTGGATGGCCACCGTGCCGTTTCCCACCTTGATGCCCGGCATCGCCATCCGCCTGGGCATCGACGAACAAGCCTTCGTCGGCTGCAGCCTGTACATTTTTGCCCAGGTGCTGCAGCGCTATTTCGCCCTGAACAGCCAGCTCAACTGCTTTAGCCAACTGACGCTGCTGTCGCATCGCAGCGGCGAGGAAATCCTGCGATGCCCAGAACGCAGCGCCGACGCCACGCCAGCGTAATCCAGCAATTGCTCGACGCGCCGCAGCGCTTCGAGTGCTTCCAGGCGCTGTGCCTGCTGCTGGCGTGGCTGGCCGAACACGGCATCGATGAACACACGGCACTGGCGACGATCCTGCGCTTCGACAATAGCGTCTCGCTGCGCTTTCCCGCCAGCCAGGTCGAGGCGCTGGCGACCAACGGCATCACCGATGCTGATGCCCTGCTGCAAGCGCTGCTGTCCGGTCACGGCCAGCACCTCCACCTGACGCCCACCTTCATGGGCCTGCTGGGCTGCCAGGGCAGCTTGCCCAGCCACTATTCGGAGCGCATTGCCGCGCACCAGCATAGCGAACGCGACACCAGCCCGCGCGCCTTTCTCGACCTGTTTTCCAGCCGCGCCGTGGCCCTGTTTTACCAGGCCTGGCAAAAATACCGCATCGAGCAGGCCGGCCATGGCTGGGACTTCCTGTCGCGCCTGCTTGCCCTGGCCGCGTGCCCTCCATGCCAGGACCAGGCGGCAATCGGCCTGTACGGCGGCTTGCTCCAGCAGCGCAACATCTCGTCCATCGTCATGGCGCGCATCCTCGCCGACCACTTTGGCGTGCCCTGCCATATCGACGAGGCGACAGGGGACATGGACGTCTTGGCGCCGCGCGAACAAACGGCGCTGGGCAAGGCCAATGCCGTGCTGGGCCAGCACGCCACCGTCGGCGCGCGCTGCCGCCGCCCCGACCTGGCCGTGCGCCTGCGCCTCGGCCCCCTCACGGCGCAGCAGCATGCCAGTTTCCTGCCGCGCGCGCCTGCTAGCCAAGCGCTGCGGCACATGCTGATGCTGTTCGGCCAGCCGCTCGTGCGCTACGAGATCGTGCTCGTGCTGCGCGCCAGCGAGGTGCATGGCCTGTCCCTGAGTATCGGCGTTCAGGACGGCCTCGGCTGCAACAGCTTTCTCGGCAACAACGCCGCGCCGCGCCACCGCGACGACATGCATTACGAAATGCAATTGATGCCCTCGTTCAATGATTGATCCTTGCGGCCGCGCAAAACGCCAGTGTTCGCTATTGCTACAGTCCGTCAACGATTCCTACCGTGAAGCGATGCGCGATGAGCCAGTTCCCCGATACGACGGCGGCATGGACGGCATTACTGGGCGACATGCAGGGCCAGCGCCTGCTGCGCCTGCACTTTCCGCATGGCGATGGCCCGGCCCACATCCAGTTCCTGGCCAACAGCCTGGCCGCCAGCGAAAGCCTGTCGCGCGATTTTTCCTATGTGGTGGAAGTGCTGTCCGACGATGCCGCCATCGCGCTCGACAAAGTGATGGGCAAGATGGTGACCATCGAACTGGTGCGAGAAGACGGCACCCTGCGCTACTTCAATGGTTACGTGTTCGAGTTCCGCTTCCTGCGCACGGACGGCGGTTTCGCATTTTATGAAATGGTGCTGGAACCGTGGCTATCGCACCTGCACTTGCGGCAAAACAATGTCGCCTTCCACGGCTTGACGGTGGCGGCGCTGACGGACAAGGTCTTCGATGACTACCTGATGCGCGACTACAAGCTGGCCGCCAGCGGCCCGGATCCCGCCATCACCTACACGTGCCAGCACAACGAGAGCGACCACAACCTGCTGCATCGCCACTGGGAACAGCTGGGCTGGCACTACCGCTACGAACACAGATCCGACGGCCATACCTTGTGGTTGTCCGACGACAGCACCACCGGCAAGCCCATCGACGGTGATCTGAGTGAAATACCCTTCCAGCACCAGGCCGGTTCCCTGGAAGATGATGGCGTGCATCAATGGAGCACGGTGCGGCGCATGGCGCCAAGCCAGATGACGGTGGCCAGCTTCAATTTCAAGAACCCGCGCAGCGCACGCGCCAGCCGCGACTCGCTGAACCGGCAAGGCGCCGTGCCGGCGCTGGAAGTGTATGAAAACACGGGCAGCTACGGTTTCAAGAACCTCGACGATGGCGAGGCGCTGGCGCAGCGCCGCATGGAAGAGCGTGACGCCCAGGGCCAGCTGTTCGAGGCGCAGGGCAATGACCGCACGGCGCAGCCGGGACGCTGGTTCACCCTGGACGGGCATTTCGACAGCGCAGCTGGCGAATACCTGATCCTGTCCGTGCACCACTACGCCAGCAACAACTACCAGCAAGGCCACGGCGCCACATCTCACTACAGCAACACGTTTAGGTGCATCCCCCGCGCCATTCCCTGGCGCCCGGGACGCAATTTCCACAGCCGCGAACCGAAGATCTACGGCGTGCAGACGGCCACCGTCGTCGGGCCGCCCGGCGAGGAAATCCATACGGACGGTTATGGACGGGTGAAGGTGCAATTCCACTGGGACCGCCTGGGCACCTTCGACGACAAGAGTTCGCCGTGGATACGCGTGATATCGAACTGGGCCGGCCCGAATTTCGGCCACATCAGCCTGCCCCGGGTGGGCATGGAAGTGGCCGTCCAATTTCTCGACGGTAACGTCGCCATGCCCATCATCATCGGCTGCGTCTACAACGCGCGCAACATGCCGCCATGGGACTTACCGGCCAACAAGACGCAGAGCGGCATGCTGAGCCGCTCGTCAAAAAAGGGTTCCGCCGCGCACGCCAACGCCCTGCGCTTCGAAGACCGCAAGGACGCGGAAGAGCTGTGGCTGCATGCGGAAAAAGACCAGCGCATCGAAGTCGAGCATGACGAATCGCACTGGGTGGGCAATGACCGCAGGAAAACCATCGACCGCGATGAAACGGTGCACGTCAAGCGCGACCGCACGGAAACGGTGGACCACGATGAAGACATCACCGTGCACAACAACCGCCGTGAGCGCGTCGACCATGACGAACACATCGACATCGGCGACAACCGCCGTGAACACGTGGGCGGCAACGAGCAGGTGCAGATCGACGGCCACCGTTCAGAACGGGTGACCCTCGCCAAGGAAGAAACGATCGGCCTGGCCAAGGTGCTGACCATCGGCGCCGCCTACCAGACCACCGTCATCGGCGCCATGAACACCACCGTGGTGCTGGCGCAGGCGGAGCAGATCGGCCTGGCGAAAAGCGTCATCGTCGGCGCCGACAGCACGCTCACGGCCACCGATTCGCACACGATGACGGTGGGCACCTCCAGCATCACCATCACGCCGGGACGCATCGAACTGGTTGCCGATGAAATCATCATCCGCGGCAGATCGAAGGTGCAGATCCATGGCGACGACATCGACAACAACCCGGGCTGACGATGAACGCCCCCGGCACCGCCCATTTCAACATCCCCAACCTGCTGTTTGACAACCGCACGCCGCATGCGGCCAGCCAGTTCGACATGGTCGATCAATTCGGCGAGGCCTTCCATGTGGTGGTGGCGCGCATGGGCTACACCCTGGGTCCCTGCGGCGCGGACGGCCTGGCCAGCCTGCTGCCCATGGCGCGCCAGTCGCCGCTGGCCACGCAAGACCGGCACCTGGGTGACGACACGCAGGCAGGCGCCGTGCAGGAGAGCGATTTCGCGCCATACAAGCCGGGTTGCGACGTGATCATCAATGGCGTGGCGCACGCGCCGCGCGGCCAGGCGATGCCGCAATTTCTCGTCAACCTGAAGGTGCAGTCGGAAAAGAAGACCCTGATCGACAAGACCCTGCAAGTGTGTGGCGAACGCGCCTTCCGCAAGAAAGCCACCCTGACGCGCCTGGCGCAGGGTTGCGCCCGCGTCGCCACCGTGGGCTTGCTGCGGCCCAATCCGTGGCAGCTATCCGCGCCAGAAGCGTTCCTGCAACTGCCGCTGCACTACGCCTACGCGTATGGCGGGCAATGCCGCATCGAGGCCGATGACTGCAATGCGGCGGCGCACGATTCCTGCCAGGCCAATCCCCTGGGACGGGGCTTTGCGCGGCACTGGTACCTGGATGCGAAACATATCGACGAGGTGCCCGCGCCCCGTATCACGTATCCGTCGCTGCCGTGCACGGCCGCCCAATTCTGGCAAGGCGCGGGCGGCAAGGAGTTGCCCGCACCGGCGGGGCTGGCCGTTATCGGCCGTGGCTGGCTGCCGCGCCGCGCGCTGGCAGGCAGCATCGTCGTCAAGGATCAATGGGATGCCGACGACATCCCCGCCCTGCCAGAGGACTTCGATTTCGCGTACTGGAACAGCACGCCGCCCGACCAGCAATGTCCGTACCTGGCGGGACGGGAACAATTCACGCTGACCAATCTGTGCCGCCACGACCATCGCTCGGCCCGCATCGACCCGCGCGGCAACACCGTGCTGCGCTTCGCCCTGCCACGGCAGATGCTGTGCCTGCTGCTGGCAGACAAGAACGACCAGTTGCTCGTCTGGCGCCTGGCCATCGATACGGTGCTGGTCGACCCCGAGGCGGCCACTGTGGAGCTGGTGTGGCGCGCCATCGTGCCGGCCGACGCGGGCCAGGTCGCGTCGCGCCTGCTGCACCTGATGGAGCCGGCGCAGATCGCCCGCATCGAACTGCTGGAACAGGCGCAGGAAGCACTAAGCGAAGCCGCCGGGCAGGGCAAGAAACCATGACGAATGAAACCGTCACCAAGTCGGAGCGCTTCTATTGCGTCAGCCTCAGCCCCGACATATGCAAGACGCCCGTCGGCTCCAGCACGCCCCCTATTCCCTACAGCATCATCGGTGAGTTTGCGGAAGCGCAGAACGCCTCGCCCAACGTCAAGTCGCACAGCGAGCCCGTCATCCTGCACCAGCGCAGCATCATTCCCACCGTCAAGGGCGACGCGGCCGGCAAGGCGGGCGGCGTCAAGAGCGGCACCGTCGGCAAGCAGGTCGACACCAAGGTCGCCAGCCCCATCCACCGCGCCAACGGCGCCAATCTGGTGCAGATGGGACGCGAAGTGTGGATGAATTCGCGCAATACCTTGGGCAAGATTTATGAGCGGGGTGGGGAGGCGGCCAAGCCCGTGCTCAAGGAACTGAAGGCGGCGATACGGGAAGCGGCACAGGATTACAAGGATCATGGCTCCAAGAAAATGCATGGCGCCGCCGAAGATCTGGTAGACGTGGGCGGCGCCGTTCTGACAGGCAGCGCCGTGCTGGGTGTCGCCGGACTGGGCGCTGCGGCAACCGGCGTTGGCCTGCCGGCAGCTGCCGCGATGGAAACAGCGGCAGCAACCGGCGCGGTTACCGGCACGGCGACCCTTGCGACAGGCACGGCAATGGAAGCGTCGGCCACGGTGCTCGACCAGGCGGCCGACTACCTATTGACAGGCAAGACCCCTGATTTACTCAATACGGTCTCGGACATCGTCACGAATGCGGCAGGCACAGTACTGCAGGCGGCGGTCTTCAGCAAGGTTCCAGGCGGAAAAATACTGAGCAAGTTCCTCGGCAAAAAAGCGGCGCCGAGCATCAACAAGGTCAAGGACAAGCTGGTCGGCAAAAAGCCGGACAAGCCGCCCCCGAAACTCGACAAACCTCCCCCCAAAAACGGCGGCGACGACGGCAAGAGCCGCGGCAAGAAAGAACCGAAATCGGAGCCGCCATCCGACTGCTGCCCCAAGGATAGCGGCCCCGCAAAAAAACCCGTCAAGGGCCGCAAGCCCGTGCATTTCGGCACGGGGCAGGAAATCCTGTACCAGACGGATTTCGCGCTCGAACGCAGCATCCCCATCGCCTGGACGCGCTGCTACCGTTCCGGCGCCGAATGCGAGGACTGGGGCTTGCTGGGCGCGCGCTGGTCCACGCCCTACACCACCAGCTTGTCGCTGTGCGAAGCAGGCATCGTGTTGCACGACGACAGCGGCCGCGCCCTGGGCCTGCCGGGCCTGGAACCGGGCCAGCAGTACGACAGCCGCAAGGAAGGTTTTACGCTGACGCGCGACGGCGCCAACACCTTTACCGTGCTGTGGCGCGACGGCAGCGTCGACCGCTACGCGCATGCTGAAGGCGGCTGGCTGCCGCACGGCTACGACGGCGTCAACGCCATGCTGGCCCCGTCCGCTCCCGTCGCCACGCAACGCTTTGCGCTCGTGCGCAGCGAAGGGCGCGATGGACGCGGCATCAGCATCGACCGGTTGATCGATGCAAAACCGGGCGAAGTGCTGCTGCGCTTGCGCAGCGACGATGGCGGCGTGCTCGAAGCCATGCGCGGAGCTGAGGAAACGGCCATCCACATCGGCAGCATCGACGAGGTATTGCCCGACGGCAGCCGCCTCTGCCACGTCCGCTACGCGTATGCCCTCGAGACGAACGATACCCTGGCGCCCTTCCCGCCGCGCCACAACCTGGCCAGCCAGTCGAATGCGCTGGGCGATACGCGCCGCTATGCCTATCGTCACCATTTGCTCACCTCATGCAGCAGCTACACGGGCTTTGCCTACGAGCTGGAATGGATCAGCCTGGACGCGCTGCGCGCCCGCTGGAGCGGTTCCCCCTTGAGCGAGCAGGAGCTGACGCAGCACCATCCCATTAGCTTGGCCAACAGTTACCAGGCGCGCGCCATCGTCACGCGCGCCCAAGATTGCAGCGAGCACACGCGCATCGACTACGTGGACAACGACACCAGCCGCGTCACGGAAAACGGCGGCGTCCTCGAATACACCTTCGACGCCAACTGGCTGGTCACCGAGGTACGCCGCGTCATCGACGGCAAGGCCGTCTCGCTGGGCCGGCGCGAGTGGGACCGCGACGGCATGCTGCTGGCCGATATCGACGCCCACGGCGCCGCCACCCGCTACACCTACGATGCAGCCGGCAACGTGACCCGCAGCACCGATGCCAAGGGACACAGCAACAACATCGCATACGATGGCCAGAACCAGCCCGTCGCCTTCACGGATGCGCTGGGCAACACCACCCTGCGCAAATACGATGCGGCAGGCCGTCCCGTCAGCATCACGGACGCCCTGGGCCACGTCACACGCTACCGCTACGACCAGCGCGGCCAGTTGGTGGAACTGATCGACGCCAGGGGCGGCAGCAAGCATTTCCAGTACAACCGCCAGGGCTTGCTTACCAGCTACACGGACTGTTCCGACCACAGCAGCGAATACAGCTACGACAAGCAGGGAAGATTGACGGCTGCACGCGATGCCATGGGCCACGTCAGCAGCTATGAGTACGATGGCCTCGGCCGCCTGACGGGGCTCATCGCACCAGACAAAACACGGGAACACTACGCCTACGATGCAGACGGCAATCTGGTCTTGCACGTGGATGGCGCCGGCCAGCAGACGCGCTACCGCTACAACGGCCAGGGCTTGCCGGTGGAACGCACGGACGCCATTGGCCAGTCTTTACAGTATCGCTACGATAGCGCGCTGCAACTGACGGAATTGATCAACGCCAAGGGCGAAAGTTATCAACTCGCGTATCACGCGGAAGGCTGGCTGACGTCGGAAACGGGGTTCGACGGCAAGCGCACGCAATACAGCTATGACCGGGCCGGCAACCTGACCGCCAGCGAGTGCGGCACCCAGCGCACGCAGCTGCTGCGCGACGCACTCGGCTTGTTGCAAGCCAAGACCACGGCGGACGGCGTGGTGCGCTACGCCTACGATGCACTGGGCCGCCTGACGGCCGTATCCGCACCGCAAGCGGAACAGCGCTTTGTCCACGATGCGCTGGGCCAGCTGATCGAAGAGCGCAGCGCCTGCTTTTTGCAAACGCTGCCCGAGATGGCCAGGTTGCCGAATGCCCCGCGCGCGCCAGACGCCAGCTTTGTCATAACGCACTCTTACGACGAGCTGGGCAACCGCATCCAGACGGTCTTGCCGAACGGACGCCGCATCGATACCTTGCGCTATGGTTCCGGCCACTGGCATGGCGTGCTATGGCAAGGCAAGGCCGTGGTCGATGTCGAGCGCGACAAGCTGCACCGCGAAAAGCAGCGGCAGCTGGGCAGCAGCGGCTTGCTCGCCACGCGCCAGTACGACCCGCAATCGCGGCTCACGCAGCTGACCCTGGCGCGTGGCGCCGATGCGCCCGTCCCCGTGCGCGAACGCCGCTTCGACTACGATGCGCAGGGCAACCTGACCACCATTTTCCAAACGGGTTCCACGGCTGCCGGCCCGCTCGGCAAACTCAGCTATACCTACGACCCCGTCGGCCAGTTGCTGTCCGCCGTGCAACCGGGCCTGGCCGAACACTTCGCCTTCGATCCGGCAGGCAATCTGGTCGACACGGCTCCCGCCACCGGCAACGTACTGACACGCTACGGCGATACCGAATACGCTTACGACGAGCAAGGCAATGCCACCGGCAAGCGCTTCCATCCGCCGGGCAGGGAGTCGACGTGGAGCGATCTGGCGCTCGAATACGACGCCGAAAACCGCCTCAGCCACGCCACCAGGACGGAACGCCAATCGCGCCACCGCGCCCGTTATTTTTATGACGCCTTCAGCCGCCGCATCGCCAAGCGGGTAGAAGAAGCACGCTGGAGCAATCAGCAAGACATCACCAAAGACCAGCCCGCACGCACGAGCGCCGCTACCACCTTCTTCGTCTGGGATGGCGACACGCTGGCACAGGAACTTGGGCACGAGGAGACGGTCACATATTTGTACGAGCCGGACAGCTTCGTGCCGCTGGCCAGGATCGCTTCGCAAGCCTGTCGCCAGGCCAGCGCGGTCCACCTGCCGCGCGTCGCACAATGGGATTTGCCTGCCACCCGGCACGACGCCGAACTGCAGGCCGCGATTGCGCAAGAACAAGCGGACACCGAAACGCTGCAGGTATCGGCATGGCAAGGTATCCAGGCGGCAGCCGATGACGCGGCGCCACACGACCGCATCACCCACTACCACTGCGATCACCTGGGCACGCCGCGCGAGTTGACGAATGCGCAAGGGAACGTGGTCTGGAGCGGGCGTTACAAAGCGTGGGGGCGTTTGCTGCACGTCGAGGGTGAAATCGAGCAGCCGCTGCGGTTTCAGGGGCAGTATGAGGATCAAGAGACTGGACTGTTTTATAACCGGTATCGCTACTATGATCCGGATGTAGCTAGGTATGTGACGCAAGATCCGATTGGCTTGCTTGGTGGATTAAATACATATACATATGCACCAAATCCCACTGGCTGGAATGATCCATTAGGATTAGCAAAAAAATGTGCAAAAAATACACCATGCAATCCTTGTATTGGTAAAAATCCATCAGCTTCAGCAACCAAATGGCAAGGTAAGCCCCCCTACCCAGGAGTCGATGCATATACAAATATTGTTTTAAAAAAAGGGACTATCTTATATGCCCTTTATCCATATGGCCCCAAACCCGGAAATTATTACAGCGATAGAATTACACTTACTTCCGCAAATGGAAGCGCATTGGCATACAATAATTTAACGCAAATTTCACATTCCGGAAACACTCCAGGGGCGCGACCGATGAGAGATCAGGTTCAAGCCTTCAAACTGTCGGAAGATATCTGTGCAGGCACGGGAAAAGCATTGGCAAATACATTACTAGGCGCAGGAGGAGGAAATCAATACTTTCTTGATGATTCAGATATATCAAAACTCAAAGCTAACGCAAAAATATTTAAATTTCCGAGGCCGTAAATGAATATAAATAAAAATACTGGAGATATCGAAATAAATGAGAACTTTCACTTAAACAAAAATACATCAACTGAAGAAATAAAAAATATAGAATCTCTTGAGATCTTTGGAAAAATTAATGAATTTGATACATATAGCATGCAAAATATTCAATTTCTTAATTTAAAAACAAGAGTGAATCTCAGATTTAAAAATGGAATTCTTTGCATTATTGAAATAATCTGGACAGATGGAATCACAAACAGACTTGGCTATGACTCCAGTCACTCAGACATGATCAATGAAAAAAAATATCTAAGTAAGCTAATTTCAAAGTCACTAGGTCAATCAGCTGAAACATCGACAAAGTACGAGGATTTTTTTTCTTTCTCGTGGGGATACATACTAATCAAGGCAGATCAAAAATCATCACTTTGCTCAACAATGATAATATATGGAAAAAACACAAATATATAATAAAGAAAAAATATTAATTAGTAGAGTACGCCAACAAACCTTTCCCATTCCGATAGCGATATGGAAAAACATACACCCAACATGGAAAACTTGGAAGAGAAAAATTTCCGGAAAAAATCTTGAAAAATTGCTCGTGGTTTTGGATGAATTCAAAAAAGAGCAAAGAAATATTTCAGATTTTGAAATATATATTCAAGACAACAACGAAGATATTAAAATAACTTTCGTACCAAATTTTGCACCCGGTGAAAAAATACTAGGTGGAAAAACATCACTGGGAAGATCCATCACTTATACCATTTAAAAAAAGACGAGAAAAATCATCAGTTCAAACTATCATAGATAAAACCAGACCATAAATGAAATAGAGTTCACTTGTCCAGTCCCGTTTGATCATAAACGCGCTTGACGAATAGTTCCGGTTTCTTTTGCTGCCATTCTTTGAGCGCCTGGATGGGTGTTTTGGTACCGATGGCCCGTTGTGGAATGTGGTGGTTGTAAAGCTTTAAATAGTTGAGCAAGGTAGTCTCCA
>NZ_JCAQAV010000013.1:0-116314 GCF_059617925.1 Janthinobacterium sp. JF4 | reverse complement strand
GGACTGTTAATCCGCAGGTCCCTGGTTCGAGTCCAGGTCGGGGAGCCAGAATTCGGAAGGCCATGTTGAAAAACATGGCCTTTTTTGTTTTCCGCCGCAGCCCGCGGAGCCGGCCGGTGCGTGATCGCGTTTTGCGCTATCCTGAAGGCATCACTTCAGGAGCCCCTTCCCATGACTTGTACCTCCGCCTTGCGCCATATCGTCCTGTGCGACTTCCTCGATGGCATCACGTCTGCCAAGCACGCCGAGCTCGTCTACGAGTTTTCCCAGCTGAAACACCGCATTCCCGGCGTGCGGCACTTTGAGTGGGGGCCGAATGTCAGCCCGGAAGGCCTCGATGACGGCTTTACCGATTGCTTTACCCTGACCTTCGATGACGCCGGCGCGCGCGACGTGTACCTGAGCCATGCGGCCCACCTGGCCTTTGTCGAGCAGCTCAAGCCATGGCTGGGTCGCGTGCTGGTATTTGACTACTATCCGCAAGAGCAACCCGGCTGACGGCCGCCGGGCAGGGTGGCGCCGGAAAAATACACATTTTTCTGGGGGAAATCTGGACATCGTAAAATTTCCCCTATAGAATGCGGCCTCTTTTCCCTGATAGCTCAGTTGGTAGAGCGACGGACTGTTAATCCGCAGGTCCCTGGTTCGAGTCCAGGTCGGGGAGCCAGAACATCAGCAGTATCGAAAAGCCCAGCCTTTACCGGTTGGGCTTTTTACATTTCAGGGTTTGCCCGCTTGTGCGTTGCACATCATTGCGTCATCCACATCATTTTCAATTTCATGATCGCCGGAGCTCCGATGCGAAAGCGGCCGAAGCTTGACGAATTATTTGTTATTAACTTAAGAATATTATTGATTTTTTAATTTTCCAGCCTTAAGCTGATGACTTCAGGAAAAATAAATTTCTTGAATAAAATAAAAGGGATATTGGATTATGCGTAAGTTGACTGCTTTGGCTGGTGTAGCTGCACTGATTCTGGTTGCGCCTATGGCGCACGCTAACTTGTTGAGCAATGGCGGCTTCGAATCGAGTACGTTTAGTGGCCCGTTCGCTCAGATAAACAGCGGCGGGCGTCTGGGCGCCTGGAACGTGGACAGCGGCAGCGTCGACATCATCAATCAATACTGGAAGCATGCGGAGGGCAATTACAGCCTGGATTTGAATGGCAGTTCTGGCGGACGTATTTCGCAGTCTTTCGGCACAGTGGTAGGACAGCAGTACAACGTCAGTTTTAGCCTGGCCGGCAATGCCGAAGGTGGCGGCAGCCTCAAGTTGGTGGATGTGGGCGTCACGGGCGTGCACAGCTTCACTTTTGACAGTACGGGCCGGTCTCCTTCCAACATGGGCTGGGTAAACGAAGGGTTCAGTTTTATTGCCACCGCTGCCAACAGCACCTTGTACTTTCAAGGGAATAATAAAAACAGCGTGTGGGGTGCGGCACTCGACAACGTATCGGTCACGGCCGTGCCAGAACCGTCGACCTATGCCATGCTGGCTGCCGGCCTGGGTCTGATGGGTTTCATGGCACGCCGCCGTCGCACGCAACGCGGTTAAGTAGCTTTTCCAGGCTGAGGCGCGGCCGCTCAGCGCAGTGCAACAGTTGCCACGCAAAAAAGCCCGGTCCTTCACCGGGCTTTTTTGCCTTTCATGGCGAGTGCCGATGGCACGCTGATGCAGCTTCAATTTCCTATGCGCAGCGCTTCCAGTGCCTGATAGCCTGCTTGTATCTGCTCCGCCATGGCCGGCGGGCTGCTTACCGCATGCGGCGCGTCGCCCCGGAATACCGTGCCATATTTCGCATGCACGCCGCCGCGTTCGCGCATCGATTGCAGCTGTCCGGCGGTGGGGGCGATGCGAAAGCGGGGCAGCAAGTCGTCCAATACCATGCCGGGCAATTGATTGTAGTTAATGAGCTGCAATTGGCCGGCGGCCGCATGGGGCAAGGCGGCGTCGAACAGGCTGGCCAGCACCAGGCCCGTATAGCCATCGATATCGCCCGGCGCCAGCTGGTGCGCGGGCAGTGGCAGCTGTGCCGGGTGCAGCATGCCGGGCACCATTTGCGGACCGCGCTGGCGCTGGTGCGAGGCGAGCACGGCTGGCGGTTCGCGGTAGACGAACAGGCAGGGCGTGCCGGGAAATGCTTGCCGCAGCAAGTCCAGGCTGTGGATGTGCCAGCAGTCGAACTTGATGAAGAAATGCGTCTCTTTGCCCGAGCGGCGCTGTCCCAGGGCCAGGATGGCCTGGCGCAGCAGGGTGATGCTGGCTGCCGGGTCGCCGCTGTCGTGGTACAGGCGCAGCAGCGAGTCGATGACGGGTGGCTCGGACATGACTATGCATTGCGGCAACGACGCCAGCAGCTGGCTCAGCAGGGTTGAGCCGCAGCGCGAGACGTGGAAGATGAAGGCATCGGGCGCCAGGCAATCGCCGAGCGTGGCCAGCGCCGCCAGCGGCGTGCGGCAGACGCGGCGCTCCTCATGCGGCTGGCGCGCCAGGGTATTGACAAAGAAGGCGTCGCCGAAAGCCGTTTCTCCCAGGTCGCGCCAGCACATGGCAGCGTCCGCCAGCGCATCGCCGCGCTCTACGTAGAGTGGATACCAGCCGCGCAAGTTCATGCCCTCATGCCATGCCACCGTCTCGCCCCTGGCCAGCAGGCGTTCTTGCTGGGCCAGGCCCGGCGCGGCGCTCAAGGCGCGTTCCCGTCGGCCAAGGCGGCCAGCGCGGCCAGTTCGCTGGCCAGCGCCAGGCTGGCAGGCGAGGGCGATAATCGCAGCTGGGCGATGACGGCGTGCACATTGCCATCGTGGATGCCGGGGGCGCCATATTTGGGGGCCGCCTTCGGCACGAAGCCGGCCGAGGCGAACAGCGCTTCGAGCCAGGCATTGGTGACGCAGTCGAGCACGAGGTGGATGCGCGGCGCCGTGCCCCGGTTATGCACGGCGTGCAGGCAGCTGGCATCCATGTACCAGGCGTGGCCGGCCGTGAAGTGGACCGTCTCGTCATCGATGGTAAACAGCACCTGCGGCGAAGTGTGGATGGGGATGTGGATGCGGATCAAGCCATCGGCCAGCGACGTGCCGGCATCGCGGTGCGCGCGGATGAGGGCGCCTGGCGCCAAGGCCATCAGGCGCGCGGCGCGGATCTCGCATGCGAAGCTGGCGAGCACCTCGCGCAGGCAGGCGCAGCGCGCCAGTTGCGGCGTGGCGGCGTAGGCGGCGCCGTCGATGGGCATGATGTGGCCGGCCTGGCCGCCTGCCGAGCGCAGCGGCACGCAACTCCAGCCCTGGTCGTAGGCGCCCGTATTGAAATGGCTGATCCACTCGCCGGCGGCGAACTGGTCACTGTCGCCTTGCATGCGCGCCACGTCAAAGTGCAGCGGTAGCTGCAGCCAGCTGCTGGGGATATGTTGTGCCGGCACTATGGCGCGCTCCATTCCAGTTGCTCCTGCACCTCGTTTTCCCCGCGCCGGCGAAAGCCCAGCCGCTGGTACAGGGCGCGCGCGGCGGCGTTGCTTTTGTTGACGGCAAGGTGGATCCGGCATTGCTCCGCCCCCGCTTGCGCCTGCAGGCCGCGCAGCACGGCGCTGCCGGCGCCCTGGCCTTGCGCGGCGGGCAGGATGGCGATGTCGATCAGGTGCAGCACCTGGTCCCGGCGGTCCAGGATCAGGCGGCCGATGGGCGTGTCTCCGTGCTGCAGCACCAGGTACGCGGCGTGCGGATACGCCTGGCGATAGCCGTGGCTTTGCATGCGCTGCTGCATGGCGATCAGCTGTTCGATGACGGCGGGCTCGGCCGATATCTGGCGCAAGTCGTCGCGCGTGGAACGGTACAGCGCGGCGGCAAAGCCATCGTCATCGTCGCGCTGGACGCGCAATTGGTAGGGGGCGGAAAGCGGCAAGACGTGCATCGGTGCTCCGGTAGGTGTTTGCAGCTGGAGATGGATTAACAGGCGTACAGTTATTTGCTATGCTGCCAATTTTTCCGCGTACTGGCAATCATTTCAAGGAAGCCGCCATGCATTTTGTCTGTATCCCGCCTTTTCCGTGGAGTCGCGTGTGACTTCGGCACGCGCCGAACTGACCGCCATCGCCGCTGCGCTGTGCGATCCGCAGCGTTCCCTGGCGAGCCTGGTCGGCGAAACGGTGCAGCTGCGCCAGCTCGTCGAACGCCATTCGCGCCTGTCCATGGAGCGGCAAGATGGTTTGCGCGATGGCGAAAGTTTTCTCCCTAGCGGCTGGGCCATCTCGCCCGTGCAGGCGGGCCTGTGCGCGCGCGAACCGTACCGCAGCGCCGCCTTCATCCAGGGCCTGGCGCTGGCCGTGCGCGAGCGGCTGGGCGTCAGCGGCGGGCGGCCCGTGCACGTGCTGTACGCGGGCTGCGGCCCGTTCGCCTTGCTGGCCCTGCCGGTGATGGCCATGCTTGATGCGGACTTGGTGCAGTTTGCCATCCTCGACGTGCATGCCGAGACCCTGGCGTATGCGCGCGACCTGATCACAGCCGTGGATCTGGATGGCCACGTCGCCGAGTACATTTGCGCCGATGCGGCCGCCTATCGCATTTCTGCCGGCGCCATGCCGGACGTGATCGTCAGCGAGACCATGAATACGGCGCTGGGCAAGGAGCCGCAGGTGGCTATCCTGCGCAATCTGCACGCGCAAGCGCCTGCGGCGGCGCTGTTGCCGGCATCCGTCACCGTGCACCTGGGCCTGGACCGGCGCGCGCCGGGCGAGCCTTGCACCGACTGGGGCCGCGTGTTTGCCCTCGATGGTGACGCCTTGCGCGCCTGGCAGGGTGAACTGGGCGACAGCTTGCCGGCCGCCAGCATCCGTCTGCCCGACGTGCTGGCGCAGGCGCCGCGCCTGCTGACGCGCATCCGCGTGCATGGCGACATCGTGCTGGGCGACCATGACTGCAGCCTGAACCTGCCCCTGGCCCTGCCGGGCAAACCGGTCCTGGCTGGCGGCAGCGTGCTCGACTTCCATTACCGCCTGGGCTGCCAGCCGGGACTGGCGTTTTGCCTGCGCGAAACTCATCAATCCATGCAGGCATTGCACCGGCCAGTGTCTCTGTAGTAGTAGTACTTCATTGGCAGACTATTTACTTCTGTAGGATAATATGGAACCGGTTCCATTTATGCGCAAATGCACTGTAGCGCAATCATCGAAGTCAATAAAACAACAAGTCTTGCGGGAGTCTCATGAACCATCCAGGCAGCGAACCATCTGCAGCATCCGTTTCATCCCTTCCCCACATCAGCCGCCGCCACGCCCTGATCGGCCTGGCCGCCTTGCTGGCGCAGGCCGGTTTCTGGAGCAATCCCCTGTCCGCCGCCATGCCGGCGCCGGCCAGCGCCCCGGCGCCCGGCCTGGCGCCGGCCACCATGCTGTTCTACACCTTGTCGCAAACCATCACGGGCCACCGCGACCTGTCCGCCGCCACGGCGGCGCGCATCGAACAAGCCATGCACAGCAACGTGCCCGGCTTCGCCGACCGCTTGCCGCAACTGGGTGCGCTGCTCGTCACGGGCCAGGACGCGAAGGCGCTGCTGGCGGCCGCCACCGCTGCGGACGCCGGCTTGCGCGAGCTGGCGCTGGCCATCGTTGCCGCCTGGTACACGGGCACTGTTGCCGGCCATCCCGCGCAGGGCACGAAGTCCATCGTCGTCGCGTATGCGGAAGCGTTGATGTACCGCACGGTGGCCGATGGCCAGGTCGTGCCCACCTATTGCAATTACGGCCCCCTGTGGTGGCTGAAGGCGCCGCCGGCCGTGCGCGTCGCCGCGCCCGTGGCGCCAAAACCCGTACCGGCCCCGGCCACCACTGGCACTCCCGAACCGAAAGGCAAGCAAGCAAAATGAAATCACCCCAATTCAAGAGTAATGGCGACGTCGTCGCCGATGTCGTCATCGTCGGGACCGGCGTCGTCGGCGCCATGATGGCCGACCAGCTGGCCGCGCAGGGCCATTCCGTGATCATGCTGGAAGCGGGCCTGCGCATCGAGCGGGGGCAAGCCGTGGAAAACTGGCGCAACATGCCGTTCGAGAACCGCGTCGGTTCCGACTTCCAGGGCCTGTATCCGCAGGCGGACAATGCGCCCGCGCCGCTGTATTTCCCAAAGAATAACTACGTGGAATTGTCCGGCCCCAGCGGCAGCAGTTTCCAGCAAGGCTATCTGCGCACGGTGGGCGGCACCACCTGGCACTGGGCTGCGTCGTGCTGGCGCCATTTGCCGTCCGACATGCGCATGAAAAGCGATTACGGGGTAGGGCGCGACTGGGCTATTTCCTACGATGAGCTGGAACCGTACTATTGCCGCGCCGAGCAGGAAATGGGCGTAGCCGGCCCCAACGATCCCGCCCTGCAATCGCCCAGCGAGCGCAGCGCGCCGTATCCGATGGACATGGTGCCATGGGGCTATGGCGACAAGCGCTTCGCCGAAGTGGTCAACCCGCACGGCTACCGCTCCGTGCCGATTCCGCAAGGCCGCTCGACGCGCCCGTGGCAGGGCCGCCCGACTTGCTGCGGCAATAACAATTGCCAGCCGATCTGCCCCATCGGCGCCATGTACAACGGCATCCACCACGTGGAGCGGGCCGAGCTGAAGGGCGCGGGCGTGCTGGCCGAGGCCGTCGTCTACCGCATCGATACGGACCAGAACAACCGCGTGACGGCCGTGCACTGGTATGACGCGAAAAAACAGTCGCACATGGCGACGGGCAAGGCCTTCGTGATCGCCTGCAACGGCATCGAAACGCCGCGCCTTTTACTCCTGGCGGCGAACCGGAACAATCCGAACGGCATCGCCAACAGTTCGGATCAGGTCGGCCGCAACATGATGGACCACTCGGGCTTCCACTGTACCTTCCTCGCCAACGAGCCGATCTGGACGGGCCGTGGTCCCGCACAGAGCAGCTGCCTGGTCGGACCGCGCGATGGGGCCTTCCGCGCGCAGTATTCGGCCAACAAGATGATCCTGAACAACATCACCAGGGTGGGACCTGCCACGCAGCAGTCGTTGAAGCTGGGCCTGGTGGGCAAGGATCTCGACGACGAGATCCGCCGCCGCGCCGCGTTCGGCGTGGACTTGTCGATCAGCCTGGAACCGTTGCCCGAGGCGCACAACCGCCTGACCTTGAGCAAGACGCGCAAGGACCCGCTGGGTCTGGCCTGCCCCGACATTTACTATGACGTGGGCGATTACGTGCGCGATGGCGCGAAGGCCGCGCATGCGCAGCTCGAGCACATCGGCAAGCTGTTCGGCGCCGTGGAATTCCACATCACCGACAGCCTGAACGCGAATAACCACATCATGGGCGGCGTCATCATGGGCCGTAACCGTCTTGACTCCGTCGTCGACGGTAATTGCCGCGCGCACGATCACGCCAATTTGTGGCTGCCGGGCGGCGGCGCCATGCCGTCAGCCAGCGTCGTGAACACCACCCTCAGCATGGCCGCGCTCGGTTTGCGCGCGGCCGACGACATCGCCCGTACCCTGGCAAGGGAGGCAGCATGATGCACCGTTTATTGCTGAGTCTGGCGCTGGCGGCTATCTTGCCCCTGGCCGCGCACGCCGTGCCACAGGCACCGCCCGTCACGCTGACGCCGGACCGTCCGGCCGCGCCGGCTGCAGTCGCTGCGGCTGGCCCCGATGCGCGTCTGGAGCGCGGCCGCTACCTGGCCATCGCGGCCGACTGCATGGCGTGCCATACGGCAGCGGGTGGCAAGCCGTATGCGGGCGGCTACGCCATCGACTCGCCGCTGGGCACGATCTACGCGACGAATATCACGCCATCGAAAAAAGGCGGCATCGGGCATTACAGCGAAGCCGATTTTGCGCGCGCGCTGCGCGAAGGCGTGCGCGCCGACGGCAGCCATCTGTATCCGGCCATGCCGTACACCAGCTATGCGCAGCTGACGGATGCGGACGTGGGCGACCTGTATGACTACTTCATGCAGGCCGTCAAGCCAGTTGACGAGCCGGCGCGCCAGACGGCCCTGCCATTCCCGTTCAATGTGCGCCTTTCCATGTTGGGCTGGAATACCTTGTTCCTTGACAGTAAACGCTTCGTGCCCGACCCGGCAAAGGGCGCGCAGATCAACCGTGGCGCCTACCTGGCCGAAGGCCTGGCGCACTGCAGCGCCTGTCACACGCCGCGCAACGCGCTGATGGCGGAAATCGGCAGCCAGACCCTGGCGGGCGCGTCGCTCGGTTCCTGGCATGCGCCGAATATCACGTCCGACAAGGTCAGCGGCATCGGCGCCTGGACGGATGCGGAACTCACGGCCTACCTGAAGACGGGCCATGTGGAAGGCAAGGGGCAGGCGGCGGGTGGCATGGCCGAAGCCATCCAGAACAGCCTGCAATTCTTGCGCGATGACGACGTGGCCGCCATCGTTGCGTGGCTGCGCACGGTGCCGCCCGTGCGCGCGCCGGGACAGACCAAGGCTGCCTTCAGCTATGGCAGCGCCGCCAGCGAAGAAGCTGCGCTGCGCGGCATGGCCAGTTCCACCGAGCACCATTCGCTCAACAGCGGTGCCGTGCTGTTTTCCGGCTACTGCGCCAGCTGCCATTCGGCCAGCGGCGCCGGCAGCACGGGCCAGGCGTATCCCGCTCTGTTCCACAACACGGCGACGGGCGGCAACACGCCGGCCAACCTCGTCTCGGCCATGTTGTTCGGCGTCGAGCGCAAGGTCGAAGGGGAGGAGCACGAAGCGTTCATGCCCCGTTTCGACCAGCGTTCCTACGTGCAGCCCTTGACGGACGAGCAGATCGCCGCTATCGCCAATTACGTGCTGAAACAGTATGGCAACCCGGCCGTGTCCGTCACCCCCGCGTATGTGGCGCAGGCGCGCAGCGGCGGCGAGAAACCCGTGCTGGCGCGCATGCAGCCGTTCATGCTGCCGGGCGGCATCGTGGGCATCTTGCTGCTGATCGCGCTGTTTGTATGGCTGCGCAGGCGCCGCCAGCGCAAGGAATAAGTGTCGAAGCGGCGGCGAATATGAACGTTGGGCGCAACTTGCAGTAAAATGCAGGCTGAAAAATGGTTACGAGCAATCGTAGCCATTTTTTATTCTGGCCCGATCCTGCTTTCGCTCATTTGAAAATTGACAATGTCCCATTCCCTGCATCACCAATTTTTGCGTTTCGCCGCCGTCGGCGCTTCCGGCACGGCCGTGCAATACAGCGTGCTGTGGGGCGGCGTGGAATGGGCCGGCATCAGCGCCGCCGCCGCGTCCGGCATCGGTTACATCCTCGGTTCCGTCGTCAACTACGTCCTCAATTACTTTTTCACGTTTAAAAGCGACAAGGGACATGGCGAGGCGGCTTCCAAGTATTTCACTTTGCTGGGCATCGGCTGGTGCATCAATACGGGCCTGATGTGGCTGCTGGTTCACCAGCTGGGCTGGTATTACTGGCTGGCGCAGGTGCTGGCGACGGGCATCGGGCTGGTCTGGAATTTTGCGGGCAGCCGCTGGTGGGCCTTCAAGCCGGCCAACGCAGCGACCAAATAAATAGTTGCAAGAAAAAAAGATGCGCATAGTCCAAGACCAGGCGCGCGGTTTTACCAAAACAAGGGGTTAATCATGCAGTTCCTGGAACGCTATTTCAAACTGAAGGACAACGGGACCAATGTGCGCACGGAGCTGCTGGCCGGCCTGACCACGTTCCTGACGATGGCCTACATCATCTTCGTCAACCCATCCATCCTCGGCGACGCGGGCATGCCGAAAGACTCCGTTTTTGTCGCCACCTGCCTGGCGGCCGCCATCGGTACCCTGATCATGGGCCTGTACGCGAACTACCCGATCGCGCTGGCGCCGGGCATGGGCTTGAATGCGTATTTCTCGTACACGGTGGTCAAGGGCATGGGCATGAGCTGGGAAGTGGCGCTGGGCGCCGTCTTCATTTCCGGCTGCCTGTTCATCCTGGTCAGCCTGTTCAAGGTGCGCGAGATGATCATCAACAGCATCCCGCCCGCGCTGCGCACGGCCATCACGGTCGGTATCGGCCTGTTTCTGGCCATCATTTCCCTGAAAAGCGCCGGCGTGGTGGTGTCGAACCCGGCCACCATCATCGCCCTGGGCGACTTGCATAAGCCGGCGCCCATCCTGGCCATCCTCGGCTTTTTCATCATCGTTGCGCTGGACCGCCTGAAGGTGCAGGGTGCTATCCTGATCGGCATTCTCGCCATCACCATTGCCAGCTTCTTCTTTGGCGGCAACCAGTTCAACGGCATCGTCTCGCTGCCGCCCGCCATCGAGCCGACCCTGTTCAAGCTCGACATCATGGGCGCGCTGTCGATCGGCATCATCAATGTGGTGCTGGTGTTTTTCCTGGTCGAATTGTTCGATGCGACGGGCACCCTGATGGGCGTGGCCAACCGTGCCGGCTTGTTGAAGGACGGCAAGATGGAGCGCATGAACAAGGCCTTGTTGGCCGACAGCACGGCGATCGCCGCCGGCGCCTGCCTGGGCACCTCGAGCACCACGGCCTTCGTGGAAAGCGCGGCTGGCGTCCAAGCGGGCGGTCGCACGGGCTTGACGGCCGTGGCGGTCGCGCTGCTGTTCCTGGGCAGCCTGTTCTTTGCCCCGCTGGCCCACACGGTGCCGCCGTACGCGACGGCGCCCGCGCTGCTGTACGTGGCTTGTCTGATGCTGCGCGAACTGACTTTCATCGACTGGGATGACAGCACGGAAAGCATTCCTGCCGCCATCACGGCGCTGATGATGCCGTTTACCTATTCGGTGGCCAGCGGCGTCGCTTTCGGCTTCATCACCTATGCGGTATTGAAACTGTTGACGGGCAAGGGCAAGCAGGTATCGGTGGTGGCTTACATCATTGCCGCCATCTTCCTGTTCAAGTTTATCTACTTGAGCGAGTAGCGCATTTGCCGGCAAGCGGTTGCTGGCGCATGAAACAAGGCCGCCCGTGCACCCGCATCGGCGGCCTTTTTTGATGGGGCGGCTTACATCAGCAGCGCCGCCACCAGGTCTTTCTTGGCCTCGCCGGCGCTGCCGTCGAAGCGCAAGGCTGCTTCCACGTGTGCCAGGTGCTCCACCATCAGGCGCGCCGCCAGGTCGGCGTCGCCGCTGCGCGCGGCCTGGAGAAAGCGGCCGTGTTCGTCGCACGAGCAGGCCGCGGCGTGGCCGGACTGGTACAGCATGGTGATCAGCGAGCTGCGGCCCACCAGTTCGCGCACGATGTCGCGCAGGACGGCGTTGCCAGCGATATCGGCCAGCAATACGTGAAAGTCGCCCAGCAGTTGCGAGCGTAGCGGCGTGTCCCGGGCCAGCGCCTGGCGCTCCGCTTTCAGGTGGCGCTCCAGCATCCTGTAGTCGGCGGCTTTGGCCCGCGCGACGAATTCGCGCGCCAGGGCCGCCTCGATGATGCGCCGCGCGGCAAAGATGTCGCGCGCCTCCGCTTCCGTCGGCTGGCTGACGAAGGCGCCCTTGTCGGGCACCATGCGTATGAGTTTGTCTTTCGAGAGAATCAGCAGGGCGGCGCGGATCTTGGTGCGGCTGACGCCATACAGCCGGCACAGCGCCTCTTCGCGCAGCCGTGTGCCGGGCGGCAATTGGCGCGCCACGATGGCGGCCGCCATATGCTCGGCAATTTCCGCCGAGCTGTCGCCGCTGCCGGGTTTGTCCACCAGGGTTGCGCTTGATTCTGTCATGTCGGATGAGAGCAGTCAGCCAGGGGCAAGGCGAACCTTGCAAGCGCATGTCCGCGCGGGGCGTGGTTGACGCCTCGCAGCCGGCATGCCGTTGTGTGCCTTGCGTGTCGGCAAGGCCTGGCTATTCTACTATCTTGCGTGACGCCGCGCAGACGGACACAGCCATCCGTCGAGGCTTGCCCGCTGGCGGCCTGTTTTGCCGGCCATGCAGCAACCGTGCAGCAACGATGTGGTAACGACTGGACATGAGAAATTTTGACGTATATAATTCGGCCTCCTTTCCCTGATAGCTCAGTTGGTAGAGCGACGGACTGTTAATCCGCAGGTCCCTGGTTCGAGTCCAGGTCGGGGAGCCAGAACAAGCAGTAGCGAAGGGCCACGTGGCAACACGTGGCCCTTTTGTCATGCGCGCACGGTTTCCGTCCACGCTTGGCCATCCCTTCAGTGCCTTAGCGACGTGCGCGCTGCCGGCCAGCTGGTGGCTGGGACACGCGCCGTGTTTCCCGGATCAGGGATCGACAAACACGTCGAAACGTACCTTGAGCGGGCTGCCCCAGGAGATATCCACCCAGGCACGGAAGCCGCCGTTGTACGGTGCGATGTTGTACACGGCCATGCGGGCGGCGCCAATGAAGCGGTCCTGGGCATTCGCGCCATATTCGCTGATGTTGAGCAACACGCGCGAATTGGCCTTCACATTGGCATTGACGAAGTTGACCGAAGGATGCACGCCATTGGCGGTCCACGTGTAATAGGTGGTGAAGGCGGCGGCGCTCAGGTTCAAGTCCTGTGCGGCTGCGCCTTTTGCGCTTTTTCCTTCCTGCTCCATCGGCGCATTGGTTTCTTCCAGTGCCAGGTTGCTGCCGGTGCGATGTTCTACTTTCATTTCCATGATGTACTCCTGATCGATAGTTTGGACGCCGCGCCTGTCGTCGTGCGGCAAGACGCCCTATCTGTTGCCGTGACGGCCAGTGTCACGGCCTGGCTGATAAGGTAGCCGCCTGCTCCATGCTGTTGGAGTAAGCCATTCTAGGTAAACGCGCAGGCAAAAAGCGCGCGGCGCCGCCGGAAAAACGGCACTCACTTGTGCTGGCGCAAACACCGTGCAGGCAAGCGGCCATATCTTTTCCTCCAGGCTATTTCTACGCAGGCGCCACGCATGCCGCGCAGGACAATGGCACAATAGGTCCAGCCGACCTGTCGATGCGCAACCCGTTGCGAGCCTAGCCCATGCCGATACTGAACCTGAGTGCCGAAACCGATATCTATTACGAACTGATCGAAGGCGATCCCGCCAAGCCCTGCCTGGTCTTCCTGCACGAGGGACTCGGCTGCTGTGCGATGTGGAAGGATTTTCCCGCGCAGCTATGCCAGGCGACGGGCTGCCGCGGCTTGCTGTATGACCGCCACGGCTATGGTCAGTCGTCGCCGCTGGCGGGGCGGCGCCAGCTCCATTACTTGCACGACTATGCGCTGTGCGAACTGCCGCAGGTGCTCGCCGCACTGCTGCCGGGGCAGGACCATTTTTTGATCGGCCACTCCGATGGCGGCAGCATCGCCCTGATCTATGCGGCGCAGCAGCCGCCGCGCTTGCGCGGCATCATCACCGAGGCGGCGCATGTGTTTGTCGAAGGCATCACGCTCGACGGTATCCGCGTGGCGGACGCGGCGTTTGGCGCGGGCAAGCTGCGCGCGCTGGCGAAATACCATGGCGACAAGACGGAGACCATCTTCAAGGCCTGGTCGGATACCTGGCTCAGCTATGGATTCCAGTTCTGGAACATCGAATACCTGCTGCCTTCCGTCGAATGCCCGGCGCTGGTGCTGCAGGGCAGCGAGGACCAGTACGGTAGCGCGGCCCAGGTCGACACGATCGTGGCGCAGGCGCTCAACGCCGTGTCCGCCATGGTCGAGCAGTGCGGCCATACGCCGCACCAGGAACAGCCGCAGGCCTTGCTGGCGCTGATGGAAGGCTTCTTGCAAGGCCGCATGGCCGCGGCCGCTCACCCGCGAAATACGTGAGTTTCTCAGTGGCAGGCCGGATCGCTGTCCCAGCGGCCCGAGCAAATGCGCGAGCGGCACAGCATGCCTTCGATCAGGCCCAGCTGCTGACAGCGCCGCAAGAGTTCCGCCGTCTCTTCTTCCTGCCTGCGCAGCACCACGTCGCGCGCAGGCGCTGCCGTGCCTTCTTGCCGGTGCGCATGGGCGACCATGGCCGTCAGCAAGGCGACGTCGCTGTCGCCGGGCGCGACAGCCGGCCTAGTCCCCTGTTCTCGCGCGGCGGCCTGGCGCACGGGCGGTGGCGTCTTGCGCGGCGCACTCGCGGCCGCCACCTGGGGCAAGGGCGGTGCCGCCGTATTGACGATGGTGGCCGCCTGCATCGCGTGCGGCAGTAGCGTTGGCGCCGGCATTCCGGGCGCCGTCATGGCCGCGGCGGGCGCTGGCGGCTGGGGCGGGACTTCCTTCTCATAGGCAAGTACGGCGGTGATCAGCACCGCCAGGCACAGCGCGCCAGCGCTCCAGTGCCGCCAGTCAGGATGCCAGCGCACGGCCGGCCTGGCCGCAGGCACGGCGACGCCGTGTTCGAGTTGTGACAGGATGCCCTTGCCTTCGATAGGCGCGCCCGCCTTGCTCAGCAGGTCAGGACCGCGCGCCTGGCCATTCCCGGTTTTCAATACAGACAAAATATCACCTCCGCAGTGGATCAAACTCGACTGACCTTGATGTAAACCGCGCTCATGCGGGCCGCGGACGCCTACGATCTAGCGATACCGCCGGGCAATTGCCTGTCCGGCCCCGACTATCCCCATCACGGAGCGCCCCATGTTCGTCGCCCTGGTCCTGATGTATTTCCTGCTTGCCTGCTTTGCCTGCTGGCTGCTGCTGTTCCCCGGCGGCCGCGCCATCGTGCTGCACACGCTCGTCAACCTGGGCTGGCGCATGCAGCGGCGCGCGCAACACCTGAAAGGCGGCAGCGGCGCGCAGTGGCAGCGCGTGCAGCAGCATACGGGGTCGGGCATGGCGCGCGCCTGGCAGCTGCTGTGGCGGCATCGCTGGCTGAGCCTGGCCGGCAGCGTGCTGGTCATCGTGCCGCCGCTGCTGGCCTGGCTGTCCAGCGACCGCATCGCCCTGCGTGGCTATGCGGACCAGCAACATGCGATCAATGAGCAGGTCAGCGACTTGCTGAAAGGCGAGCAGCTGGTGCCGCCGCCGGCCTTGCCGCCGCTGCTGTTTTCCACGGCGGAAGTGACGCAGCTGCGCCCGCTGCTGGGCGGCGCCAGCCGCAACTGGCAATTGCTCGACCACGATTTCGCGCAGCGCCTGCTGCTGGTCTTCAAGATCATGAAGGACGTGCATGGCTACGACATGGTCTTGCTGGAAGGCTATCGCAGTCCCGCGCGCCAGGATCAGCTGGCGGCGGCCGGCCCGAACGTGACGAACGCCAGGGCGTTTCAAAGCTATCACCAGTATGGCCTGGCGGCCGATTGCGCATTCATGCATGAAGGAAAGCTCATCATTTCTGAAAAAAATGCCTGGGCCATGCGCGGCTACCGTTTGTATGGCGTGACGGCCGAATCGGTGGGCCTGCGCTGGGGCGGACGCTGGACCATGATGGATTTTGGCCACACGGAATTGCCGCGACCGCGCGTGCTGGGCAAGTAAGCCGCGCCAGCCATTCTAGCGCCGCGTGGCGGCCCGATTTTCACAGCTGCAAGCTTGCTTGCGCAGAGTCAATGGCACGCCGGCGCCTGCCGCGCGCTGGCGCCTGGTACTTGTCATATGTCAACAAAGGCAGGCCGCATTGCTGTCAGCATGGGCCGACTCCGCCTCGCTGCGCGGCGGCATTCCCCCTGCTTTGCGACCTCACCCTGGGCTCATCATGCTGCGACGAATCTGGCATTTCCTCACCGACAGCCGTAATCTGACCATCTTCGGCTTCGTGGCGCTGGCCGTGTTCCTGTACCTGGGCGCCGGGGCGCTGGAAGTGGCGCTGATCTGGGCGCTGGCCTTGCTGCTGCTGGCCTTTGTCTCCTGGCTGGGCTGGTGGCTGTGGCGCCGGCGCCGGGCGCGGCGCGATGCGCAGGCGCTGGGCCAGGCCATCCTCAACGAGGCCGAGATCGCCGCCGCGCAAGCGGCGTCCGCGTCCACGGCCAGCAGCACCCAGCTGGGCGAACTCGACGCCGTGCGCACGGGCATGCTGGCCGCCATCGAGACCATCAAGACGTCCAAGCTGGGCCTCAAATCGGGCGCCGCCGCCCTGTACGAATTGCCGTGGTACATGATCATCGGCAATCCGGCAGCCGGCAAGAGCAGCGCCATCCTGCATTCGGGCTTGCAGTTCCCTTTCGCCGACGGCAAGATCATGCAAGGCGTGGGCGGCACGCGCAACTGCGACTGGTTTTTCACGACGGACGGCATCGTGCTCGACACGGCGGGACGCTATTCCGTCGTCGACGAGCACCGCGGCGAATGGTTCGGCTTTCTCGACCTGCTGAAAAAATACCGGCGCAAGGCGCCCATCAACGGCATCCTCATCGCCGTCAGCATCGCCGAACTGGGCGGCGACCCCGACGTCGGCATGCAACTGGCGCGCAGCCTGCGCAAGCGCGTGCAGGACGTCATCGAGCGCCTGGAAGTGTTCGCGCCCCTGTACATCGTGTTTACCAAGGCCGACCTGATCGCCGGCTTCACGGAGTTTTTCGCCGATGCCGAACGCAGCGAGCGCGAGCGCGTCTGGGGCGCCACCATGCCCTACCAGCGCAAGCTGCCCACGGCGGACTTGCTGGCGTTTTTCGACCAGAGTTTCGATGAATTGCACGATGGCTTGACGGAGCTGAGCCTGGCGAACATGGCGCACCGGCAACGCAAGACGATGGCGCCCGGCGTCTTTACCTTTCCGCTGGAGTTCGCCGCCATCAAGCCGGCCCTGCGCGCCTTCATCGCCACCCTGTTCGAGGAAAACCCGTTCCAGTTCCAGCCCGTGTTCCGCGGCTTTTACTTTACCAGCGCGCTGCAGGAGGGCGAGCCCGTGAGTGCCTCTTCGCAGCAGGTGGCGCGCCGCTTCGACCTGGCCTTCGCGCCGGCCCCGGCCGCGGCGCCGTCCGGCGCGCGCCAGCATGGCTATTTCCTGCTGGAGTTGTTCCGCAAGGTGATCTTTGCCGACAAGCACCTGGTCGCCAACTATGCCAACCGCGCCAAGCTGCGCTTCAAATATGCCGTGTTCTTTGCCGCGACGGTGTCGCTGGGCGCCTGCCTGGGCGGCTGGAGCTGGTCCTACCTGGGCAACCGGCAACTGGTGGCCAATGTCGAGGCCGATCTGAATAAAGTGGTGAAGCTGCAGGAGCGGCGCCTGGACTTGCAGTCGCGCCTGGAAGCGCTCGAGATCTTGCAGGACCGCATCGAGCAGCTGGAAGCGTACCGCACGCAGCGGCCCTGGTCCTTGCGCCTGGGCCTGTACCAGGGCGAATTGCTCGAACGCAAGCTGCGCGAGGAGTATTTTGCCGGCGCGCGCCAGGTCATGCTCATCCCCGCGGCGGGCGCGCTGGAAGCGCTGCTGTTCGAAATGAACGCCAGCGCCGACCAGCTGCAGCCCACGGCGCGCACGCCGCAGACGCCGGCCGCCGCGCCGCGCAGCGTGCAGTACCAGGCGGCCAGCGCGACGAATGTGGAAGACGCCTACAACGCGCTGAAAACCTATCTGATGCTGGCCGATAAGGCCCACGCCGAAAGCAGCCACCTGAACGACCAGCTGACGCGCTTCTGGCGCGGCTGGCTGGAGGCAAACCGGGGCGCCATGCCGCGCGAGCAGATGATACGCAGCGCCGAACGGCTGCTGACCTTTTACCTGGCGCAGATCGGCGACCCGTCCTGGCCGCGCATCGAGCAGAAGCTGGCGCTGGTCGACCAGGCGCGCGAAAACCTGCGCCGCGTGGTGCGCGGCATGCCGGCGCGCGAGCGCGTGTATGCCGACGTCAAGGCGCGCGCCTCGACGCGCTTTCCCGGCATGACGGTGGCGCGCATCGTCGGCGAACAGGATCAGGCGCTGCTGGCGGGCAGCTACGCCGTCTCCGGCGCCTTCACGCGCCGGGCGTGGGAAAAGTTCGTCGAGGGCGCATTTCGCGACGCCGCCAACCGCGAGCTGCAAAGCGCCGACTGGGTGCTGAAAAGCGCCTCCACCGACGACCTGACGCTGGAAGGCAGTCCGGAGCAGATCGAGAAAAACCTGGTGGCCATGTACAAGGCCGACTACGCGCGCGAGTGGCAAAAATTCGTGCAGGGCGTCGCCGTCGCCGACCTGAAAGGCTTCGACGGCGCCGTGCAGGCGATGAACCGCCTGGGCGACCCGCAAGCGTCGCCAATTGCCAAACTGCTGACGACCATTTACGAGGAAACTTCGTGGGACAACCCGGCGCTGCAGAATGCCCAATTGCGCAAGGCCGAGCGGGGCATCGTCGCCTGGTTCAAGGAAACCGTGCTGCGCCGGGCGCCATCGCAGCTGACGGCCAATCCCGGTCTCCATGCGCAGCTCGATCCGGCCCGCCTGGATAAACCCATGGGACCCGTGGGGCGCGAATTTGCCGGCGTGGGCAAGCTGGTGGCGACCAGGGACAACAATGCCTCGCTGATGCGCGCCTACCTGGAAGCGCTGTCGAAACTGCGCAGCCGTTTGAACCAGCTGAAGAACCAGGGCGACGCTGGACCGGGCGCGCGCCAGTTCATGCAGCAGACCCTGGAGGGCAGCGGTTCCGAACTGGCCGACGCCTTGACACTGGTCGACGAGCAGGTGCTCACGGGGATGAGCGACGCGCAAAAGCAGGCGATTCGTCCCATCCTCGTGCGCCCGCTGATGCAGACCTTTGCCGTCATCGTCGCGCCGGCCGAACTCGATATCAACAAGACCTGGGCGGCGCAGGTGTATGAGCCGTTCCAGAAATCGCTGGCCAACAAGTATCCGTTTGCGCCCACGGCGCGCATCGAGGCGAGCAACCTGGAGATCGGCCAGTTCTTCGGCCCGGAAGGCCTGGTGGCGAAATTCGTCACGACCTCCATGGGCCCATTGGTGGTGCGGCGCGGCGACGTGCTGGCGCCGCGTACCTGGGCCGACATGGGCATCAGCCTGGCGCCGCAGGTGGTGGCGCGCTTTCCCGGCTGGATCGCGCCGCTGGGCGCGGGCGGTGTGGCGGCCACCTCGACGGCGGCACAAACCGTGTTCCAGATCCAGCCGTCGCCCGCGCCGGGCACGCTGGAATACACGGTGGAGATCGACGGCCAGCAGCTGCGCTACCGCAATACCCCGGCGCAGTGGACGAACATGGTGCATCCGGGCCCGCAGGGTGCATCGGGCCAGCAAGGCGCGCGCATCACGGCCGTCACCTTCGACGGGCGCACGGTGGAGCTGTTCAACGAGCCGGGGCAATTCGGCTTGAAGCGCATGATCGATGCGGCCACCAAAAAGCGCAAGGAGGGCGGCGTGTTCGAACTGCGCTGGGCGCGCGGCGAGGTGGCCGTGGCGGTCGACCTGAAAATCACCAGCAGCGCGGAGACGGCCGGCGCGGGCGGGACTGCGGCGCTGCAGGAGCAGGGCTTTCGCGGCATGCAGCTGCCAGAGACCATCGTCGGCGCGCCTGCCGCGCCAGTGCAAGTGCCGGCGCCGGCCATCGCCGCCGCAGCCATGCCCGGGGTGGCGCCATGATGCGCGCGCAACAGCAGGTGCGCCTCGGTTACTTTGGCAAGATCCCCGCGCGCGGCGACTTCATCAAGGCTTGCGACAATCACGCGCTGGTGCAGCTGCTCGACGACTGGCTGGCGCAGGTCATGATTGCCCTGACGGTGGAACCGCGCTGGAAGCTCAATTACGACGCCTTGCCGCCGCTGCGCTTTGCCTTTGTCGGCACGCGCAGCCGGCGCGCCATCGCCGGGCGCCTGGAAGCGAGCAACGACCAGTCGTTGCGGCGCTTTCCCTTCATGGCCATGGGCGCGCTGGAAGTCGATGACGCCGACGCCTTTGTCGCTTGCAGCCCGCTGGCGCTGGCGCCGCTGTGGCGGCGCGTGGAGCAGCTGTCGCAAGGCATCGTGGCCAGCGCCGAACCGGGGCCGGCCCTGCTGGCGCTGGCCGGCAACGTGGTCGAAGTCGAACCGGACGCACCTGGCCACGCGGCGCGGCTGGCCGCCTTTTTGCAGGCGCAGACGGTGCATGGCCTGCAGATGATGCTGGCGTCGCCCGCGTTTCCCGTGACGGTGCGCGAATTGCTGCTGGGCCTGGGCCTGCTGCTGCAGCCCGTGCGCCAGAGCGGCTTGCCGCGCCTGGAAAAAAGCCTGGTGCTGCCGCTGCCGCAGGATGCGCAGCTGCGCGAACTGGTGGCCAGCTTCTGGCTGCACCTGATCGCGCCTTTCCTGCGCCAGGCCGATTTCGAACTGGCGCTGTTCTTTTCCCACCTCGACGAGGCGCCGGTGCTGGTGATCGGCTTTTGCGGCGCCGACCCGCACGGTTTGCGCGCGCTGATCGATCCGCAGGCGGGCTGCGAACGGCTGATCGTCTTCGACCAGCTCGACTGGGTGGAGGAGCAGCTGGGACGCGATGCGGCGCTGCGCCAGTTTTCCGCCTGCCTGCAGCAGGAGCAGCTGTCGCTGCGCTCGGCCTGCGCCATGTTTGCCGATACCTTTGTCTGAAGGATTGCGATGAAATCTCCTGTCATGTTCCTGCTGCTGCCGCTGCTGCTTCCTGCAGCCACTGCCTGCCGCGCGCAGGCGCAAGCGCCCCAGACGCCGATGCCGGGGCAGATCCTCGTCACGGGCACCCTGGCCGACGAAGCGGGCAAGGCGGCCGTGCTGGCCCGCCTGCGCGAACTGTACGGCGCCGAGCGCGTGGTCGACCAGATCGCCATCGGCAACGTGGCCGTGCCAGCCAACTGGAACGCCTACGTGCAAAAGCTGATCGCGCCGAACCTGAAGCTCATTTCACGCGGCCAGATCAGCATCGCCGGCAACAACGTCAGCGTGCGCGGCGAAGTGGCGAACGAGGCGCAGCGCCAGCAGATCGCCAGCGACATCGCCACCAGCCTCAATCCCACGTATGTCGTCAACAATGGTTTGCGGGTCAGGGCGGCCGAGGCCGAGCAGGGTTTGCTCGACGCGGCGCTGGACACGCGCATCATCGAGTTCGACAGCGGCAAGGCCACCGTCACGCCGGCCGGCCTGGCCATCCTCGACGAGATGGCGGCCGCCATGCTCAGGCTGCGGGGCCGCAAGGTGGAGGTGATCGGCCACACCGACGACACGGGCCTGCGCGCCAGCAATGTGGCCCTGAGCCAGGCGCGTGCCGAAGCCGTGCGCGCCTACCTGGCCAGCAAGGGCATCGTGGCCGATTCGGTGCTGGTGTCGGGCCAGGGGCCGGACCGCCCCGTGGCCAGCAACGCCACGGCCGATGGCCGGGCGAGGAACCGGCGCATCGAGTTCCGTATTGCGCAATGATCCGTGCGCAATGATCAGGGTAGTGTAATCGTCAGGTGCGCAGGACTTGGCGCCAGTTTGACCAGGTCCGCATATGCGGCCAGGGTCGTTTGCGTGCCGCGCGTCAGATGCGTTTTCAGGCCCAGGTAGGCGCAGATGGCCAGCAGGGCGAAAAAGCTCGACAGGGCCCACAACGGCACGTCGCTGCCGCGTTTGTTGACCACCTGGTCGGGCCGTTCCGCGCGCGGCGCGAAGCCGCAGCTCTTGCCCTTGATGTGGGCGATCTCGTCGCCCAGGCGTGCCGTCAGGTAGCTGAGCTTTTCGCCGCCGTCGATCGCATACTTGCCCTGGAAACCCAGCAATAAACACATGTGGAAGACCTGCAGCGCCTGCACGCGCATGGCGCCCTTGCCGCGCAGGGCGTCGAGGCGGTCGAAAAAGTGTTCGCCGGCCAGCTGGTCGCCGAAGATCAGCAGCTGCAGCGGGCGCCGCTCCCACTGTTTGCGCAGGGCGAAAGGCGAGGCCAGGATGATTTCATCGACGGCCGCGCAGAACGCGTATTTGGCCGCCGCGATATCGTCGCCATCGGCGCGGATCTTTTTTGCTTCACGCTCGAAGTCGTCGAGGAAGGCCGTGATGCGGTCCATGAAGCTTTGCTCGTCGCCGGGCGCCGAACCGTGCTTCAGCATGAACAGCATGTAAAAGCCTTCGTGCATCAGATCCAGCAGGGCGCTGCCGGCATGCCGGCTGGCCGTGCCGGCAGGGGCTGAACCGCGTGGTCCCAGCAGGGAGGGCGCCGCGCGCCGTTCGATGAGCTGGCTCATGCCGTCACCGCGATCAGTTCCAGCTGCAGGTCGCGTATGCCGGCCGGCACGTACACGGAAATCGACTGCGCCTTGAGCATCTGCTCATACTGCGCGCCACGGTTTTCAATCGCAAAGTAATAGGTGTCGGGGCGCACGGGGATGGCCGCCGGCACTTGCGGCGCATGCGACAATTTGAGGCCGGGCATGGCCGTGAGCACGCATTTTTCCACGTCGTCGGGCGCGCCCACTTTCACGCGCAGCGGCACCACGTCCACCAGTTCGATGGCGGGCATGGCGGCGCGAATGGCCAGGTACAAGGTGGTGTGCTGGTCGATCTTGCCCGAATCGAGCTTGCCCAGGTAGTACGACGGCTTGTCTTCCAGCAGGGCGATGGAAAAATACTTCGACGAGATGACGGTGTCGAGCAGTTCGCGGATGATCGCGTCGATGGCGTCGAAGCAGGCGCCTGGCTGTGCGTGGTCGTAGGCGGGCAGGCTGGCCAGGGTGTAGTGCTTGGAGTAGCTGAGCAGGCCACCCGCCAGGCCCAGCAGCGCTTCGTACAGGCGCTCCGGGTGCAGGGCCGGATGGCGCACGTAGTGCATCAGCGCGGCGGCGGCCGTGCTGACCGTGTGCAGCAGCCAGAACGAGGACACGTCGCCCGAGCGGAACTCGATCACGTTGCGGCTCGGTTCGCGGTGGTGGCCGTGCAGCGCGCTCACTTTCGCCTGCAGTGCGTCGAGCAGGTGTTCCAGCACGCCCTGCAGGCGCGGCGCGCCGGCGATTGCCAGGCTGGGCGCCATGAACGAGGGCACGGGCTCGAAGCCGCCCGACACCGTGCGCCGCAGGGCGATCAGCGGCAGGCAGTCGTAGGAGCCGCGCGCCTCGCTGTCGGGAATCAGGCGCACGGTCTTTTTCAGGTAGGCCACGTCGGCCACGGCGGACTCCGTAAACAGGTCGGGCGTGGCGCGCATGGCGTGGGCAAAGCGCGTGGCCGCCGGCGTGCCCGCCGTTGACGCCTGCGCCGTGTAATTCATGCCTTCGCGGTTGAGGATGGGCAGCGCCGCATAATAGGTCACTTCCTGCACCGCCGGCGGCAGCGCTTCCAGGTTCACCGGCGGGGGCAGGGTATCGCTGCCGGGCGCGCCGTCGCCCAGCGACTCGAACACCTCGCCGTCGCGGAAGATCGCCGACAGGGCATGCAGGCGCAAGGTGCCCGTCTTCAGCGCCGCCAGGTCCCACGCCATGTGCGCCACGCCCCACAGGTAGGGATGCAGCGCGCTGGCCGTGTGATGCAGGCGCGCTTCGTGATACTGGTCCTGGCGCTGGAAATGCTGCGGCCGCAGGAACAGGCCTTCTCCCCACAAGACTTTTGCTGCCATGCCCATCTCGTTTCTCCTTGAATGTGTGGCGTGTCGGTGTGCGTTACTGGCAGCGCGGCGCCGACAGCGTGGACATGCCGCCGATGCTGAGTGCGCAGGCGTGCAGGCCGACGGTGATGCCGCCGCGTTCCGCATCGGCGGCGGCAAAGGTGGCGCGCCAGCGCTGTGCCGCAGGCGCGCGGAACAGGGCCACCACGCCGATGAAATACGCTTCCTTGCTGACTTTTTCCTGCACTTCGTAGCGCTGGCCCGGCACCAGCAGCACCTCCTTCACTTCCATCAGGTCGGCGCCCAGCGCGGCCTTTTCGCGCTGCGTGTCGAGAAAACTGTCGTAGGGCGCCTGCTCGAAGGCGGCGCTCTGGCGCAGCTTGTAGATGCGCGCCACCAGCGCCAGCGGCCGGCCGTCGGCATCCGTGTTGAGGCGCTGCGCCGCATGCAGGCGGATGCTGACGTTGCGCGGCGGCTTTTGCGCGTCCGGCAGTTCCGGTGGCGGCTTGGCCACGCCGGCCATTTGCAGCGCCGCGTTGGCCAGGGTGCCGATGGCGCCGCCCGCGCAGCCGGCCAGCAGAAGGGCCGGCAGCAGTAGCGCGGTGGCGCGGACCAGGCGGCAGAGCGGGGCGTCAGATGGCATGGGTGATCTTTGCAAGGTGAAGGGTGGAAACAAAAGTGTTGCAGTCATTTAAGCGCATGCAGGGGCGACCTGCTTGCGTTGACGCAAAGTCCGTCTGCGATCAAGACAATTACTGCGCCAGATCAGGCTTCATGTCGCCGCACGCGGCTGTAGCGTGGAACTTCTTCTTTGCTGATTAATCTCAATCTGGCAAAAAAATTGGCGATCAATAATGGCCTCCACCAAGGCGCCGCCCATCTTTCCCAGCGGTAGCGTCCTCCACGTGAAGGAATGCCCGATGAAGCCAGCCACCATGTTGCCCCGTATTGCCTGCCTCGCCAGCGCCTTGCTGTTGGCCGCCTGCGCCACGCCGGACCAGCCGGCGCCCAAAAAACCTGCCGCGCCGACCCTGGCGCAAGTGATGAGCGAGGCCGATGCGGCCGCGCGCGCCGGCCAGTACGAGCGCGCCATGACCCTGCTTCAGGGCGGCGGCAGCAGCTACCCGGCCGACAAGGCGCCGTGGCTGCAAATGGCGCAGATGAAGTTCGACCGCGGCCAGTACGGTGACGCCATCGGCCATGCGCTCGAAGCGCTGGAGCGCGACCCCGACGACAAGGTCGCCAACAGCATCGTCGCCGTCAGCGGCTTGCGCCTGTCCGGCAAGGCGCTGGCCGACCTGTCGCGGCAAAACAATCTGAATGGCTCGCTGCGCTCGGAAGCGCAGGACCTTGCCAAGCTGCTGCGCGCGAGCATCGGCGAAGAGGTGCTGGTGCCGCCGGCCAAGCGCCCGCCGGCAGCCGGCAAGCGCGCTGCCAGATACGGTTCCGGCGCGCCGGCGGCGAAAGGCGAGGCGCAGCAAGGCAGCGCGTCCGATCCGTTCAGCGGCCTGAAATAAGCCGGCACTCCCACCATCCCCCTTAGCAAAGGAAGCGACATGGCCAAGTCCGACAGCGTGCAAAAACGCCTGAAGCAGATACGCGCGCCGCGCGTGCAAATGACCTATGACGTCGAGATTGGCGACGCGATTGAGAACAAGGAGCTGCCCTTCGTGGTCGGCGTGCTGGGCGACTTCGGCGGCAATCCGGACAGCGAGAAAAAACGCCTGAAGGACCGCAAGTTCGTCGCCATCGACCGCGACAACTTCGACGAAGTGCTGGCCGGCGTGGAGCCGGTGGCGCGTTTCGCCGTGCCGAACCGCCTCAGCGAGGCGGGCGGCACGTTCGCCGTCGACCTGCACTTCCGCTCGATGGATGACTTCCGCCCGGAATCGGTGGTGCGCCAGGTCGACCCCTTGCGCAAGCTGCTCGAGGCGCGCACCAAGCTGGCCGACCTGCGCAACAAGCTGGCCGGCAACGACAAGCTGGAAGACTTGCTGACGGAAGTGCTGAACAACACGGACAGCCTGGCCAGTTTGAAACCGCAGTTCCCAGTGCAGGAGGATTGAGATGAGCGCCCAGGCAGAAGCCCCAGAATCCCTCGCTGTCTCCGCATCCGATGCGCCGGCCGCCACCGACTTGCTGGACCAGATCGTCGAGCAAAGCCGCGTGGCCAAGTCCGGCGCCGAACATGCGCGCGCGACCTGATTTCGGAAGTGGTGGCGCAGGTGCTCGATGGCACGGTGCTGATGTCGGCCAGCCTGTCGGCCACCCTGGACGGGCGCGTGGCGGAAATCGACCGCCTGATCTCCGCTCAGCTCAGCGAAATCATGCACGCGGCGCCATTCCAGCAGCTCGAACAAAGCTGGACGGGGCTGCGCTACCTGGTCGGCAATTCCGACACGGGCACGCGCCTGCAGATCCGCATGTTCAACGCTACCAAGCGCGAGCTGGTGAAGGATTTTCAGGCCGCGCTGGAGTTCGACCAGAGCAGCATGTTCAAGAAGGTGTATGAAGAGGAATTCGGCACCTTCGGCGGCGCGCCGTTCGCCGCGCTGCTGGGCGACTTCGCCATTTCGCGCCAGCCGGAAGACATGTATTTCGTCGAGCAGATGTCGCACATCGCCGCCGCCGCGCATGCGCCGTTCATCGCCTCGGCCGCGCCGGAACTGTTTGGCCTGGAAAGCTACGGCGACCTGGGCAAGCCGCGCGACCTGGCCAAGGTGTTCGACACCATCGAGTACGCGAAATGGAAAGCCTTCCGCGAATCCGAGGATGCGCGCTATGTCGGCCTGACCTTGCCCCGCTTCCTGGGCCGGCTGCCGTTCAACCCCGTCGATGGCACCACCGTCGAAGGTTTCAACTTCGTCGAGGAAGTCGACGGCAGCGACCATCACAGATACCTGTGGTGTAACGCCGCGTATGCGTTCGGCTGCAAGCTGACGCGCGCCTTTGCCGACTACGGCTGGTGCGCCGCCATCCGCGGCGTGGAGGGCGGCGGCCTGGTGGACGACCTGCCCACCCACACCTTCAAGACGGACGAGGGCGACGTGGCCCTGAAATGCCCGGCCGAAGTGGCGATCACCGACCGCCGCGAAAAGGAATTGTCGGACCTGGGCTTCATCTCGCTGGTGCACTGCAAGAACACGGCGTATGCGGCGTTTTTTGGCGCGCAATCGGCGCAGAAAAGCCGCAAATACAACAGCGATGCGGCCAATGCGAACGCAGTGCTGTCGTCGCAGCTGCAGTACATCTTCGCCGTCTCGCGCATCGCCCATTACATGAAGGCCATGATGCGCGACAAGATCGGCAGCTTTGCCGCCGCCTCCAACGTGGAAGATTTTCTGAACCGCTGGCTGATGCAGTACGTGCTGCTCGACGATAACGCCAGCCAGGAACAGAAGGCGCAGTTCCCGCTGCGCGAGGCGTCCGTGCAGGTGCATGAAGTGCCGGGCCGGCCCGGCGTGTACCGCGCCGTGTCGTTCCTGCGTCCCCATTTCCAGCTCGATGAGCTGTCCGTTTCGCTCCGACTGGTCGCGGAGTTGCCGAAGTCGACCAATTCCTGATTCACCCATCTTTCAACCACAGGAGCACACCATGGCAATCGATGTATATCTGCAGATAGACGGCATCAAGGGCGAGTCCACCGATGACAAGCACAAGGACTGGATCGAGTGCAAATCGGTCAGCTGGAGCGTCGAGCAGCCGAAGTCCGCCACCGCTTCGACGGGCGGCGGCCACACGGCCGAACGCTGCGAGCACAAGGACATCGTCATCTCCAAGCTGGCCGACCTGGCCTCGCCGGTGCTGCTGCAGACCTGCTCGGCCGGCAAGACCATCCCCAAGGCGCGCTTCGAATTCATGCGCGCCGACGGCCAGGGCGAGCGCGTCAAGTACTTTGAAATCGAAATCGAGAACGTCTTGATCGGCGCCGTGACGCCGAACGTGGAAGAAGGCGACATCCTCGGTGAACACGTCGGCTTCAAGTTCTCGAAAGTGAAGTGGAAATACACGCAGCAAAAAGTGACGGGCGGCGCCGGCGGCAATACCTCGGGCGGCTGGGATCTGGCCGCGAACCGCGTGGCTTGACCCATCGTGCGCGGCGCGCGGCGGCGACTTTCGCCCCGCGCCGCGCCGACTTTTCAGGAGAGCGCATGGACGGTTATGTACCTGGCCTGTTCGACCGCCTGATGGACGACGGCGGTGCGGCGGGCGGTGTGGCGGCGCGCCTGTCGCTCGATCAATTGAAGGATGCGGTGGCGCGCGACCTGGAAGAGCTGCTCAATACGCGCGTGGCCCTGCCGCCCGGCGCGCTCGACGCCTTTCCGGAATGCGCGGCATCCATCGTCAACTATGGCCTGATCGATTTCGCCGGCATGTGCTTGTCCAGCAGCGATGACCGCGCCCGCATCTGTGCCGCGCTGAAGGCCGCCATCGAACGCCATGAACCGCGCCTGCGCAATGTGCGTGCCCGCCTGGAGCGCGAAGCGGGCGCCATCAATCGGGTCGGCTTTGTCATCAGCGGCACTCTGGCCGTGAGGTCCGGCGGCGAGACGGTCAATTTCGACGCCGTGCTGCAGCCGTCGTCGTTGCGCTATTCGATCAACCGCAAGGGAGCCGCCGCATGAGCAATCATTTGAAAACCCTGATCGCCAAACTGAATGACACGGCGCGTACGGCCGCCACCCGCGCCGCCGCCATCTGCGTGGGCCTGGGCCAGTATGAAGTCGATATCGAACATCTGTTTCTGGCCTTGCTGGAGCAGGAGTGCAGCGATTTCGTCACCATCGCGCGCTGCAGCGAGATCAGTCTGACGGCGCTGGAAGCGGACCTGCGCCGCGAGATCGGCGGCTTCAGGACGGGCAGTGCGCGCACGCCCGTCTTCTCTCCCCATTTGCCGCTGCTGTTCGAACACGCCTGGCTGATCGCTTCGCTGGACACGGCGCAGCCAGGCCCCATCCGCAGCCGCCACCTGTTACTGGCGCTGCTGACGGAGCCGGAACTGTCGCAGCTCGCGTACCGCGGCTCGAAGCTGTTCGCCCGCTTCAGCGTGGAGCAGCTGAAACACCATGCGGACAAGCTGACGGCCGGCTCTGGCGAGGAGGAAAGCGCGGCAGTGCCGCGGCTTTCCGAAACGACCGTTGATCCGGTAACTGTCCTGGCCAGCAAGACCCCGGCGCTGGACCAGTTCACCACCGACCTGACGCAACTGGCGCGCGACGGCAAGCTCGATCCCGTGATCGGCCGCGAGGGAGAGATACGCCAGGCCGTCGATATCCTGCTGCGCCGGCGCCAGAACAATCCGATTCTCACGGGCGAGGCGGGCGTGGGCAAGACGGCCGTGGTGGAAGGGCTGGCCTTGCGCATCGCTGCCGGCGACGTGCCCGAGGTGCTGCAGGGCGCGCACATCCACGCGCTCGACATGGGCTTGCTGCAGGCTGGCGCCAGCGTGAAGGGAGAATTCGAAAGTCGGCTGAAAAATGTCATCGACGATGTGGCGAAAAGCCCGCACCCCATCATCCTCTTCATCGACGAGGCGCACACGATGATCGGCGCCGGCGGCCAGGCGGGGCAGAACGATGCGGCCAACTTGCTGAAACCGGCGCTGGCGCGCGGCGCCCTGCGCACCATCGCCGCCACCACCTGGAGCGAGTACAAGAAATATTTTGAAAAGGATGCGGCGCTGGCGCGACGCTTCCAGGTGGTGAAGGTGGAAGAGCCCAGCGAAGACATCGCCTGCGCCATGCTGCGCGCCATGGCGCCGCTGATGGAGCGCCATTTCGGCATCCGCGTGCGCGATGCCGCCATCGTCGAGGCGGTGCGCCTGTCGCACCGCTACATCAGCGGACGCCAGCTGCCCGACAAGGCCATCAGCGTGCTCGATACGGCGTGCGCCAAGGTGGCGCTGGGCCAGCGCGCCACGCCGGCGCAGCTGGAAAACGCGCATCGGCGCCAGGAACGCATCGGCGCGGAAATCGCCGCCCTGATGCGCGAGGCGGCCGATGGCGAAGTGCCCAACAAGGCCGGCACCGCGCGCCTGGCGCAGCTGCGGCGCGAGCATGACGAAGGGCAGGCGATGATCGCGGCGCTGGCGCAGCGCTGGGAGCGCGAAAAGGCGTTGGTGACGCAGATCGGCGATTTGCGCGCGCAGCTGCGCGGCGAGCGGCCGGGCGAGATCGGCGCGGCGCGTCTGCTGGCGCTGAAGGAAGAACTGGCGGCGCTGCAGGGAGAAGCGCCGCTATCGCCGCTGGAAGTCGATGCCCAGGTGGTGGCCGGCATCGTCGCCGCATGGACCGGCATCCCGCTGGGGAAAATGCTCAAGGATGAAATTCGCACGGTGCTGACCCTGGATGGGGCGCTGCGCGAACGGGTGCTGGGGCAGGACCACATCATCGAGGCGGTGGCGCAGCGCGTGCGCACGGCGCGCGCCAGCCTGGACGACCCGAACAAGCCGCAAGCCGTGTTTCTGTTCACGGGGCCGTCCGGCACGGGCAAGACGGAAACGGCGCTGGCGCTGGCCGAGCTGCTGTATGGCGGCGAGCGCAAGCTCATTACCATCAACATGAGCGAGTATCAGGAGGCGCACAGCGTGGCCGGCCTGAAAGGCTCGCCGCCCGGCTATGTCGGCTATGGCGAGGGCGGCGTGCTGACGGAAGCCGTGCGGCGCCAGCCCTACAGCGTGGTGCTGCTCGATGAAGCGGAAAAGGCCCATCCCGATGTGCTGGAATTGTTCTTCCAGGTCTTCGACAAGGGCGTGCTCGATGATGCGGAAGGGCGCGAAGTCGATTTTCGCAACACCATCATCATCGCCACCTCGAACCTGGGTTCCGGCGCCATGATGGCCGCCTGCCTGAACCGGGCGGCGCAAGACTTGCCCACGCCGGGCGCGCTGGAAGAACTGGTGCGCCCGCAACTGGTGGCGCATTTCAAGCCGGCCCTGCTGGGACGCCTGAAGGTGCTGCCCTTCTATCCCCTGAACGACGCGGTGCTGGCCGAGATCATCGTGCTGAAGCTGGCGCGCATCGGGCAGCGCATCGCGCGCAACCACCAGGCGCAGTTCAGCCATGACGCGGGCCTGGTCGACGCCGTGCTGGCGCGCTGCACCGAGGTCGATTCGGGCGCGCGCAATGTCGACCAGATCCTCAACGGCAGCTTGCTGCCGGCGCTCGCCGAAGCGGTGCTGGCGCGCATGGCCGAAGGCGAGCCGGTGGCGTCGATACGCGTCAGCGCCGGCAAGCAGGGGCAGTTCAAATACACCATCAAGTAACGTCACCCTGCGGAGAACGCCATGTTCAATCTGGAACAGTTGCTGCACCCCGTCAGCGCCGTCAGCCCATGCGGCGAAGACATCACCTTCAGCCAGGAGCTCGACGCCATCGCGCGCGCGCGCCAGCACGACGATCCCAGTCTGGACCAGGGCGAGTGGGTAACGGCGCTGAAGGAAGCCGACTGGCCTTTCGTGGCGACGCGCTGCGAACAGCTGATCGCAGCGCGCAGCAAGGATTTGCGCCTGGCCGTGTGGCTGGCCGAGGCGCATGCGAAGACGCGCCACTTCCGTGGCCTGGGCGATGGCTACGCGCTGCTGGCCGGCCTGTGCGAGCGTTACTGGGAGGGCCTGTACCCGCCGGCGGAAGAGGGCGACCAGGAACAGCGCATCGGCAATGTCTTCTGGCTGTTGTCGCGCACGCCGCAGCTGCTGCGCGAGATTCCGCTGACCGAAGGCGCCGACGGCCTGTTTTCAGTGCAGGATTTCGATGTGGCGCGCCAGCGCGCGGCCGCCAGCCTGGCGCAGGGCGCGGCCGATCAGGGCTGGGGCGATGCGCGCCACGACGAAGGTCCGACCCTGGCGCAGATGGAGGCGGCGCGGCAAAGGAACACGCGCGCATTTTCCGATGGCTTGCTGGCCGATGCGCAATACTGCATGCAGTCGCTGCTGGCGTTCGAGCGCAGCGTCGATGCGCGTTTCGGCGCCGACGGCCCGAGTTTTCGCGCCGCGCGCGAAGCGCTGGAAAACGTCATTCACTTTATCGCGCCGCTGTCACCGGGCGCGGATTTTGCCGGCGTGCCGCCCGCTGCTGGCCAGGTCGCCGGCGGCAGCGGGGGCGCCATCGTGCAGCGCCAGCAGGCGCTGGCCCAGCTGCGCCAGGTCGCCGATTTCTTCCGCCGCACCGAGCCGCACAGCCCCGTCGCCTACCTGGCCGACAAGGCCGCCAGCTGGGGCGAGCTGCCGCTGCACCTGTGGCTGCGCGCCGTCGTGAAGGATTCGGGCACCCTGGCGCAGCTCGATGAAATGCTGGGCACGAACAGCGCGAACGGGTGATCGCTGCTGGCGCTTCCATGCTAATCTTTGGGCATGCTCAAAATGCTCATGTTGCCTGCCGCGCTATGCCTGTTCATCGCTGCTGGCGCTCGGGCCGGGGCTGCGCTGCCGCTGGTGATTTATGGCGACGATGATTATCCGCCGTACTCGTACGTGGAAAACGGCCAGCTGAAAGGCATCTACACGGAGATCGTGCGCGAGGCGGCGCAATCGATGCCGCAGTATGCGGTGCAGCTGCGCCCCGTACCCTGGAAACGGGGCGTGCTGATGCTGCAGACGGGCGAGGCGTTTGCCCTGTATCCGCCGTATTCGTGGCGCAGCGAGCGGCCGTACGTGCGCTATTCCGTGCCGCTGCTGATGGAGCAGCTGGTGGTGCTGTGCAACCAGGACGTGCTGGCCAAACGCACGCTGCGGCAGTGGCCCGTGGATTACGGCGGCCTGCACATCGGCGTGAACGCGGGTTTTCTGCTGGGCGATGCGGCGCTGACGGCGTCCTTGCGCGCCGAAAAAATCGTGCTCGCCCCGGCCAAGGGCACGCGCACGAATCTGCTCAAGCTGATGCGCGGGCGCATCGATTGCTATGTCAGCGACCGCCTGTCGGCGCAGTGGGAATTGCAGCGCATCCGGCGCGCAGGGTCGCCGGGCACGCCGATGCAGGCGCTCCAGGCGATACAGGAAACCGCGCAGCTGGCCAGCCAGCAGGGCCACCTGGGCTTTACGGCGCGCCGGCCGGCCGCCTACCCTTATCGCGATGATTTTATCGAACAATTCAATGCCGCTATCGTGCGCATGCAGAACGATGGCGCGATCCGCCGCATTGTCGACCGCGCGCTGCAACCCTGATTCCACCGTTTGGAGAAAAATATGAAAAAACTGCTGTTCCTGTGTGTGCTCGTGCTGGCCGGCTGCATGGGCCGGCCTGAGAATATTGTGCCAGTGAGCAACTTCGACACGACCCGCTATCTGGGGAAATGGTATGAGATCGCGCGTCTGGACCACTCGTTCGAACGGGGCCTGAGCCATGTGACGGCCGACTACAGCCTGCGCCAGGATGGCGGCCTGAAAGTACTCAACCGCGGCTACAAGGATGCGGACGCGAAGTGGAAGGAAGCCGAGGGCAAGGCATATTTCGTCGACAAGAAAGACGTGGGCTACCTGAAAGTGTCGTTTTTCGGCCCCTTCTATGGTTCCTACATCGTGTTTGATTTGGACCAGCAAGACTACAGCTACTCCATGATCAGCGGCCCCGACAAGTCTTACTTCTGGTTGTTGTCGCGCACGCCCACCATGGATCCTGCCTTGCAGCAGCGCCTGGTCGAGAAAGCCGCTGGCCTGGGTTTCGATACGTCAAAATTGATTTATGTGAAGCAAAACTGACCTTGCTTGCCCGCCGCCCGTTCGTGGCGGCATAGCGCCTTCAAATTGTTGCTTTTCTGCATGTTATTTCTTGCAATGCCACTCTGATTCACTCACAATCTGCTCCAAAGTGGTGCGCCGTGGCGTGCTGCCATTCTGGTGACGGGGCTAGCGTTGCGTCGCCGCTCGTGATTGCCGCACGGCAGATGCCTGCTATGTTGTACGTAGCGGCAAGTCGGTTTCGTGGCGTCTGTGCATTGTTTTTTTCAGATAGGGATCACGCAATGAAAAACCTCAAAATCGGCGTACGTCTCGGTGGCGGTTTTGCCGCCGTTCTGGCCCTGTTGACCAGCCTGACCGTGGTGGGCATCGTGCAGATGCAAAACGCCAGCAAGGAAACCGATGCGCTCGTCAACGTCAAGGTACGCAACGAGCGCCTGATCGGTGAATGGACCAAGGTCATCGAGGTCAACGCGGCGCGCACGGCGGCCGCCTGGAAAGTCAGCGATCCCGAACACCAGAAGCAGTTTGAAAAGGAAATGGCGGTCTCGTCGTCGCGCGCCACGGAAATTCAGGACGCTATTGGCAAGAGCCAGCTGAGCGCCGAAGAGCAGGCGCTGTACCAGGACGTGCTGAGCACGCGCAAGGCCTACACGGACGTGCGCAAGAATGTGTTCAAGGCCAAGAATGCGGGCGATCTGGAACTGGGCAAGCGCCTGTACGACGGCGATATGGCCGTCAAGCGCGACATCTATCTGGCGGCGCTGAAGAGACTGGAATTGCTGGAAGCCAGATTGCTCGATGAAACGGCGGCGCAAATCCGCGCGCGCTATGAAAACGGCCGTTGGCTGCTGATCTCGCTGGGCGTGGCCGCCATCCTGCTGGGCATCGCCTGCGCGTACTGGATCACGCGCTCGATCACGCGTCCCATCACGCGTGCCGTCGAGGTGGCGGAAGCCGTTTCCGCTGGCGACCTGACCAGCCATATCGTCGTGGAAAGCCGCGATGAGACGGGGCAGCTGATGCATGCGCTGAAAAACATGAACGATAAACTGGTCAGTATCGTCGGCCAGGTGCGCGCCGGCACCGAATCCATCGGCACGGCGTCGAGCGAGATTGCCGCCGGCAACCTGGACTTGTCGTCGCGCACCGAAGAGCAGGCCAGTTCGCTGGAAGAGACGGCGTCTTCCATGGAAGAGCTGACCTCCACCGTGAAACTGAACGCCGACAATGCGCGCAGCGCGAACCAGCTGGCCATCGACGCCTCGCAGATCGCCAGCAAGGGCGGCGTGGTGGTGTCGGAAGTGGTCAGCACCATGGGCTCGATCAACGATTCCTCGCGCAAGATTGTCGACATCATCAGCGTCATCGACGCCATCGCCTTCCAGACGAATATCCTGGCTCTGAACGCGGCAGTGGAAGCGGCCCGGGCCGGCGAGCAGGGCCGTGGTTTTGCCGTCGTGGCCTCCGAAGTGCGCAACCTGGCACAGCGTTCCAGCGCGGCGGCCAAGGAAATCAAGGGCTTGATCGACGACTCCGTGCAAAAGGTCGAGGCCGGTTCGCAACTGGTGGACAAGGCGGGCCGTACCATGGACGAAATCGTGCAAAGCATCAGCCATGTGACGCAGATCATGAACCAGATCACGGACGCCAGCGATGAACAGCGCGCCGGCATCGAGCAAGTCAACCAGGCCATCGGCCAGATGGACCAGGTGACGCAGCAGAATGCGGCGCTGGTGGAAGAGGCGGCCGCGGCGGCGGAATCCATGCAGGAACAGGCGGCCAAGCTGGCCGACGTGGTGGGCCTGTTCAAGCTTGATGCAACGCAGCACCATGTTTCCGCCAGTGCTGGTCCGTCCGTGACGGCGTCTGCAGCAGGAAAAGCTGCCATGCGAGCTGCCACGCGGCCCGCCATCCAGCCTGCCAAACACCGCGCGCCGGCACCAGCCGTGACTGCACCCGCGCCGGGCAAGGCAGCGCAAACGGAAGCGGTGCGCGCACGCACGCCGAAGACGCCGGTGGCATCCGGTGCCGATGAATGGGAAGAGTTTTAAGGGCTGATGCCCCGTGGCATGGCGCGGGCGCTACAATCGCGGCTTGAAGACAGCCGCGAACGCGCTCCGCCATGACCACCCGCCATATATCCCACCCTACCTCCAGTCCTGCCGCTGCACCGTCCAGCCTGGCTGAGCCGGCCAAACGCGCTCACTGCCCAGCCTGCCTGCGCGCCGTATCCAGCTGCATCTGCCGCTGGATCGCCCCCGTTGCCCACGCGGTGGACGTGCTGATCCTGCAACATCCGCTGGAAGTCCACAACGCCAAGGGCAGCGCCCGTTTGCTGCACCTGAGCCTGCCAAACAGCCGCATGCTGACGGGCGAGCAGTTTGCCCCGGATACGCTCGCCGAGTTGCTGGCCGACAAGCACAACGTGCTGCTGTACCCGGATACGCCCGGCGACCGTTCGCTGGGCATCGCGCCGCCGCCAGCGCTCGACCCCGCCATCTTGCTCGATCCGTCCCGATATTTGAGCCGATTGCGGCTGGTGGTGCTGGACGCCACCTGGCGCAAGAGCCGCAAGATGCTGTATCTGAATCCCCCGTTGCAGCAGCTGCCGCGCCTGCCCCTGCGCGACACGCCCGCTTCCCATTACCTGATCCGCAAGGCGCACGCGCCAGACCAGTTGTCGACCCTGGAAGCGACGTGCTATGCCCTGATGCAGTTGGAGCAGGACGCGTCCCGCTTCGTTCCCCTGATCGCCGCATTTGACGGCTTTGTCGCGCAGCAGTTGAGTTATGTCATGCCGCATGGTGGAAAAGCGTGAAACGGCATCACGCCAGCCCTTGATCTTGTCCGCACAGCGGCATAGTATACTGTACGTATATACAGTTAATGGGGCCGTTCATGAAAGCAATCATTCCAGAGCACGATGACAGCTTCGCCGGGCAAGCCATGTTGCCGCCGCAATCGCTGAAGGCCCAGAAGGGGCGCGGGGCCGTGTCGAACCTGCAAGGGCGCTACGAGGCGCACGCGCGCACCGGTTTCGATGATGGCTGGAGCGTGGGCGGCCTGGATGAAACGGCCGGGGAAGAGGGCGCGCCGGGCTGGAAGACGCAGGTCAGCGACGAGCAGGCGCGCACCATCCTCACGCGCAACGCTTCGCCCGATTTGCCGTTCAATGTATCGCTGAATCCGTACCGGGGCTGCGAACATGGCTGCATCTATTGCTTTGCCCGCCCCACGCACAGCTACCTGGGCCTGTCGCCTGGGCTGGACTTCGAAAGCCGCATCTACGCCAAGGTGAATGCCCCTGAGCTGTTGCGGCGCGAACTGGCCAGGCCGTCGTATGTGGCCGAACCGATCGCCCTGGGCGTCAATACCGATGCGTATCAGCCATGCGAACGCGAACGGCAGCTGACGCGGCGCGTGCTGGAAGTGCTGCACGAGTGCGCCCACCCGGTGGCGCTGATCACGAAATCGTCGCTGATCGAGCGCGATATCGACATGTTGGCGCCGATGGCTGCCAGGCGCCTGGCGGCCGTGGCCGTGACTGTCACCACGCTCGACCCAGCCATCGCGCGCACCCTGGAACCGCGCGCGGCGGCCCCGGCGCGGCGCCTGCGCACCATTCGCACACTGACCGAGGCGGGCATCCCCGTCGGCGTGAGCATCGCGCCCATCATCCCGTTCGTGACGGAACCGGAAATCGAGCAGCTGCTCGAAGCCGTGCGTGACGCGGGCGCCATTCACGCCCATTACGTCGTGCTGCGCCTGCCGTGGGAAGTGAGTCCCCTGTTCCAGCAATGGCTGGAAGCGCATTTCCCGGAACGGGCCCAGCGCGTGATGAACCGGGTACGCGAAATGCGTGGCGGCAAGGATTACGACAGCGCGTTCGGCGCGCGCATGCGGGGCGAAGGCGTGTGGGCTGACCTCATCCGCCAGCGCTTTGACAAGGCCGTGCACCGGCTGGGCTTGCATGGCAAGGGTGGCCGCTTCAAACAGCTCGACTGCACGCAGTTCCACCGGCCGCTGGTGGTGCCGCCGCTGGGCGCAAAAGTGAAAAATGGCAATGCGGGGCAGCTGGATCTGTTTTAGGTTAAACCAGCGTCAGCGCTGATGTCGCAGGGGTGCGCTGGGGCGCTGTCCTGGCTGTGTATCTGGAGCTGGTCCAGATGTTGCTCGATGGCGAAGACATGCGGATCGCTCTTGCCCAGCTCACGCAGGGCGCTGGCCAGGTGCAGCAGGTATTCGCTGTTCGGGCCGCTGGGGCCGTGTGAACGGGCGATCTGGCGCGCGATATCGAGTTCCGGGGCGGCACCGAGGAAGGCGGCGTTTTCCTCGTTGGCGATGTACACCAGGCCTTCGGCCTTGCTGCCATCGTCGAAGGTGATGTCGGTGGCCAGGCGCAGGTAGCCGTTCTTTTCGCGGTGGTCGAGGTGGGCGAAGACTTCGGGCGTGATCAAATAGGCCATGCCGTCGCACACGGCGCCTGCCTGCGGCACGATGGTGGCGACCCGGCCCGGCGCCATCGGCGTGCCCCGGTGGTCGTGCGAACCTTGCCAGAAGCGCCGCGTCCAGCCGGCGATGCTGGTCGGGCGGCGCTCGATGTAGGGGAAATCGGCCTTGTAGATCAGCGAGCCATAGCCGAACAGCCAGACCTGTGCATGGCCGTCGAATCGGTTCATGCGCTGGTTGATGGCGATGGTGGCGGCGTCGATGGCGGACAGGTCGTTCTGGACAGGCTGGGTCATGGCATGTTTGCAGTGTTTGCGGAGGGGCGATGCGCCATTATAAAACGCTGCCTGCCGCGCCGCTGGCCGGCAGGGCATCGCGCGCCGCACCGCCGCCCGCACCGACGTTCCACTCGTGCGTCTCGACGAACTGGAACAGGAAGGCCATGAAGCTTTCGGCGGCCGGCGACAGCGAGCGGCCCGTCTTCGTGTAGACGAAAAAGCGCCGCGTCAGTTCCGGCTCGTGCAGGGCGCGCATGTGCAATCGATATAGTTTGACCATCGGTTCCGCGTACGGCAGGCAGACGGTGATGCCCAGGTTGGCGCTGACCATGGCCAGCGCCGTCGTCATGAACGTGACTTCGTTATAGGGGTTGAGCGACAGCTCGCGAAACGCGCCGTGCATGTCGCGCAGCAGGCGTTCCGTGAACTGGCCCTGCAGCGAAATGAACGGGTAGTCGCCTACGTCGGCCCAGGTGACGCGCTCTTTCTGCTGCAGCGGGTGCTGCTCGGGGAAGACCAGCACGAAGGGCATTTCGAACAGCACTTGCGCGGCGATTTCCGCCGTCGGATCGCGTTCGGGGCCGATGCCGAAATCGACTTCGCCGCTGAAGACGCGCGCCGACACGTTTTCCACGGGGCAGTCGACCAGGCGCAGCTGTACGTCCGGGTGCGCCTGGCGGTAGGCGGCGATCACTTCCGGCAACAGGGTGCATGCCATCATCTGCGGCGCGGCGATGCGCACCATGCCTGTTTTCAGTGCCTTGCGCTGGGCGATGCCGGCCATGGCGCCATCGAGGTCTTCGATCATCTTTTCGAACAGCGGGTACAGTTCGCGGCCGATTTCCGACAGCTGTGTCTTGCGCGTGCTGCGCTCGACCACGCGCACCCCCAGCACGCTTTCCAGTTCCTTGATCAAGCCGCTCAAGGCCGATTGCGTCACGTGCAGGTATTCGGCGGCCAGGGTGAAGCTGCCGGTCTTGGCCAGCGCCACGAAGGCGCGCATCTGCCGCAAGCTTGGACTCATAAGATAATCCGATAAATCAATGGTTAAAAATTGTTTGTATGATAGCTGGAACTCGATTCTAATGGTGAAAAGCTGAAAAACAGGCCAGCCATTGCGCCCAGGGCGCCATCCATCGGAGACAGACCGCATGAAAATCAAGCAAATCCACCACGTCGCCTACCGCTGCATCGACGCGAAGAAAACCGTCGAGTGGTACGTCAAGCATTTGAACATGCATTTTGTCCTCGCCATCGCGGAAGACCTGGTGCCGTCGACCAAGGCGCCGGACCCGTACATGCACGTCTTCCTCGACGCGGGCCAGGGCAATGTGCTGGCCTTCTTCGAGCTGCCGACGCAGCCGCCGATGGACCGCGACCGCAATACACCGGCCTGGGTGCAGCACCTGGCGCTGGAGGTGGGCAGCATGGAAGAGCTGCTGGCCGCCAAGGAGCGCCTGGTGGCCGGCGGCATCGAGGTGCTCGGTCCCGTGAATCACGCCATCTTCCAGTCGATCTATTTCTTTGACCCCAACGGCCACCGCCTGGAACTGGCGGCCAACGTGGGCACGCCCGAAATGATGGCCAAACTGGACGCCGTCAAATGGGAAATGCTGGAAGAATGGTCGCAGACGCGCCGCGCGCCCAAGCACGCCGCCTGGATGCACGCGCCGGCCGAAGCGTGAGCGCCAAAGATCGACACCATCTGAACACTACGCCAAACAAGGAACACATTCCATGAAACTCGCAACCCTGAAAAACGGCAGCCGCGACGGCGCCCTGATCCTCGTCAGCCGCGACCTGCGCCAGTATCAGCGCGTGGCAGCCATCGCGCCCACCCTGCAGGCCGCGCTCGACAACTGGGACGCCGTGGCGCCCAAGCTCGAACTTGCCTACGCCGACCTGAACGCGGGCCAGGCGCCGGACGCGCAGCCGTTTGACGCGGCACTGTGCCACTCGCCGCTGCCGCGCGCCTACCAGTGGGCAGACGGTTCCGCCTACATCAACCACGTGGAACTGGTGCGCAAGGCGCGCAACGCGGAAGTGCCGGCCTCGTTCTACACGGACCCGCTGATGTACCAGGGCGGCTCCGACAGTTTCATCGGCCCGCGCGACCCGATCTTCGCCCTGTCCGAAGAGTGGGGCATCGACCTGGAGGCGGAAGTGGCCGTGATCACGGGCGACGTCGCCATGGGCGCCAGCGTGGACGACGCGGCGAAAGCGATTCGCCTGGTCATGCTGGTCAACGATGTCTCGCTGCGCAACCTGATCCCGGGCGAACTGGCCAAGGGTTTCGGCTTCTTCCAGTCGAAGGCGGCCAGTGCGTTTTCGCCCGTCGCCGTCACGCCCGATGAGCTGGGTGCCGACTGGGCGGACAGCAAGCTGCACTTGCCGCTGCTGGTAGACCTGAACGACAAGCCGTTCGGCAAACCGAATGCGGGCGAAGACATGACCTTCAACTTTGCGCAGCTGGTGGCCCATGCGGCCAGGACGCGCGAACTGGGCGCCGGCAGTATCGTCGGCTCCGGCACCGTGTCGAACAAGCAGGGCAACCTGTTCGGTTCCAGCATCGGGAACGGTGGCGTCGGCTACTGCTGCCTGGCCGAAGTGCGCATGTATGAAACCATCGAGCACGGCGCGCCAAAGACGGCCTACCTGAAGTTCGGCGATACGGTGCGCATCGAGATGCGCGACGCGGCGGGCGCCAGCATCTTCGGCAGCATCGAGCAGACCGTGGCCCTGTACGCCGGCGCCACGCGCGCCTGAGGAGGCCGCCCGTGAAGCTGTACACCTACTTTCGCAGTTCGGCCGCCTACCGCGTGCGCATTGCCCTCCACCTGAAGGGCATCGCCTACGACAGCATCCCCGTGCATCTGCTGCAGGATGGCGGCCAGCAGCTGCTGCCGGTCTACCGCGCCGTCAATCCGTCGGCGCTGGTGCCGGCGCTCGACGACGACGGCGCCATCCTGACGCAGTCGCTGGCGATGCTCGAATACCTCGACGAGACGCGCCCTGGCGTGCCGCTGCTGCCAGCCGATGCGCTGGGACGCGCCCGCGTGCGCGCCCTGGCGCTGGCCATCGCCTGCGATGCCCATCCGCTGACGAATCTGCGCGTCCTGAAATACCTGAAAGCCACCCTGGGACTGTCGGACGAGGCCAAGCAGGAGTGGTACCGCCACTGGATGGCCGAGGGACTGGCCGCCGTGGAAGCGCTGCTGGCGCAGGGCGACCCTGCCGGCACGGGCCTGTTCTGCCATGGCGACAGCCCGACCATGGCCGATTGCTGCCTGGTGCCGCAGGTGTTCAATGCGCAGCGCTTCGCCATCGACCTGGCGCCGTATCCGCGCGTGGCGCGCATCCACGCGCATTGCGCCGGCTTGCCAGCGTTTATCGCCGCGCATCCGTCGCAGCAGCCTGACGCCGAATAGTCTGGATGTGGCGCAAGACAAAAATCCCCGGCCTGGCAACAGACCGGGGATTTTTTATGCATGCTTGATTTGGGGCAGTCAAGTCCAGCTTGCCGGTGCGCTACAATTTGCGTTTGCCCAAATATTTCACGCCCCATGACCGCAACAACTGTTCCTGCCGGCATCACCGATGCCCTGTCCCTGGCGCATGCTTCCTGGCACCCCATCCTGCTGCGTGGCTTGCAGGCCGTGATGGCGGCCGATCCCGCCTACCTGCCGGCGCTGGCCGTTGACGACTATCTGCCCACGCAAGGCCGGCTGTTTGCCGCCTTTGCCTTGCCGCTGGCGCAGGTGCGCTACGTGCTGGTGGGAGAGGGGCCGTATCCGCGCGCCGACAGCGCCACGGGCGTGTGCTTCATGGATGGCGCTGTCGGCAGTTTATGGTCGGCCACGGGGCTGTCGAAGCCCGTGAATCGCGCCACGTCCCTGCGCAACTTCATGAAGATGCTGCTGGTGGCCGATGGCCAGCTGCAGGGCGGCGACACGTCCGGCTTGGCCATGGCGCCCGTGGCGGCCGCCGCGCAGCAAGCCAATAGCGGCGTGATCCAGACCCTGCCCGACTTGCAGCGCAAGATGACGGAGCAGGGCTTCTTGCTGCTCAACGCGGCGCTGGTGTTCCGTTCCCACGTGCCGCCCGTGCAGGATGCGCGCGGCTGGCTGCCTTTCCTGCAAGTGGTGCTGGAAGCGCTGGCGCAGCAGGGCGGGGCGGCTTCGCCGCAACTGGTACTGTGGGGCAAGATTGCCGAGCTCATCAAACGCCTGCCGGTGGCGGCATCCTTGCCGCAGGTGACGGCGGAACATCCGTATAATCTGTCCTTTATCGGCAATCGTGACATGCAGGCCTTGTTTGGCCCGATGCAACTATTGCGTGCTTGAGCTTGAATCATCGCCTGTCTGGCGGAAGTGCGGGGAATATGCAAATCAGTAACGTGGAAGAATTGAAGGCGTGGATCGCGGCGGGCGGCGTGCCCGACTATCTGTATTTCTGGGGCCACACGCCGGCGCAGCCGCAAGTGCCCGACAAAAGCTGCTTCAGCCAGTGGTTCCCGTCACCGTTCAGCCTGGCCGGCGTGACGTACGCCACTGCCGAGCACTACATGATGGCGCAAAAGGCGGCCCTGTTTGGCGACACGGGCGTCCAGGCGCGCATTGTGGCGGCCGGGCGGCCGTCGGAAGTGAAAAAGCTGGGGCGCGAGGTGGCGAACTTCGACGCCAGGGTATGGGAAGCGGCGCGCGCCGGCATCGTCTTCGATGGCAATTTCGCCAAGTTCTCGCAAAAGGCCGCGCTGCGCAAGTTTTTACTGGGCACGGGCGAGCGCGTCATCGTCGAAGCCAGCCCCGTCGACCGCATCTGGGGCGTGGGCCTGGCGTCCGACAATCCGCGCATCGGCGATCCCGCCACCTGGGACGGCTTGAACCTGCTGGGGTTTGAGTTAATGAAAGTGCGGACCGCTCTGCGCGCTTGACGAGTACTGTTGTTTTCCTGAAGCCGCCGCGCCTGGCGCGGCCGGCCATGCCCCTGCCAGCCCTGTGGTCATCGAGGGGCGCTCTGACAAACCCCGCCGAATTTGTTATACTTGACTAAATCATTCAACTACTCAGGGTTTGAGGAGTTGAAATACCGCAATATTTTAAACTAGTTGAACCGAGGATGTATGCGTCTGACTACAAAAGGCCGTTTTGCCGTGACTGCGATGATCGATCTTGCCCTGCGCCAGGGCAAAGGTCCGGTCACCTTGTCCGGCATCAGCCAGCGCCAGTCGATTTCCCTGTCCTACCTGGAACAGCTGTTCGGCAAGTTGCGCCGCCATGAGATCGTCGAATCGATTCGCGGCCCCGGCGGCGGCTACAGCCTGGCGCGCCGTGCAGACAAAGTGACGGTGGCCGACATCATCATCGCCGTCGACGAGCCGCTGGACGCCACGCAGTGCGGCGGCAAGGAACATTGCCACGGCGCCGACGCGGCCACGGGCGCGCGCTGCATGACGCATGAATTGTGGTCCACGCTCAACGAAAAAATGGTCGATTACCTGGATTCCGTGTCCTTGCAGGACCTGGTCGACCAGCAGAGACAAAAGATTGCCGAACAAAGCGTGATGGTGATGCACCGTAACCACGCCGCCCTCGGTTGAATATTACAAAATACTAAGTTGCTGATTGCATTGGAGTTATTGATGAACGCCCCTGAAAAAAACGTAGGCCAAGTGCACTTTGAAACCGCACCGCATTTCCCGATCTACATGGATTACTCGGCCACCACGCCGATCGATCCACGCGTCGCCGACAAGATGATTCCCTACCTGCGCGAGCAGTTCGGCAATCCGGCATCGCGCAGCCACATGTATGGCTGGACGGCGGAAAAAGCCGTGGAAGAGGCACGCGGCTACGTGGCGGCCCTGGTGAACGCCGATCCGCGCGAAATCATCTGGACTTCCGGCGCGACGGAAAGCAACAATCTGGCCATCAAGGGCGCGGCACAGTTCTACAAGACCAAGGGCAAGCACATCATCACCGTCAAGACCGAGCACAAATCCGTGCTCGACACGGTGCGCGAACTGGAACGCGTCGGCTTCGAAGCGACCTATCTGGAGCCGCAGGACAACGGCCTGATCACCGTCGAGCAGCTGGCCGCGGCCGTGCGCCCGGACACCATCCTCGTGTCGGTGATGCTGGTGAACAACGAAATCGGCGTGATCCAGCCGATCGACGAAATCGGCGTGTTCTGCCGCTCGAAAGGCATCATCTTCCATTGCGACGCGGCGCAAGCGACGGGCAAGGTCGTCATCGACCTGCAAAAGACCAAGGTCGACCTGATGACCTTCACGGCACATAAAACCTACGGCCCGAAAGGCGTGGGCGCCCTGTACGTCTGCCGCAAGCCGCGCGTGCGCCTGGAAGCGCAGATGCACGGCGGCGGCCATGAGCGCGGCCTGCGCTCGGGCACCCTGCCGACGCACCAGATCGTCGGCATGGGCGAAAGCTTCCGCATCGCCAAGGAAGAAATGGACAGCGAAATCGGCCGCATCAAGGCCTTGCGCGACCGCCTGGCGAAGGGCTTGCAAGAGATCGAAGAAGTCTACATCAACGGCGACATGGACCACCGCGTGCCGCACAACCTGAACGTCAGCTTCAACTACGTCGAAGGCGAGTCGCTGATCATGGCGATCAAGGATATCGCCGTGTCGTCCGGTTCGGCCTGCACCTCGGCCAGCCTGGAGCCATCGTACGTGCTGCGCGCCCTGGGCCGCAGCGACGAACTGGCGCACAGCTCGATCCGCTTCACCATCGGCCGTTTCTCGACCGAGGAAGACATCGACTTCGCCGTGAACCTGCTGAAATCGAAAGTACACAAATTGCGTGAGCTGTCGCCCCTGTGGGACATGTTCAAGGAAGGGATCGACATCAATTCGATCCAATGGGCGGCACACTAACCATCACGAAGGCTCCGCTCACGGGGCCGGCAAGAATATTAAAGGAGCATCAAAATGGCTTACTCGGACAAAGTACTCGATCACTACGAAAACCCGCGCAACGTGGGCGCTTTCGACAAGGGTGATGAAACCATCGGCACCGGCATGGTAGGCGCGCCTGCCTGCGGCGACGTGATGAAACTGCAGATCAAGGTCGGCGCCGATGGCCTGATCGAAGACGCGAAATTCAAGACGTATGGCTGCGGTTCGGCCATCGCGTCGAGCTCGCTGGTAACGGAGTGGGTCAAGGGCAAGACCCTGGACCAGGCGCTGGCCATCAAGAACACGCAGATCGCCGAAGAACTGGCCCTGCCGCCAGTGAAGATCCACTGCTCGATCCTGGCGGAAGACGCCATCAAGGCGGCAGTGCTGGACTACCAGACCCGCCATCCGGCAGCGTAGAGCGCCTGAGAAAACGCCCATGGCTGCGTTGCATTGCCTTGTCGTACTAGTCGTACTGCCTTCGGCAATGCGCCTTGCCCTGAACGTTTTTCAGGCACTCTAGAATTTGTTGGATTTTGATACCTGTTCCCATGTGGGAACAGGAGCGGAGAAATACATGATCACACTGACCGAAAAAGCGGCGAAACACATCAACCGCTATATCGAACGGCGCGGCAAGGGCATGGGCCTGCGCTTTGGCGTGCGCACCACGGGCTGCTCGGGCCTGGCCTACAAGCTTGAATATGTCGATGAAGTGGCGGCCGAAGACAGCGTCTTTGAGTCGCACGGCGTGAAGGTCTTCGTCGACCCGAAAAGCCTGCCTTACATCGACGGCACGGAACTCGATTTCGCGCGCGAAGGCTTGAACGAAGGCTTCAAGTTCCACAATCCGAACGAAAAAGACGCCTGCGGCTGCGGCGAGTCCTTCAGGATTTAAACAGCTGGCAAGACCCCGGTCGGTGCGCTGTACCCATCGATTGCGGTACAGCGACCACTGACCATTATGCAAAACCACTTCGAATTATTCCAGTTGCCGGCGCAGTTCGGGCTCGACATGAGCGCGCTCGACGCGGCCTACCGCGACGTGCAGGGCAAGGTCCATCCGGACCGCTTCATCAACGCCAGCAGTGCTGAAAAGCGCGTGGCGATGCAATGGGCCACGCGCGCCAATGAAGCCTATCAAACCCTGAAAAGCCCGCAAAAACGCGCGCAATACCTGTGCGAACTCCATGGCGTCGACCTGCAGACGGAGTCGAACACGGCCATGCCCGTCAGCTTCCTGATGCAGCAGATGGAATGGCGCGAGGAGCTGGGCGACGCCCGTGCCGGCAAGGATGCCGATGCGCTCGACGCCCTGGACCGCCAGCTGCGCGGCGAACGCAAGGCGCTGCTGGCCCAGGTGGCGGCCCAGCTGGACGCCGCCGACTATGTGAATGCGGCGCAAAGCGTGCGCGCCCTGATGTTCCTCGACAAATTCGGCGAGGAAGTGCGTTTTGCCTATGAGGCCATCGAGGCTTGACTGGCCAATCGCTTGACCGGCGTGCCAAGCGCCGGTCCGGCCACCGTCTTATAATGCGCACCAGGCATCAGCTGCATCACGCAAAAAATTAATCGAGGCACGAATACAATGGCACTTCTGCAAATTTCCGAACCAGGCATGTCGACCGCGCCGCACCAGCACCGCCTGGCCGTCGGCATCGATCTGGGCACCACCAATTCCCTGGTCGCCACCGTGCGTAACAGCATCCCCGAGGTGCTCAACGACGAAGACGGGCGTTCCCTGCTGCCCTCCGTCGTGCGCTACCTGCCGAACGGCCACGCGAACATCGGCTACAAGGCCCTGTCCGCGCAAACCACCGACCCGAAAAATACCATTGTGTCCGTGAAGCGCTTCATGGGCCGTGGCCTGGCCGACATCGCCTACGCTGAAAACCTGCCGTACGACTTCCAGGACACGCCAGGCATGGTGCAGCTGAAAACCGTCGCCGGCGTGAAAAGCCCGGTCGAAGTGTCGGCGCAAATCCTTGCCACCCTGCGCCAGCGCGCGGAAGATTCGCTCGGCGACGACCTGGTGGGCGCCGTGATCACCGTGCCCGCCTACTTTGACGACGCGCAGCGCCAGGCGACCAAAGATGCGGCGCAGCTGGCCGGTATCAACGTGCTGCGCCTGTTGAGCGAGCCGACGGCCGCCGCCATCGCGTATGGCCTCGACAACGCCTCCGAAGGCGTGTACGCCGTGTATGACCTCGGTGGCGGCACCTTCGACATCTCGATCCTGAAGCTGAGCAAGGGCGTGTTTGAAGTGCTGTCCACGGGCGGCGACTCGGCCCTCGGTGGCGACGATTTCGACCGCCGCCTGTTCTGCTGGATCAGCGAACACGCCAAGCTGGCGCCCCTGTCGGACGAAGACACGGCCATCCTGATGGTGAAAGCGCGCGAGATCAAGGAAACGCTGTCGACCAAGTCGGAAACGATGATCGACGCGGCCCTGAACTCGGGCGAAGAAATCCACCTGCGCATCACGGCAACGGAATTTGCCGCCATGACGCAGCACCTGGTGGGCAAGACCATGAACGCCATCAAGAAAGCCCTGCGCGACGCGAACGTGGATGCGGACGACGTCGACGGCGTGGTGATGGTGGGCGGCGCCACGCGCATGCCGCACGTGCAGCGCGCCGTGAGCGAATTCTTCCACACGACGCCGCACGCGAACATCGACCCGGATAAAGTCGTGGCGCTGGGCGCGGCCATCCAGGCGAACTTGCTGGCTGGCAACCGCGCCGCCGGCGACGACTGGCTGCTGCTGGACGTGATCCCGCTGTCGCTGGGCATCGAGACCATGGGCGGCCTGGTGGAAAAAATCATCCCGCGCAACTCGACGATCCCGTGCGCCCGTGCGCAGGAATTCACGACATTTAAAGATGGCCAGACGGCGCTGGCCGTGCACGTGCTGCAGGGCGAGCGCGAACTGGTGAGCGACTGCCGTTCGCTGGCGCGCTTCGAGCTGCGCGGCATTCCGCCGATGGTGGCGGGCGCCGCGCGCATCCGCATCACGTATCAGGTCGATGCGGACGGCTTGCTGTCGGTGTCGGCGCGCGAGCTGCGCTCGGGCGTGGAAGCGTCGATCAGCGTCAAGCCGGCCTACGGCCTGGGCGACGACGACATTGCCCGCATGCTGCAGGATTCCTACACCTCGGCCGACGTCGACATGGTGGCGCGCGCGCTGCGCGAAGAGCAGGTGGAAGCGGAACGCATCCTGCTGGCCACGCAGTCGGCCCTCGATGAAGACGGCGGCTTGCTCGATGACGCCGAGCGCGTCACCGTGGATGGCTTGATGCACAAGGTGCGCGAGGCGATTGCGCAATCGCAAAGCGGCGCCATCGACCACCAGGCCCTGAAGCTGGCGATCGAGCTGCTCGCCGACGGCACCGAGGATTTCGCCTCGCGCCGCATGGACCGCAGCGTGCGCACGGCCTTGACGGGCAAGTCCCTGGACCAGGTCGTGTGAGGACACCTGACCAAACCTACTGCGCGTCGCGCTTTGCGGCCGGCGATGCTCACCGTACTAGAGTACGGTTGCGCTTCTCGGCCACAAATCACTGCCGCTCGCTACGGTTTTGTCAGGTGCTGTAATAGTGTTGACATGCGCGCCGTGTGCCATTGCTGCGGCAGCGCCCCAAATCATTGAAATTGTAGAGGTAATATGCCCCAAATCGTCATTCTGCCGCACGCCAAGCTTTGCCCGGACGGCGCCGTCATCGAAGCCCCTGCCGGCAAGTCCATCTGTGACATCCTGCTGGAAAACGACATCGACATCGAGCACGCCTGCGAAAAATCGTGCGCCTGCACCACGTGCCACGTGCTGGTGCGCGAAGGCATCGAATCCCTGAACGAAGCGACGGAACTGGAAGAAGACATGCTGGACAAGGCCTGGGGCCTGGAAGCCGTGTCGCGCCTGTCGTGCCAGTCCATCGTGGCCGATGCCGACCTCGTCGTCGAAATCCCGAAATACACGATCAACCAGGTCAGCGAAGGCAGCCACTAACATGAAATGGTCCGACATACACGCGATCGCCGAGGCTTTGTTCGACGCGCATCCGGATATCGATCCCCTGACCGTGCGTTTTACCGACCTGCACAACTGGGTGGTGGAACTGGACGGCTTCGACGATGACCACACGCGCGGCGGCGAAAAAGTGCTCGAAGCGATACAGATGGCGTGGATCGATGAAGCGCGCTAAGGGCGCGGCAGCCGCCGCCACCGCAGTCGCTGCGCCGAAAGACGTCATCACGGCCGCCAGCAACATGCCCGAGATCAAGGATGGCCAGTCGGTCGCCTTGCTGCAGGAATTGCACATCCTGACGCGCGACGGCAAGATGAACCAGGACAGCCGCCGCAAGCTGAAACAGGTATATCACCTGACGCAGTTCATCGAGCCGCTGCTGCGCGAAGTGCAACTCGACCACCCCGGCGTCTCGCTGGTCGACCACGGCGCCGGCAAGTCCTACCTGGGTTTCATCCTGTACGACCTGTTCTTCAAGAACGGCAACGACGGTTCGCACATCTACGGCATCGAGACGCGCGAAGAACTGGTGCAGCGCTCGCAAGAACTGGCGAAGAAATTCAAGTTCCCCGGCATGTCGTTCTTGCCCCTGTCTGTGGCCGAATCGACGGAATCGAACTTGCTGCCGCAGCAGATCGACATCGTCACGGCCTTGCACGCGTGCAACACGGCCACCGATGACGCGATCCATTTCGCCCTGAAGAAGAAGGCGAAATTCATGGTGCTGGTGCCATGCTGCCAGGCCGAAGTGGCTTCCGTCTTGAAGAAGAACAAGGGCAAGAGCCTGGGCAAGAGTGCCTTGACGGAATTGTGGCGCCACCCGCTGCACACGCGCGAGTTCGGCAGCCAGATCACCAACGTGCTGCGCTGTCTGCAGCTGGAAGCGCATGGCTACCAGGTCAGCGTGACGGAGCTGGTGGGCTGGGAGCATTCGATGAAGAATGAACTGATCATCGCCAGTTACAAAAACCTGCCGCGCCAGCGTCCGACGGAACGCCTGCAGGAAGTGCTGCAGACCCTGGGCCTGGAAGAGATGGGCCACCGTTTCTTTGCCGAGGAATTGGCCAAGGCCACGGCCTGATTGTTGGATTACGCGGCAAGCCGCTAATCCAACCTACAAAATCTGTCACGGCCGCGTAGGTCGGATTAGCGCGCAAGCGCGTAATCCGACAACCACTAGCGCACTCAACAAGAGGGGAGGAGCGGGTCGGTTACAATACCGGCTTTCTCCTCCTCTTGCTTTTTGCGCCTCCCCATGACCACACCACACGAAATGCCCACCGTCCGCCTGGCCAAGCGCCTGTCTGAAGACGTACCCTGTTCGCGCCGCGAGGCCGAGCTGTATATCGAGGGCGGCTGGGTCACGGTCGATGGCGTGCTGGTGGAAGAGTCGGGCGCGCGCGTGGCCGACAATCAGGCGGTGGTGCTGTTGCCGAACGCGACCCTCGACGAAATGCCGCCCGTGACGATTCTGCTGCACAAGCCGGCCGGGATCAACGGCGGTGTCGGCGCGGAAGGCAAGCCAGCGTTGAGCTGCCTGCATCCCGAAGAAATTTTCACGCCGGAAAATGTGGCGCCCAGCTCCGTTACGCGCTTCCTCAAGCGTCATCTGATCGGCCTGACCATCACCAATCCGCTCGAGACCATGGCGTCCGGCTTGCTGGTGTTTACCCAGGATTTCCGCGTGGCCCGCAAGCTGGTCGACGAAGCGAAAACGGTGGAGCAGGAATTCATCGTGGAAGTGTCGGGCGCCATTGCCGACAACGGCCTGGCGCTGCTCAATCACGGCTTGCCGTTCAATGGCAAGCCTTTGCCGCCGATCAAGGTCAGCTGGCAGAACGAGACGCGTTTGCGCTTCGCCCTGAAAAACGTGCAGCCGGGCCAGATCGCCCATATGTGCAAGATGGTGGGACTGGACGTCGTCGCCATGAAGCGCTTGCGCATCGGCCGCATCCCGATGGGCGCCATGCCCGTTGGCCAATGGCGCTACCTGCAAGGCTACGAGAGGTTCTAAAGCTGCGGCGCCACGATGGAATGGCTTTCCGCAAAGCTTTTCCATAGCCGTTCGGCAATATTCAAGGCGATGGTATCGGCTTTCTCTTGCAGGGCCGCATTGCCCATGCTTTCGGTCGTGGCGAAGAACAGGGTCAGCCAGCGGCGGAACATGCACGGCGTCAGGTGTTCCATTTGCGCGTGCTGGGCCAGCGGCTTGCCGTGGTAGCGCATGGTGCCGCGCAGCAAGCCTGACCAGAAATCGATCAATGTTGCCAGGTGGGCATCCCAATCCTTGACCTCGGCGGCAAAGATGGGGCCCAGCATGGCGTCGTCGCGCGCGGCCGCATAAAAGGTGTGGACGAGATGCTTGACTTCGTCTTCGCTGCAGACTTCTTCGCGGTACGGAGCGAAGCGTGTGTGGGGGAGGGGGGCGGTATTGTTCATGGCATGCCATGATCGCAGAGCCCCCGTGGCACTTCAATGACCCAGGTCAAGCCGTGCAAAAACTCAGGCGGCGACTTTCTTTGGCTTCTTCGCGGGGGCTGGTAATTGCACGATGTGCGTGCCGACCAGCTTGTCGTGCAGGAATTGCCCATTGCCCGTGAACAGGGCCGTGCTTGACCAGGCCAGGATGCCCACGCCGATGGCGCCCAGTGCCGCCCAGTGCTGCAAATCGAATGCATACGACACCAGCAGGGCTGGCAGCAGCCACATCCATGACAGCACGTAGCGGTACGCGGCCACGCGCAGCGGCACGTGGGCGTGGTCCGCCAGCACCAGTTGCAAGCGCCACGTCTTCATGGCCAGGGTCTGCCCTTCGCGGCTCCATTGATGGATGAAATACGCCCCCATGACGAGGAAGGCCAGGCATTGGCGCATGTGTTCCGTCAACGGCGTATGTGCGCCTTGCACGGCCAGTTCAAACAGCAGGAAGGGCAAGAACAGCACGGCCAGGGCCAGCAGCGACTCGTACACCATGGAAATCAGGCGGCGCTTGATCGTGGGATGGGAAGTGACGCAGGCGGCAGGCGTGCTATTTGGCATTGGTTGGCAGTGGGGCAGGCGTGGTGGGTGGCGTGACAGGCACGGTGGCGGGGGGCGCGGCAGGATCGCTTGCCGGCACGGCCGTCGCTGCGGGAGCGGGCGGCGGGACGGGCGCGGCGGCAGGCGCTGCCGGCGTGGCGGGCGCCATGAGCACGGGCGGCTTGCTCGTGTTGGAATTGATCGCGGGCACTTTCTCCAGCGGTTTTTTCGGCACGAGTTCCGTCGCCAGCTTTTTCTTTTGATCTTCCGGCAATTGCTGGTATTGCTCCCATTGTGCGGTTTTCTGACCCGGATCAATCTTCTTCGTGCGCGTATAGTTTTCGCGCACCAGGCTGCGCTGTGCCGGCGTCAGCTTGACCCATACACGCATGCGTTCATGCACGCGGGTTTGCTCGTTGGGCGACATGGAGGCAAAGCGGCTGGCGATATCGAGCCATTTCTGCTTGCGCAGCGGTTCCAGCTTGTTCCATTCGCCCGCCAGCGGCTGCAGGGCTTCCTGCTGCGCGCGCGACAGCTTGTTCCACGCTGGATTCTCGCCGGTCTTCGGCGTGCCGCCTTTGCCGGCAGTGCGGGGCGAGCCGGGCTTGGCGGCCGGCGCCGGCGCCACCACGGGTGCGGCTGCCACGGGAGGCGCGGCGGGCGCGGCATGTTGCTGCGCGCCTACCCAGGCGGCGCCAGCGAGGGCGCAGGCACCCAGGGCGATGCCGCCAGCCAGCCAGCCTTTGCGTACGCTCGAGCGTGCCATGCTTATTGCTCGCGTTTCGTCAGGTAGGCATTGAAGCCATGGTCCATGTAGGCGGAGAGCGGCAATTCATCCGACAGCACGGCGGCGTCGATTTCTGCCAGTTCGGCGATATGTTGTTCCTGCTCAAACTGATAGATGCCCACCAGGCCGCCGGCCAGCAGCAGCAGGGGGATGATGACGCTCATGCGGCCCAGCCACGACAGCGGTGCGACCAGCAAATGGCTGGCGACGCCGGCGAACACGTTCTGGCGCACGCCAACGGCGCCGGGCGCGTTCGCCTTCTTGCGCGACAGGGCCAGCTTGCGTGCCGCTGCCAGGCGATCGGTGGCCGATGCGGGCAGGTCGTCGAGCTTTTCGTTCAGTGCATGGCGCACTTTATAGGCGAAATTGAGATCGTCGGTGTTCATAATTTAATTCCCTTGGCTTTCAGCGATTCGGCGAGCGTGTGGGTAGCTCTAGAGCAATGTGTTTTCACGCTACCTTCGGAGCAACCCATCGCTTCCGCTGTTTCAGCCACATCCATGTCCTGCCAGTAACGCATGAGGAAGGCTTCGCGTTGACGTGAGGGCAGTTTTTGTACCTCTGCATCAATCAAATCAAGGATCTGCGCGCGTTCGACCTGGTCGGCCGAGGATTCGGCGGCGCTGCTGCCCTGTTCCGATTCATAGGTGTCAAGTATATCAAAATCCTCATGCTCGTCGCCCGAGGGTTTCATGCCGGAAAACAGACTGACCCAGGTGTTGCGCACTTTTTCGCGGCGGAAATAGTCGAGTATGGTGTTTTGCAAGATGCGCTGGAACAGCATCGGCAGTTCGGCGGCCGGCTTGTCGCCGTATTTCTCGGCCAGTTTGATCATGGCATCCTGCACGATGTCGAGTGCCGATTCTTCCTTGCGGACCGCGTAAGCGGCCTGCTTGAAAGCGCGCCGCTCGACATTTTCTAGAAAGTCGGATAATTCTTTGTCTGTTGCCATGCGGTATGGGGCGAGCTAACGGCTGCGTGTGCTGTGGGCGGAAGGGAGGCGGGACTGCTTTTCGTAAACTGAGCGCATGCTAGCAAAAAATGTGCGTTTCCGCAGGGTTTTTGCATATCGGATGAGCAAAAAGGCGGCGGCGCTGACATTTTCCTTGACCATAATGGTGCAACGCGATACCGTATAGGACGCTTTGAACACCCCAAAGCCCTATGGTCAGGTCGCGACCGGCACACAAGGCCATCCGCGGCAAGACGCGCTTTCATTTGTAGGCAGTTTGTTCTAACCCGCGCCACAAGCGCGAGCGGTTCGTACAGGCGCCACAGAAACTCCGGCCAAACGAGTTGCGTTAAGCGTTGTTTTGTAAGGTATCTATGGGTGCCCAAAGAAATTGCGTGACCGCATGAAAAGGGAAGCAGGAGCACTGTTGCGTTAGGCGTACCTCGTCAGGAAAGAACATCCGATCAATCTCCAATGGACCTTGAAAGGAATGTTTCATGAATACCGAAGCAGCAGCAGGACCAATTACTGGCGCAGAAATTGTCGTGCGCTGTCTGGCTGAAGAGGGCGTCGAGCACGTCTTTGGATACCCGGGCGGAGCCGTACTCTACATCTACGACGCCATCTTCCAGCAAAACAAATTCCAGCATATCCTGGTACGCCACGAGCAGGCCGCGATCCACGCCGCCGATGCCTATTCGCGCAGCTCGAACAAGGTCGGTGTCGCCATCGTCACGTCCGGTCCGGGCGTCACGAATGCCGTCACGGGCCTGTCAACCGCGTACATGGACTCGATTCCCATGGTGGTGATCTCCGGCCAGGTGCCGAGCCACGCCATTGGGCAGGATGCGTTCCAGGAATGCGACACGGTCGGCATCACGCGTCCCGTGGTCAAGCACAACTTCCTCGTCAAGGACGTCAAGGACCTGGCAGCGACGATCAAGAAAGCCTTCTTCATCGCCCGTACCGGCCGTCCAGGACCCGTGCTGGTCGATATCCCCAAGGATATCAGCATGCACAAATGCCATTTCGACTATCCGAAGGAAGTCGAGATGCGTTCCTACCGTCCCGTCGACAAGGGCCACTCGGGCCAGATCCGCAAGGCCGTGCAGCTGCTGCTGCAAGCCGAACGTCCGATGATCTACACGGGCGGCGGCGTGATCCTGGCAAATGCCTCGGCAGAGCTGAACAAGCTGGTCGACCGCCTGGGTTTCCCGTGCACCAACACCTTGATGGGCCTGGGCGGCTACCGCGCATCGAGCGAGCAGTATGTCGGCATGCCCGGCATGCATGGCACCTATGAAGCGAACATGGCGATGCAGAACTGCGACGTGCTGATCGCCATCGGCGCCCGTTTCGATGACCGCGTGATCGGCAACCCGAAACATTTCGCCTCGCATCCGCGCAAGATCATCCACGTGGACATCGATCCCTCGTCGATTTCCAAGCGCGTCAAGGTCGATATTCCCATCGTCGGCAACGTCAAGGACGTGCTGATCGAGTTCCTCGCGCAACTGGACGCGGCCGAAGCCAAGCCGAACGTCAATGCATTGAGCAACTGGTGGAAGCAGATCGCCGAATGGCGTGGCCGCGAATGCCTGAAATATCCGACCTCCGACCTGGTCATCAAGCCGCAATCGGTGGTGGAAAAGGTGTTCCAGATCACCAAGGGCGACGCCTTCATCACGTCCGACGTGGGCCAGCACCAGATGTGGGCCGCACAATATTATGGCTTCGACAAGCCGCGCCGCTGGATCAATTCCGGCGGCCTGGGCACCATGGGTGTCGGCTTGCCATACGCCATGGGCGTGCAGATGGCCAATCCGGACGCTACCGTTGCCTGCATCACGGGCGAAGGCTCGATCCAGATGTGCATCCAGGAACTGGCCACGTGCAAGCAGTATCACCTGACGCCGAAGATCATCATGCTCAACAACCGTTTCCTCGGCATGGTGCGCCAGTGGCAGGAAATCGATTACGGCTCGCGCTATTCCGAGTCGTACATGGATTCGCTGCCCGACTTCGAAAGGCTGGCTGAAGCGTATGGCCACGTGGGCATGAAAATTGAAAAACCGGGCGACGTCGACGGCGCCTTGAAAGAGGCGTTTGGCATGAAAGACAGGCTGGTATTCATGAATTTCATTACCGACCAGTCTGAAAACGTGTGGCCCATGGTGAAAGCCGGCAAAGGCCTGTCCGAAATGATGCTCGGCTCGGAGGACCTCTGATCATGCGCCATATTATTTCTGTCTTGCTGGAAAACGAAGCGGGCGCCCTGTCGCGCGTGGTGGGCCTGTTCTCGGCACGCGGCTACAACATCGAAACATTGACGGTGGCGCCGACGGAAGACTCGACCCTGTCGCGCATGACCATCGTCACCAGCGGCTCGGACGATATTATCGAGCAGATCACCAAGCACTTGAACCGTCTCATCGAAGTGGTGAAGGTGGTGGACCTGACCGAAGGCCAGCATATCGAACGCGAGTTGATGCTGATCAAGGTTCGTGCCGTGGGCAAGGAGCGCGAGGAAATGAAGCGCACCGCCGATATCTTCCGCGGCCGCATCATCGATGTCACCGAAAAGACGTACACGATCGAACTGACCGGCAACAAGGTCAAGCTTGACGCGTTCATCGATTCGATCGACCGCGCCGCCATCCTGGAAACCGTCCGCACGGGTGGTTCCGGCATCGGCCGCGGCGAACGCATCCTCAAAGTATAAAAAGCAGCACTACGCGGCCCAGGGGCCGCATTTAAAACAACAACGCATCATCAAATTATAGGAAATACCATGAAAGTTTTTTACGACAAAGACGCTGACCTCTCCTTGATCAAAGGCAAAAACGTTGCCATCATCGGCTACGGTTCGCAAGGCCACGCGCACGCACAAAACTTGAACGACTCGGGCGTCAACGTCACCGTCGGCCTGCGCAAGGGCGGCGCTTCGTGGACCAAGGTCGAGCAAGCGGGCCTGAAAGTGGCGGAAGTCAACGACGCCGTGAAAGCGGCCGACGTCATCATGATCTTGCTGCCAGATGAAAACATCGCCCAGGTCTACAACGAAAACATCGCCCCGTTCGCCAAGCAGGGCGCCGTACTGGCCTTCGCCCACGGCTTCAACGTGCATTACGGTCAAGTCGTGCCACGCGCCGACCTGGACGTGATCATGGTCGCGCCGAAAGCCCCGGGCCACACCGTGCGCGCCACCTACACCCAGGGCGGCGGCGTGCCCCACCTGATCGCCGTGTACCAGGACAAATCGGGCATCGCCCGCGATATCGCCCTGTCGTACGCCTCGGCCAACGGCGGCGGCCGTGCCGGCATCATCGAAACGAACTTCCGCGAAGAAACTGAAACGGACTTGTTCGGTGAACAAGCCGTGCTGTGCGGCGGCGCCGTGGAACTGATCAAGGCCGGTTTCGAAACCCTGACGGAAGCGGGCTACGCGCCTGAAATGGCGTATTTCGAGTGCTTGCACGAACTGAAACTGATCGTCGACCTGATCTATGAAGGCGGCATCGCCAACATGAACTACTCGATCTCGAACAACGCCGAATACGGCGAATACGTGACCGGTCCTAAAGTCGTGACGTCGGCCACCAAGGATGCGATGCGTCAATGCCTGAAAGACATTCAAACGGGCGAATACGCGAAGAGCTTCATCCTGGAAAACAAGGCAGGCGCACCGACCCTGATCTCGCGCCGCCGTTTGACGTCCGAGCACCAGATCGAAGAAGTGGGCGCGAAACTGCGCGCCATGATGCCTTGGATCGCCAAGAACAAGATGGTCGACCAGTCGAAAAACTAAGCAATCATAGTTCTTCACAAGAAGCCGGCGCAAGCCGGCTTTTTTGTGCGCAACTGCCTGGCAGGCAACATCCGTTACAATCAGGCCCATTCAACAATACCGTCAGCCTCATGCTTGTTTTTTCTAAAGTTTTTGTCGGCAATCTTCATGTGCTCAAGCGCCCCGTCTCCGTTGCCATCAGCTGCTGGTTTCTGGTCCTCGGTTCGCTGTTGGCGCTGGTGTCGGCTTACCTCGGCCGCAACGATCCCGCCATGCTGGCCGGAATGGGGGGCGGCGTGATTCCCGCCGAGGCGCAATACGCGATTTTGCTCTTCAGCCAGGGCGTTACCCTGGTGGCAGCGCTGGCCATGCTGCAAAGGCAGCGTGGCGCGCGCACGGTGTATCTGGTGTGGGGTGTGATCGACATTGCGCTCTGCCTGGCGACCTTGCCGGTCAAGATGAACGTCTTGCCTGGCGCGCTCATGTTCGCCGTCATCTGCGCCTTCCTGTACAGTCCGAAATCGAATGCCTGGTTTTCGCCACGCAAGGCGGCCAATGATGCCTGCATGACGCCAGCTTGAGCACGGCTGATTTTGCGCGCACGCTTTTCGCCCGCCTCCTATATAATCCCGCCCTTCCTTTGCAGTTTTCCATGGACTGCATCTGTTTCGGTATCTGCCGACCGCAACGCGCATCACCGCTTTTGTAGCACGCCAGGCGCTAATTGATCAGCCGCTTGGCAACCTGAAGGACCCCTATGACCGACCGCATCACCGCCACAGTACCCATGCCGGGCACTGCTGAATCTTCCATTTCCGAACGGCTTCCCGTCCTGGCCTTGCTGGCCCTGGCCATGACGGCGTTTCTCGCCCTCCTGTCCGAAACCTTGCCGGCCGGCTTGCTGCCGCAGATTGCCAAGGACCTCAATATTTCCGAAGTCATGACGGGGCAACTGGTGACCGTCTACGCCATCGGTTCCATCCTGACGGCCATTCCCCTGACGGCGCTCACCAGCACCTGGCGCCGGCGCAATGTCTTGCTGCTGGCCATCATCGGCTTCTTGATCTTCAATACGGCGACGGCCCTGGCGCCCAACTACATCGTCGCCCTGATCGCGCGCTTCGTGACGGGCATGGCCGCTGGCCTGGCCTGGGGCTTGATGGCCGGCTACGCGCGCCGCATGGTGAGCGTCGAGCAGCAGGGCAGGGCGATGGCCATTGCCATGATCGGCACGCCGCTGGCCCTGTCGCTGGGCGTGCCGCTGGGCACCCTGATGGGGGGCGTGCTGGGCTGGCGCAGCATCTTCGGCATCATGTCGGGCCTGGCCGTGGTGCTGGTCGCGTGGGTGTTGCTGCTCGTGCCCGATTATCCGGGGCAAAAGAATGGCGAACGGCTGTCCATCCGCGCAGTGTTCATGACGCCGGGCGTGCGGCCGATCTTGGCCGTCATCGTTGCCTGGATGCTGGCGCATAACATTCTGTATACCTACATCGCGCCGTTCCTGGCGCCGTCCGGCTTGCGCCCCCGCGTCGACCTGGTGCTGCTCGTGTATGGCGTCGGTTCGCTGGCCGGTATCTGGCTGGTCAGCCAGCTGATCGACCGCTGGCTGCGCCCGCTCGTGCTGGGCTGCATCGCCGCCTTTGCCCTCGCGGTGGTGGTGCTGGGGCTGGCGATGGACTCCCCCATCGTCATCTATGTCAGCATGGCCATCTGGGGCATCACCTTTGGCGGCGCCGGCACCTTGCTGCAGACGGCGTCGGCGGACGCGGCCGGCGACGGCATGGATGTGGCGCAGGCGATGGTGGCGACCATCTGGAACGTGGCCATCGCGGGCGGCGGCCTGGCGGGCGGCATGCTGCTCGATGGCTATGGCGCGGCGTCGTTCCCATGGGCCATGCTGGCCTTGCTGCTGGTGGCATTGACTATCGCCTGGCGCGCGCACCGGCACAGCTTCAAGCCGGGCCGGCGCAGCGGCGGCGCGGTGCTGGGTCACTAAAAACACTGTTATTTTGTGTAGCGGTGTGTTGAAATGTGAGCAGATGTGACTGGCAAGCGCATTTTGTGACGATTTGTTAATTTGCGCCACAGGAATGAATGAGGCGTTAGAATCTACACAGTTTGACAAGTTTCTCAGGCGAAAGGGATGGCAAAAGCGTCCCTTTCGCGGGCTGTCAGCCATATTAACTAGCTAGGAGTACCCCCCATGACCGTGATGAAATCCGTCCTTGTTGCCGCCGCAGCCACTATTGCCCTGAGCGCACAAGCGCAAACCTTGCCAACCTCCGGCACCCTGGTGGTCGTACCCGCATTTGGCGAAGTCAAGCATGTCAATGACCAGGTGGTCGCTACCCTGGCTGTCGAAGAACAGGACAAGGACAAGGCCGCCGCCGCGTCGCGAGTCAATCAGAAGATGAACAAGGGCATCGCCATCGTCAAGCAGGCCGACCCATCGGCAGCGCTGAAATCGTACGGCTACTACACCTATCCCGTGTATCCGGAAGAGCGCCCATTGCCGGCCGGCGCCGTGGCCAAGCCACGTTTGCCAACGGCCTGGAGAGTCGGCCAGTACCTGGAAGTGACGACGGCCAACCTGGCGTCCTTGCCAAAAACCGTGTCGGCGGCGCAAGGCGTGCTGACCCTGAATGGTCTGAATTTCGGCCTGAAGCCTGAAACCATCCGCCTACTCGATGACCAGCGCATCGCCGCCACGTATAAGAACCTGAACGAGCGCGTGGCCGCCATCGCCAAGGCCATGGGCCGCAACGTGTCCGATGCCGTGCTCGATACGGTGGACTTCGAAGGTTCGGGCAACTACGCCACGGAAAGCCGTCCTGCCGCCGCGCCGATGATGATGCGCAGCGCCAAGATGGCCGAAGACAGCACCGTCGCCGAACCGAGCTTCGAGCCGGGCGAAACGACGCTCGACATGCGTGTCGTCGGCAAGGTCAAGTTTAAGTAATATTATCAAAGCGAAAATATTTTCGCGTTAGCATGTTTGTAAAAAATCATGGGGCTGTTGGCCCCATGCTTGTTTTTGCCCCATTATTTTCCAGGAGAACACCATGACCGTCATGAAAACCATGCTGGCCGCCGCTGTCGTTACCACCGCCGCTACCGTTGCCCTGTCCGCCCAGGCGCAAAGCCTGCCCACCTACGGCACCCTCGTGGTAGTGCCCGCGAATGGCGAGGTGGTGCATGCGAACGACCAGGTGACCGTTACCCTGGCCATCGAAGAGCAGGACAAGGACAAGGCCGCCGCCGCCTCGCGCGTCAACCAGAAGATGAACCAGGGCGCGGCCATGGTCAAGAAAGCCGATCCGCAAGCCGTGCTGAAGACCCAGGGCTACTACACGTATGCCGTGTACCCGGAAACGTCGCCCCTGCCGCCAGGCGCCGCCGCCAAGCCTAGAGTGCCGACCGGCTGGCGCGTGGGCCAGTATCTGCAGGTAACGACGACCAACCTGGCTGCCTTGCCGAAAACCGTTTCCGCAGCGCAAGGTGTGCTGACCTTGAACCGCCTGAACTTCGGCCTGGCGCCCGCCACCATCCGCAAGCTCGATGACCAGCGCATCGCCGCTGCGTACAAGAACCTCAACGAGCGCGTGGCCGCCATCGCTGGCGCCATGGGCCGCAATGTCAATGACGCCGTGATCGACACCATCGATTTCGAAGGTTCGGGCAACTACGCGCAGCGCGCTAGCGTGGCCGGTGCGCGCGCCATGAGCGCCGACGCCATGGGCTATGGCGGCAACCAGGTGGCCGAGCCGAGTTTTGAGGCGGGCGAAACGACCCTGAACATGGGCCTGGTGGCGAAGATCCGCTTCAAATAAAGCTTGAATCGGTGTCAATATTGCCAGCTTGACGCCGCCGCGCTTTTCTTTGGCGGCAGCTCCTCTATAATGGCAAGATCGGCAGGCGCATGCCGCAAGACGAATGCGCCTGCCATCTGGCACCGAATCCCCCGCAGTACACAAGATATGGAACAACATGGCAAACTTCCCCCGTCGTAGAGGCAAGAACGGCACCCCCGCAGTATCCAAAGCGTCCCGCTTCAGCAAATTCGTGCGCCAGCCGGTGACCGATGGCACTGGCAAGAAAACCTTGCGCCGCCGCGGCATCTATCTGTTGCCGAACGCCTTCACGACGGCAGCCCTGTTTTGCGGTTTCTACGCCATCGTCATGGCCATGAACCAGAAATTCGAACATGCAGCCTGGGCCATCTTCATCGCCATGATCCTCGACGGCCTCGATGGCCGCATCGCCCGCCTGACGAATACGCAGAGCGAATTCGGCGCCCAGTACGACAGCCTGTCCGACATGGTGTCGTTTGGCGCCGCGCCGGCGCTGGTGATCTATGAATGGTCGCTGCGCGGCATGGGCAAGCTGGGCTGGCTGGCAGCCTTCGTGTATTGCGCCGGCGCCGCCTTGCGCCTGGCCCGTTTCAACACGAATATCCAGGTCGTCGACAAGCGCTTCTTCCAGGGCTTGCCCAGCCCGGCGGCGGCGGCCATGGTGGCCGGCTTCATCTTGCTGATGAATGACCTGGAGTTTGCCGGCAACCAGCTGGCCTGGGTATCGTGGACGATCGCCCTGTTCGCCGGCCTGACCATGGTCACCAACGTGCCGTTCTACAGTTTCAAGGACGTGAATTTCCGCAAGTCCGTGCCCTTCATCGTGGTATTCCTGCTGGCATTGTTCTTCGCGCTCATATCCATCGACCCGCCGAAAGTGCTGTTCCCGATTTTCGTCGCCTATGGCCTGTCCGGCTACGCCGTGTTTTTCTGGCGCATGGCGAAGGGCAAGCCCGTCAGCATCATCCAGACCGACCCCGAGCATTGATGCGCCGAGTCGGTCGCATCGCCAGTCTTCAGCCAGCCAGGAGCAGCCATGAACACCAGCAACCGACTCATCATTTTTGACACCACCTTGCGCGACGGCGAGCAATCGCCGGGCGCTTCCATGACGCGCGAGGAAAAGCTGCGCATCGCCAAGCAGCTCGAGCGCATGAAGGTCGACGTGATCGAGGCCGGCTTCGCCGCCGCCTCGCAGGGCGACTTCGAGTCGATACGGGCGATTGCCGGCGCCGTGCGCGAGTCCACCATCTGTTCGCTGTCGCGCGCCAACGACCGCGACATCGCCCGCGCCGCCGAAGCCCTGCAGCCGGCCGAGCGCAAGCGCATCCACACTTTCATTGCCACCTCGCCCCTGCACATGCAGATGAAGCTGCGCATGACGCCCGAGCAAGTGCTGACCCAGGCGCAAAACGCCGTGCGCTACGCGCGCCAGTTTACGGACGATATCGAATTCAGCCCCGAAGACGGCAGCCGCTCCGACGAGGATTTTCTTTGCCGCGTGCTGGAGGCGGTGATTGCCGAGGGCGCCACCACCATCAATTTCCCCGATACGGTCGGCTACGCCGTGCCCGAAATCTTCGGCAATACCATCCGCCGCTTGCGCGAACGCATACCGAACTCCGATAAAGCCATCTGGTCTGTCCATTGTCATAACGACCTGGGCCTGGCTGTGGCCAATTCGCTGGCCGGCGTCATGATCGGCGGCGCGCGGCAGATCGAGTGTACCGTCAATGGCCTCGGCGAGCGGGCCGGCAACACGGCGCTGGAAGAAGTGGTAATGGCGCTGCGCACGCGCGCCGCCTATTACAACTTGACGGTGGGCATCGACACGACGCAGATCGTGGCGGCGTCCAAGATGGTGTCGCAGATCACGGGCTTTGCCGTGCAGCCGAACAAGGCCGTCGTCGGCGCGAACGCCTTTGCGCACGCCTCCGGCATCCACCAGGACGGCATCTTGAAGGCGCGCGAGACATATGAAATCATGCGCGCCGAAGACGTGGGCTGGACGGCCAACAAGATCGTCCTGGGCAAGCTGTCGGGCCGCAATGCCTTCAAGCAGCGCTTGCACGAGCTGGGCATCGCGCTGGAGTCGGAAGCGGAAATCAACGCCGCTTTCCTGCGTTTCAAGGAGCTGGCGGACCGGAAATCCGAGATTTTCGACGAAGACATCATGGCCCTCGTCAGCGAGGAGCAGCAGGCGCAGGAGAGTGAGCACTACCGCTTTATTTCGCTGACGCAGCAGTCGACAACGGGCGCCGTGCCGCATGCGCGCGTGGAATTCCTCGTCGGCGGCAAGCAACTGAGCTGCGAAGGGCAGGGCGACGGCCCAGTCGACGCCACTGTCAACGCCATCGAAAGCGCGGCCGCCAGCGGCGCGGAGCTGGTCTTGTTCTCCGTCAACGCCATCAGCACGGGCACGCAGTCGCAGGGCGAAGTGACGATGCGCCTGTCGCGCGACGGGCGCATCGTCAACGGCGTGGGCGCCGACCCGGACATCATCGTCGCGTCGGCCAAGGCGTATTTGTCGGCGCTCAACAAATTGCACGCCAAGGATGAGCGCATCGACCCGCAACCGTAAAAGGGCGCTAGTAATCTGTCACCAGAAAAAGCGCCGCTCTTCCTTGGCCGGATCGGGGCCGTTCATCATCATGCGCACGATGCCGTCGTGGTCGAAGTGCACGTGCATCATGGAATCCCACACGCCCGATTCCTTGTAGCGGTAGGACCAGACATGCAGTTTCGGCAGCGACAGGTACGAGGTTTCCGTCGGGCGGCCCAGCAGGTGCAGCACGTCCTGCTGGGTCGACACGCCCACCTTGACCCGGGCAAAGCCCGGCGTGTCGAGTACTTGCTCATAGGAAATTAACTTGTCGTCGGGGCCGAAGCGGGCCATATACGTGTACTGGCCGTAGGGGCCCGTGGCGTACTCCAGTTCCAGCCCCGTGGGCAATGGATAGATATTCGTCGGCCGGCCCAGGCGCGCTTCCACGGCGGTCCGCGGTTCGCCCGGCTGGGGCGGCGGGATGTTCCAGCTGGCGCAGCCGGTCAGCACGGCAAACAGCAGTGGCGTTGCTAAATTGAGCAGTTTTTTCATGTCTGACCTCCTGAAATGCAGGAAAATCCTATCATGCGCCGAGAAAAGCCCGCACGACAGGATACAGGCGGGCTTTTTTCCGATATACTTGCGCGTCTGGTTGGCAGCATAGGCCAGTATTTCAATCATCGTAGTTCACGGTGGATAGGGTTCAGACTCTGTGCACCGCATGTGAAAGGTTTATCATGACAGTAGAAAACATCAACAAAGCCGCTATCATCGCGGACAACGCACGTGGTCAAAACGACACCGGCTCCCCTGAAGTGCAAGTTGCACTGCTGACAGCTCGCATCAACGAACTGAACGGCCACTTCAAAGCCCACTCGAAAGATCACCACTCCCGCCGCGGCCTGATCATGATGGTCAACCGTCGTAAGAGCCTGTTGTCCTACCTGAAGGCTAAAGACGCTACCCGTTATCGCGACCTGATCGCTAAACTTGGTCTGCGCAAGTAATTTTTGCCGTACAAGGTTTATACAGAAATGCCTGCGCCAGTTCGCTGACGCGGGCATTTTGTCATTTGAATTCCGGATTTTTGTCGGTAAGTGCAGTATTCTCTACCGATATCATGTTTTAAAAGTAAAGTAGCAAAGGTGGCAACAAGTAAAGGCAGCATTTTTACGCCGCCTGTGGTGAGGTGAACGACAGCCCCTGAAAATCTGTCGGCAATTAGAAAAGGGATACCCCATGTTTAACAAAGTTACGAAAACCTTCCAGTACGGTCAACACCAAGTGACCCTGGAAACCGGCGAAATCGCGCGTCAGGCATCCGGCGCAGTGCTGGTGTCGATCGAAGATACCGTCGTTCTGGCAACGGTGGTGGCACGCAAAGATGCCAAGCCAGGCCAGGATTTCTTCCCTTTGACGGTTGATTATGTCGAGAAAACCTATGCTGCCGGTAAAATCCCGGGCGGTTTTTTCAAGCGCGAAGGCCGTCCTTCCGAAAAAGAAACACTGACATCCCGTCTGATCGACCGTCCTATCCGTCCGCTGTTCCCGGAAGGCTACCTGAATGAAGTGCAAGTCATCATTCACGTGCTGTCGGTCAACCCTGAAATCGATCCGGACATCGCCGCCATGATCGGCGCATCGGCTGCCCTGTGCGTCTCGGGCGTGCCTTTCAACGGTCCTATCGGCGCCGCGCGCGTCGGTTACGCCAACGGCCAGTACATCCTGAACCCGACCGTCCAGCAACTGAAAACGTCGGAAATGGACCTGGTGGTCGCCGGCACCGAAACGGCCGTGCTGATGGTCGAATCGGAAGCGAAACAGCTGTCCGAAGAAATCATGCTGGGCGCCGTGGTCTTCGGCCACGACCAGATGAAAGTCGTCATCGACGCGATTCACGACCTGGTGCGCGACGGCGGCAAGCCGGAAGTGGAATGGGCGCCTGCGCCGAAAAACGAAGCACTGATCGCCCGCGTCGCGCATTTCGCCAACGCCAAGATCAATGACGCGTATCAAACCAAGGATAAGCAAGAGCGTACGGCCAAGCTGAAAGCGGCGACGTCGGAAGTGATCGCCGACCTGACGGCCGAAGCGGCTGCCGCCGGCGGCGCAGCGATCGACAGCGCCGAAGTGAACAACATCCTGTTCGACATCGAAGCGAAAATCGTGCGGTCGCAAATCCTGGACGGCGAGCCACGCATCGACGGCCGCGATACGCGCACCGTGCGTCCGATCTCGATCCGCACCAGCGTGCTGCCACGCACCCACGGTTCGGCCCTGTTCACGCGCGGCGAAACGCAGGCGCTGGTCGTCGCCACCCTGGGCACCGCCCGCGACAGCCAGAAGATCGATGCGCTGATGGGCGAGTTCACCGATTCGTTCATGCTGCACTACAACATGCCTCCGTTCGCCACCGGTGAAACGGGCCGTGTCGGTACGCCGAAACGCCGCGAAATCGGTCACGGCCGCCTGGCCAAGCGCGCGCTGATCGCCGCCCTGCCAGCAGCTGAAGAGTTCAGCTACTCGGTGCGCCTGGTCTCGGAAATCACGGAATCGAACGGTTCCTCGTCGATGGCCTCCGTGTGCGGCGGCTGCCTGGCACTGATGGACGCCGGCGTGCCGATGAAAGAACACGTGGCCGGTATCGCAATGGGCCTGATCAAGGAAGGCGGCAAGTTTGCCGTGCTGTCCGACATCCTGGGCGACGAAGATCACCTGGGCGACATGGACTTCAAGGTAGCCGGTACCCGCAACGGTATCACGGCGCTGCAGATGGACATCAAGATCATGGGCATCACCAAGGAAATCATGCAAGTGGCACTGGCGCAAGCCAAGGAAGGCCGCGAGCACATCCTGGGCGAAATGCAAAAAGCCATGCCGCACGTCAAAACCGAACTGTCCGATTTCGCACCGCGTCTGATCACCATCAAGATCAATCCGGAAAAAATCCGTGACGTGATCGGCAAGGGCGGCGCCGTGATTCGCGCGCTGACCGAAGAGACGGGCACCCAGATCGACATCAGCGACGAAGGCGTGGTCACCATCGCTTCCGTCGACGCTGCCGCCGGCCAGGAAGCCAAGCGCCGCATCGAAGAACTGACGGCCTCCGTCGAAGTGGGCAAGACCTACGAAGGCACCGTGCTGAAACTGCTGGACTTCGGCGCCATCGTGCAAGTCATGCCAGGCAAGGACGGCTTGCTGCACATCAGCCAGATCGCCAACGAGCGCGTCAACGCCGTGGCCGATTACCTGAAAGAAGGCCAGCTGGTGCGCGTCAAAGTGCTGGAAACGGACGACCGCGGTCGCTTGAAGCTGTCGATGAAAGCTGCCGAAGGCAACGAAGCGCCAGCCGCTTAAGTTGTTGGCTTGAATGCGGCTTGGTCCGCATGCTGAAAAACCGCCAGCGCGCAAGCCCTGGCGGTTTTTTTACGTCTCGTTTGCGCTGTATCGAAGGTGTGTGCCGGCTTGTGCATCTGCCTTGATGCAGCTCACATTGGCCGCCGCCGTTCTCTGTAGATTCGGGAGAGGATCTTCCCCTGAACGAGTCTTCCAAGGAGATGCAGCATGCGCACATTCTGCGGGCTGGCCGCCGCCTTTCTGCTTGCCGTCGCGCCCGGCGTCCGGGCACAGCTGGACAACGTGCCCACGCCGGTGCCGCTGCCCATCCCGATCACCGCCGCATCCGCGACCATGCCGGCGCAGGACCTCGACGCCTTGCGCGCCGTGCATGCGCGCGAAATCAATGACCTCAGCACCTTCAAGACGGCGGGCTTGCAGCGCGAAGCGATCGATCCCTACCTGGACAGCGCGCCGGGCCAGCAATTCCTGCGCGAACTGCGCGCCGCCGATCCCGCCGCTCCGGCCGAGACGATTTACGCGCGGGCCGTCGAGCAGCTCGCTTCCGGCAGCACCTTGCCCGATTTGCAAGCCATGTCGGCCGCATTGGTCAAAATCGTGCCGCATGGCCAGAATGTGTCGCCGTACTCACCGTATTTCACCACCAGCGCGCAATTGCAGCTGGCCTCAGGCCGCTGCGTGACCCTGGCCGACTGTTTCGGCTTGCCCTTGAAGAGCGAGGCGCCGCTGTATGATGTGTATCAAATACTGCCCAAGGGCACCGTCAACGTGTTTGTCAGCCAGGTGGCGCCGACAGAAGAGCTGGGCGGGCTGGTGCGGCGCCGTGGCGGCGCGCAACAGTATCTATTGCCCAACCGCAGCCTGTGGTCGGCCCCCGTGCTGATCGGCACGATCAAGAATTGAGGAGAGATGATGGAGCAACAGCGTTTGCAAGCCCATGCCGCCGAACTGGAGCAATTGCTGGCACGCCTGGCATCCGCCGACGGGGAGGTGGCCGACCTGCGCAGCGCGCTGGAACCGCTGCTGGCCCTGGCCGGCAGCGGCGCCTTGACCGCACCCCTGCCGTGGGGCGATATCCCCGGTGGGCGCTACTTTACTGAGGGCAGTTTGCGCCGCTACCCCGCGCTGGAACAGGCATTTGCCCGCTTCCGCATCGAGGCGACGGGCGGCGAATCGCCGGCCCTGCGCAAGCTGCGCGGCGAGACGTAGCTGAGATGTAGTTAATATATGGTATCAATTGTTGTTTATGGGTAATTGAGAGTCGGTATTGCTTGACGACAAAATCTTATTCCCTGACCATGGCGCATCCCTCCCGATTTTCTCTTTTTTATTGGATGCACCATGTTGTCCTCCCTTAAGGCGCGGCTGATCGCCATCGCCGTTTCCATCGTCGTGCTGGCCATGCTGGCCGTCGCCATCGCCAATTTCTTCACTACGCGCTCCAGCACCCTGGCCGCGCTCGACACGCAGATGCTGCAGTTGTCGCACAGCCATGCGCAGGCCATCGCCGAATGGCTGCGTTCCAAGCAAGCCGTCGTGGGCTCGCTCAAGCAGGGCGCCACGGCGGCCGATCCGCTGCCGGCCCTGAAGGCGGCCGAGCAGGCGGGCACCTTCGACATGGCGTATATCGGCTTTGCCGACAAGCACGCCGTCTTTTCGCAGGAGCGCAAGCGCGCCGCCGACTACGATCCCACGGCGCGGCCCTGGTACAAGCTGGCCTCCGAAGCGGGCGGCCCCGTCATCACGGCGCCGTATATCGGTGCCAGCACGGGCAAGCTGGTGGTGACGTTCGCCGAGCCGCTGGGCGGCAAGGGCAGCGTGACGGGCGTGCTGGCGGCCGACGTGATGATGGATGCCGTGGTGCAAAACGTCGCTTCGATCAAACCGACGGCGTCCAGTTACGCCTTCCTCGTTGACGGCGGCGGCAAGATCATCGCCCACCCGGATGGCAAGCTGACCCTGAAACCGCTGGCCGAGCTGGACCCGGGCCTGAGCGCGCAGGCGCTGGGCAATATTGAAAAGAGCGGCGACGGCGCCGCCATTCGGCTGGGCGAACGCGACGGTATCTTGCATGTAAGTAAGGTGCCAGGCAGCGACTGGCTGCTGGCGACCGTGCTCGACCGCGCAGAAGCGACGCAGGCACTGAGCTCCATGCTGCGCGCCTCGGCCCTGACGGCCTTGCTGGTGCTGGCCCTGGCCGCCACGGTCTTGAGCGTGCTGGTGGCGCGCGCTTTGCGCCGCCTGGGCCTGGTGCGCGATGCGATGGAAGCCATCGCCACGGGCGACGGCGACCTGACCAGCCGTCTCGACGCGCAAGGCTCGGACGAGCTGGCGCAGATCGCCAAGGCGTTTAACCTGTTCGTCGAAAAGATCGCCACCGTGCTGGTGCAGATCCGCAGCATCAGCACCCTGGTGCGCAGCGAATCGGCCGATATTGCCGCTGGTAATGCCGACTTGTCCTCGCGCACGGAAGCGCAGGCGGGCGCGCTGGAAGAAACAGCCAGTTCGATGGATGAGCTGACCTCGACCGTCAAGCAGAATGCGGAAAACGCGCATGCAGCCAATGAACTGGCCGTATCCGCCTCGGAAGTGGCGGCCAAGGGCGGCCGCGTGGTGCAGCAGGTGGTCGGCACTATGGCCGGCATCCAGGAAAGCTCGCGCAAGATCGTCGACATCATCGGCGTGATCGACGGCATCGCTTTCCAGACGAATATCCTGGCATTGAACGCGGCCGTCGAGGCGGCGCGCGCGGGCGAGCAGGGCAGGGGCTTTGCCGTGGTGGCATCCGAAGTGCGCAACCTGGCGCAACGGTCTGCTGGTGCGGCGAAGGAAATCAAGGCATTGATCGGCGATTCGGTGGAGAAGGTCGATGCGGGCGGCCGCCTCGTCGATGAGGCGGGCCAGACCATGGATCAGGTGGTGGCGTCGGTGCAGCAATTGACGACCATCATGAGCGAGATCACGGTGGCCAGTCGAGAACAGAGCGCCGGCATCGGCGAGATCAATACGGCCGTCACGCACATGGATACCATGACGCAGCAAAACGCGGCCCTCGTCGAGCAGGCCGCCGCTGCCGCGGAAAGCCTGCAGGAGCAGGCCGTGGACCTGGCGCAGGCCGTCGGCATGTTCCGCCTCGGTGATGCCGGCTCTGCCGCAGTACCCGCGCCCGTGACGCGGCTCAAGGCGAAGCCGGCCGCTCCTGCGCAGCGCGCGCCGTCCCGCGTGCTGCCGCCCGTTAAACCGGTCAAGGCGGCCAAGTCCGGCGCTGACGAGTGGGAAGAGTTTTAATCGCTCTGCAGTAAATGAACGTTTATCCGCGTTTTTGTCAGGCCAGCCTGCCAAAAGCGCAGTTCGTCGCAATCGGCGTGTCTGCCGGGGGCGGTATGGCTATAGTGACACCATACCGCAAGCCCATTGCCAGACACCCGAGGAGATTCAAATGAACGTCGCTAACAACATGGAAGTCATCGCCATTGCCGCCGCCATCGTGCTCGGCGCCAGCTGCTACGCCATCGCCCCGGCCGCCCCGGCCCTGCAAGTGGCCAGCTCCAGCCACGTCAGCGCCGCGCCAGCGGGCAAGGCTGCCATGCACGTGGTGGTGGTCAAGGCCAAGCGCCTGAGCGCTACCGAAAAAGCCCGTTTCGCATAATCGATTGTCAGCAGTTTTCGGCGCTGCTACAGTGCTAGCCAATGGCAATGCGCGGGAACCCCGCGAGGCGCCGCGACACATAAAAACAAGATACCGAGGATGCACTACATGAAAAAGATATTGCAACTGGCGCTGCTGTTCCTGGCGACTTTGGGCCTGGTGCGCGGCGTCGCCGCCGAGACCCGCTTGCTGGAAATGCGCAACGTCGACGCCCGCGTCGTGCGCGTCAAGCTCGACGGCGTGATGGAGGTGCGCATTCGCCAGGGCAACGTGGCTTCGCTGAGCATCACGGCCGACAAGCGCTACATCGCCGATGTCAGCACGGCGCAAAGCGGCGATACCCTGCACATCGAAACGGAAGTGCGCGGCTTCAAGCTCGGCCCTTCGTCGATCCGCGCCGACCTGGTCTTGCCGCACTTGCGCGAACTGAGCTCGGAAGGTTTTGGCAGCACGGACATCACGGGTTTCAAGGGCGAGGAACTGACCCTGTCGCTGGAAGGGGCGGGCAGCATCAAGCTGGTGGGCGACTACCGCAAGCTCAATGCCAGCCTGGGCGGCGTGGGCAGCATGCAGATATGGATAGGCAACAATGAGCACGCCGAGCTGGATTTGCAGGGCGCCGGTTCCGTGGTGCTGGGCGGACGCGGGCGCATCCTGAAGGCCAGTCTGGGCGGCCTGGGCAGCCTGAATGCGAAGCAGTTCGAGGCCGATGCCGTCAACCTGGAATTGAGCGGCCTGGGCAATGCCACGGTGAATGCCCATACGAATGCCAAGCTGAACCTGAGCGGACTCGGTTCGGTGGTGGTGTACGGCAAGCCGGCCAACCGCGATGTCAGCGTCGAGGGCCTGGGCAAAGTTAGCTGGAAATAAAAGCATCCTGCCGCAGCCGTTATTGGCAGGACAAGAATAAGTAGTCAGACCACATCCCATTCCGATGAAAAAACTGATCATTACCTTACTCATGCTGTTGACGATACAGCTACCCGCGCGGGCTGGCTTCGTCGAAGGCGCCAGCGCCTACAACAACAAGAATTACGCGCTGGCTTACAAGGAAATATTGCCCCTTGCTAAGACCGGCAACGCCGATGCCCAGCATTTGCTGGGCTTGATGTATTACATGGGGCGGGGTTTGCCGCAGGATTACAAGCAAGCCATGTTCTGGCACCGCAAGGCGGCCGAGCAGGGCAAGGCCGATGCCCAGTATGTGGTGGGCGCCATGTATTACACGGGCAACGCCGTGCTGCAGGACCACAAACAGGCCGTGGGCTGGTTTCGCAAGGCGGCCGAGCAAAACCATGCCGAGGCGCAGCAGGTGCTGGGCCTGATGTACCGCTACCACATGGGCGGCGTGCAGCAGGATAACGTCATCGCCTACATGCTGTGGAACCTGGCGGCGGCGAATGGCAACGCGAATGCGGCCGACCAGCGCGCTGCCGTGGTGCGCAAGATGACGCATGAGCAAGTCGAGGAAGGACAAGCGCTGTCGGCGAAATGGAAGCCGGGCACGCCCTTGCCGCGCCAGTCGAAGACGGGCGGCGCTTAGCGGGAGGCCTTCAGCAAGGGGCGGCGGCTTGGCGTACAATCGCCGTTTTCCCTTGAAAGAGTCCCGCCATGCGTGCAGTTGCCATCAGCCAGCCAGGTCCCGCCGACGTTTTGCAGATCGTGGAACGTCCCATGCCGCAATATAAGGCGGGTGAACTGCTGATCAAGGTGCGCGCGGCCGGCATCAACCGTCCCGACGTGCTGCAGCGCCTGGGCAAATATGCGCCGCCAGCTGGCGCATCCGACTTGCCCGGCCTGGAAGTGGCGGGCGAAGTCGTCGATGGCGATTTCAGCAACACGGCATTCAAAAAGGGTGACCTGGTCTGCGCGCTGGTGCAGGGCGGCGGCTATGCCGAATACTGCGCCGCGCCCGCCGGCCAGTGCCTGCCCTTGCCGCAAGGCTTGACGGCGCTGGAAGGCGCGTCCCTGCCGGAAAATTTCTTTACCGTCTGGAGCAATGTCTTCGACCGCTGCGCGCTGGCCGGCGGCGAAACCTTGCTGGTGCAGGGCGGCACGTCCGGCATCGGCGTGGCGGCGATCCAGCTGGCCGCTGCCCTCGGTCATCGCGTCTTCGCCACGGCGGGCAGCGACGAGAAGGCGCGCGCCTGCGAGCTGCTCGGCGCCGAACGGGGCATCAACTATCGCACGGAAGATTTCGTCGCCGTCGTCAAGGAATTGACCGATGGCAAAGGCGTCGATGTCATCCTCGACATGGTGGGCGGCGACTACCTGCCGCGCGAAATCGATTGCCTGGCCGATGATGGCCGCATCGGCCTGATCGCCGTGCAGGGCGGCACCAAGGCGGAGCTGGACCTGGGGCAAGTGCTGCGCCGCCGCCTGACGGTGACGGGTTCCACCTTGCGTCCCCGTTCAGTCGCCTTCAAGGCGGCCATCGCCAACCACCTGCGCACTACCGTCTGGCCGCTGATCGAAGCGGGCAAGATCAAGCCTGTCATCTACAAAACTTTCCCGTTGGAAAAAGCCAACGAGGCGCATGCCTTGATGGAAGCGAGTACGCACGTGGGCAAGATCATGTTGCAAGTTGCCTGAAACGGGGCACTGCCTGTTTGACCGGCATCGGTGCCGGAGTTAGAATGACGGGTTATTAGAATTTAGGCTACTATGCGTCGCAAACTCGTCGTCGGAAATTGGAAAATGAACGGCAGTCGCACCTCGAACGCGGTGTTATTGTCTGAAATAGTTGCTGGCCTGGCTGCCTCTGGCGCCGCCAGCGCCGTCTGTGTGCCAGCGCCGTATCTGGCGCAGTGCCAGGCGCAATTGGCAGGCACGGCTCTTGGCTGGGGTGCGCAGGATGTGTCCGCGCACGCCAGCGGCGCCTACACGGGAGAAATCTCGACCGCCATGCTGCAGGATTTTGGCTGCAGCCATGTGGTGATCGGGCATTCCGAGCGCCGCGCCTACCATGGCGAGAGCGATGCGCAGGTGGCGGCCAAGACGGTTGCCGCGCTGGCGGCAGGCATTACGCCTATCGTCTGCATCGGCGAAACCCTGGCGCAGCGCGAAGCGGGCCAGACCAATGCCGTCGTGGCGCAGCAGCTGGGCGCCGTGCTGGCGGCCATTGGCGACGACGACGTGGCGAAACTGGTGCTGGCCTATGAGCCAGTCTGGGCCATCGGCACGGGCAAGACAGCCACGCCGCAAATGGCGCAGGACGTGCATCAGGTATTGCGCGGCCAGTTGGCGCAAAAGAATGCGGTAGCGGCCGCCGGCGTGCAAATCCTGTACGGCGGCAGCATGAAGCCAGAGAACGCAAAAGAATTGATGGCGATGCCGGATATCGATGGCGGTCTGATCGGTGGAGCGGCATTGAAGGCGGCGGATTTCCTGGCGATTATTCACGCCGCTGATTGAATTACTTTAAACTAAGAATGGAATTGCAATGAACATGATGTTCAATCTGGTAGTGGTAGTACAGGTTATTTCGGCATTGTCGATTATCGCGCTGGTGTTGCTGCAGCACGGCAAGGGTGCCGACATGGGCGCCGCCTTCGGTTCGGGTGCCTCGGGCAGCCTGTTCGGTGCGACGGGTTCGTCGAACTTCATGTCGAAATCGACGGGCGTTGCCGCCGCGATCTTCTTCGGTGCCACCCTGGCCCTGTCGCTGATGGCCAATCAGCGCGCCACGACGGTCGGCGGCGGCGTGATGGATAAAGTCGTCAAGCCAGTGCCGGTCACCGGCGCGGGCGCGATCCCGACGACGGTGCCGGCAGCCCCTGCGGCACCAGCGGCCAGCGCTCCGGCAGCGGCGGCACCGGTTGCCAGCACTCCGGCAGGCGCGATTCCGAAGTAATTCTGTATTCACTCGATACCTCATCGAGAGTAATTCTCATTGCGAGCAGATTATTGCTCAATGTTTTGGCAGTGCGGCAGGAAAAAATCGTGGCGCGCTGGAAGATGTAAAAATTTATCGTTTTTATCTGTGTTTTGATGCATTTGTGCATTAACTTTAGCGGCAAAGCAGAGTAGAATACGGGCCTTACCGCCGACGTGGTGAAATTGGTAGACACGCTATCTTGAGGGGGTAGTGGCGCAAGCTGTACGAGTTCGAGTCTCGTCGTCGGCACCAGAAATCAGAAGCCAGCAACGGCGCACGAGCCATGGCTCGTACAAAGTTGCTGGCTTTTTTTACGAGGATGTGTCGTTCGATCCTGGTCTTAGCTTTGATTGGGGTCGTGCGTTAGATACGCTGCAAATGATCGCAGCGTCCTCATTTAACCGATCGTTCAATATAAGCTCATCAATCGTGAACCTCGAAAATTACTTCCCCGTCCTGCTGTTCATTATTATCGGCCTTGGTGTCGGTATCGCTCCCCAGCTCCTGGGGCGCCTGTTAGGCCCTCACAAGCCTGATGCAGCAAAACTCTCCCCGTACGAATGTGGCTTTGAAGCATTCGAAGACGCGCGCATGAAATTTGATGTGCGCTACTATCTGGTCGCAATCCTGTTTATTTTGTTCGATCTGGAAACGGCATTCTTTTTCCCATGGGGCGTTGCAATGCGCGACCTGGGCTGGGCCGGTTTCGTCACGATGATGGTGTTCATCGCTGAATTCGTGGTCGGATTTTGGTACATTTGGAAGAAAGGTGCCCTTGACTGGGAATAAGCCATGGCTATTGAAGGCGTATTAAGCGAAGGTTTCATCACCACCTCGGCCGACAAGCTGATCAACTGGGCGCGCACCGGGTCTATGTTCCCGATGACGTTCGGTCTGGCCTGCTGTGCGGTCGAAATGATGCATGTGGGCGCAGCCCGCTATGATATGGACCGTTTCGGCGTCGTGTTTCGTCCGTCGCCGCGTCAGTCCGACGTCATGATCGTTGCCGGCACCCTGTGCAACAAGATGGCGCCGGCCCTGCGCAAGGTCTACGACCAGATGGCGGAGCCGCGCTGGGTCATCTCGATGGGTTCCTGCGCCAATGGCGGCGGGTACTACCATTACTCCTACTCCGTGGTGCGCGGTTGCGACCGCATCGTGCCCGTCGACGTGTATGTGCCTGGCTGTCCTCCGACCGCTGAAGCCTTGTTGTACGGCATCATGCAGTTGCAGAACAAGATCAAGCGTACCAGCACGATCGCACGCTAACCGGGCCGCTTCAGATTATGACAACACATTTAGAAGTATTGCAAAACGCCCTCGGCACTGCCCTGGGCGATCGCGTTAGCACGACGGTTGCACTGGGCGAAGTCACCCTGGTCGTCAAGGTCGAGGACTACCTGGCCGTGATGCAGACCTTGCGCGACGATCCGACCCTGCATTTCGAGCAGCTGCTCGACCTGTGCGGCGTCGACTACTCGACCTATGGCGACGGTAGCTGGGATGGCCTGCGTTTCGCGGCCGTGTCGCACTTGCTGTCGGTCAAGCACAACTGGCGCGTGCGCGTGCGCGTGTTCGCGCCCGACGACGACATGCCGCTGCTGCCTTCCGTGGTGAGCATCTGGCGCGCCGTCAACTGGTACGAGCGCGAAGCGTTCGACCTGCTCGGCATCCTCTTCGAAGGCCACAACGACTTGCGCCGCCTGCTGACCGACTACGGTTTCATCGGCCATCCGTTCCGCAAGGATTTCCCCGTCTCCGGCTATGTCGAGATGCGCTACGATCCGGAACAAAAGCGCGTGATTTACCAGCCCGTGACGATCGAGCCGCGGGAAAACGTGCCGCGCGTGATCCGCGAAGAACATTACGGGATGAAATAATGGCTGAGATTAAGAACTACACCCTGAACTTTGGGCCGCAGCATCCGGCCGCGCACGGTGTGCTGCGCCTGGTGCTGGAGATGGATGGCGAAGTCATCCAGCGCGCCGACCCGCATATCGGCCTGCTGCACCGCGCCACCGAAAAGCTGGCCGAGCAAAAGACCTACCTGCAATCCGTGCCGTACATGGACCGTCTCGACTATGTGTCGATGATGTGCAATGAACATGCGTACGTGATGGCCATCGAAAAGATGCTGGGCCTGGAAGTGCCGCTGCGCGCGCAATACATCCGCGTCATGTTCGACGAGATGACGCGCATCCTGAATCACCTGATGTGGCTCGGTACCCACGCGCTCGACGTCGGCGCCATGGGCCCGTTCCTGTATTGCTTCCGCGACCGCGAAGACTTGTTCGACGCCTACGAGGCAGTCTCGGGCGCGCGCATGCACGCGGCCTACTACCGTCCGGGCGGCGTGTACCGCGACCTGCCGGACGCGATGCCGCAGCACAAGGCGTCGATCATCCGCAACGCCAAGGCGATCGGCAAGCTCAACGAAAACCGCCAGGGTTCCCTGCTGGACTTCATCGAAGACTTCGCGCGCCGTTTCCCGAATTCCGTGGACGAGTACGAAACGCTGCTGACCGATAACCGTATCTGGAAACAGCGCACGGTCGGCATCGGCGTGGTCTCGCCGGAAGATGCGCTGGCCATGGGCTTTACGGGCGCCATGCTGCGCGGCTCGGGCGTGCAGTGGGACTTGCGCAAGAAACAGCCGTACGAAGTGTACGACCTGATGGATTTCGACATTCCTATCGGCACCAACGGCGATTGCTACGACCGCTACCTGGTCCGCGTGGAAGAGCTGCGCCAGTCGAACCGCATCATCAAGCAGTGCGTCGAGTGGCTGCGCAACAATGAAGGTCCTGTCATGACCAGCAACCGCAAGGTGGCGCCTCCGGGTCGCGTCGACATGAAGACCAACATGGAATCCTTGATTCACCACTTCAAGCTGTTTACGGAAGGTTTCCACGTGCCGCCAGGCGAGGCCTACAGCGCCGTGGAGCATCCGAAGGGCGAGTTCGGCGTCTACCTGGTGTCCGATGGCGCCAACAAGCCGTACCGCATGAAACTGCGCGCGCCAGACTACGCCCACTTGCAGTCGCTCGACGAGATGGCGCGTGGGCACATGCTTGCCGACGCCGTGACCATCATCGGGACGCAAGATATCGTGTTCGGCAGTATTGACCGCTAAGAGGCAAAAAGTATGTTGTTATCAGAGCAATGCTATAAGAAAATTGACCGCGAGCTGGCCAAGTACCCGGCCGACCAGCGTCAGTCGGCCGTCATGGCCGCGCTGGCCCATGCCCAGGATGAACTGGGCTGGCTGGCGCCGGAAACCATGAAGGAACTGGCCGATTACATCGGCATGCCGGCGATTGCCGTGCAGGAAGTGGCCACGTTCTACAATATGTACAACGTGAAACCCGTGGGCAAGCACAAGATCACCGTGTGCACCAACCTGCCATGCGCCCTGTCGGGCGGCGTGCGCGCTGCAGAATACCTGAAGCAGAAACTGGGTATCGATTTCCGCGAAACCACCGCTGACGGCCAGTTCACCCTGGTTGAAGGCGAGTGCATGGGTGCTTGCGGCGATGCGCCTGTCTTGCTGGTCAGTAATAAAACCATGTGCAGCTGGATGTCGAACGAGAAAATCGACGCCATGCTGGAGGAACTCAAGAAATGACGTCACTCCACAATCGCCATATCGATCCATTGATCCTGAAGGATCTGGATGGCAAGAACTGGCATTTGCAAGATTATGTGAACCGCGGCGGCTATAGCGCTCTGCGGCGTATCCTGGAAGAGAAAATCACGCCGGAACAGATCATCGCCGACCTCAAGGCTTCGTCCTTGCGCGGCCGTGGCGGCGCGGGTTTTCCTACCGGCTTGAAGTGGAGCTTCATGCCGCGCCAGTTCCCGGGTCAAAAATACCTCGTCTGCAATACAGATGAAGGCGAACCGGGCACTTTCAAGGACCGCGACATCATTCGTTACAATCCCCATGCCCTGATCGAAGGCATGGCCATTGGCGCTTATGCGATGGGCATCACCGTCGGCTATAACTATATCCACGGCGAAATCTGGGCCGAGTACGCCCGTTTCGAGGAAGCGCTGGAAGAGGCGCGCGCCGCCGGTTTCCTGGGCGGCAAGATCATGGGCAGCGAGTTCTCGTTCCAGTTGCATGCGCACCATGGTTATGGCGCCTACATCTGCGGCGAAGAAACGGCCCTGCTCGAATCGCTGGAAGGCAAGAAAGGCCAGCCGCGCTTCAAGCCGCCTTTCCCTGCCTCGTTTGGCCTGTACGGCAAGCCGACGACGATCAACAACACGGAGACCTTCGCGGCCGTGCCATTCGTGCTGAACATCGGTCCAGAGAAATACCTGGCGATGGGCAAGCCGAACAATGGCGGTTCGAAGATCTTCTCGATCTCGGGCGACGTGGAAAAACCGGGCAACTACGAAGTGCCGCTCGGCACCCCGTTTGCGACCCTGCTGGAACTGGCAGGCGGCATGCGCGGTGGCAAAAAGATCAAGGCCGTGATCCCTGGCGGTTCGTCCGCGCCGGTGATCCGCGGCGACATCATGATGCAGACCGACCTGGACTACGACTCGATCGCGAAAGCCGGTTCGATGTTGGGTTCGGGCGCCGTTATCGTGATGGACGAAACACGCTGCATGGTAAAGGCGCTGGAACGCCTGTCCTACTTCTACTTTGAAGAATCGTGCGGCCAGTGTACGCCTTGCCGTGAAGGCACAGGCTGGATGTACCGCATGGTGCACCGCATCGAGCAGGGGCAGGGTCGTCCAGACGACCTGGACATGCTCAACTCGATCGCCGACAACATCCAGGGCCGCACCATTTGCGCGCTGGGCGATGCGGCTGCCATGCCGGTACGGGCCTTCATTAAGAATTTCCGTGAAGAATTTGAATATCATATCGAGCACAAGCATTGCTTAGTGCCCGCATATATCTAAGCTGCGTCAGGTAACGATCACCATGGTTGAAATCGAAATAGACGGCAAAAAAGTCGAAGTCCCTGCTGGTAGCATGGTGATGGACGCCGCCAACAAATTGGGAACCTACATTCCGCACTTCTGCTATCACAAGAAATTGTCGATCGCAGCGAACTGCCGCATGTGCCTGGTCGAAGTGGAAAAGGCGCCCAAGCCTTTGCCCGCTTGTGCGACCCCGGTCAGTGCCGGCATGATCGTGCGCTCCGCCAGCGATAAAGCTGTGCAGGCGCAAAAGTCGGTCATGGAATTCTTGCTGATTAATCACCCGCTCGATTGCCCTATCTGCGATCAGGGCGGCGAATGCCAGTTGCAAGACTTGGCAGTGGGCTACGGCAAGAGCGAATCGCGCTACAAGGAAGACAAGCGCGTGGTGCAGCCGAAGGAAGCCGGTCCGCTGGTGTCCATGCAGGAAATGTCGCGCTGCATCCAGTGCACCCGCTGCGTACGCTTTGGCCAGGAAGTGGCCGGCGTGATGGAGTTGGGCATGATCGGCCGCGGCGAACACTCGGAAATCGTGTCCTTCGTCGGCCAGACGGTCGACTCCGAACTGTCGGGCAACATGATCGACCTGTGCCCGGTTGGCGCACTGACGTCGAAGCCGTTCCGCTACAGCGCCCGTACGTGGGAACTGTCGCGCCGCAAATCCGTCAGCCCGCATGACGGCCTGGGCGCGAACCTGATCGTGCAAGTGAAAGCTGGCAAGGTCAAGCGCGTATTGCCGCTGGAAAACGAAGCCGTCAACGAGTGCTGGATCTCGGACAAGGACCGTTTCTCGTACGAAGCGCTGGACAGTGCCGAACGCCTGACTTCCCCGATGCTGAAACAGGGCAACGAGTGGAAAGAAGTCGATTGGCAAACGGCGCTGGAATACGTGGCGCACGGCCTGAAAAATATCAAGCACGAACATGGCGCCGACGCCATCGCCGCGCTGGCAACGCCGCATTCGACCGTCGAAGAGCTGGTCCTGCTGCAAAAAGTGGCCCACGGTCTCGGTTCCGAGCACGTCGACTTCCGCCTGCGCCAGACCGACTTCGCGCTCGACGCAAGTGTCAAACCATGGCTGGGCATGCCGATCAGCGAATTTGGCCAGATCAAGCGCGCCTTCGTCATCGGCTCGTTCCTGCGCAAGGATCATCCATTGCTGGCCACGCGTTTGCGCGCGTCCGTCAAGGGCGGCGCCAAGCTGTCGATCCTGCACGCCGCCGACGACGATCAATTGATCAGCATCGCCAACAAGATGATCGTCGCGCCGAGTGATTGGCTGGCGGCCTTGTCGGAAGTGGTCGTCGCTGTTGCCAAAGCCAAAGAAATCGCCGCGCCAGCCGGTTTTGAAGCGGTGACCGCTTCGGACGTGGCTGTCGCCATCGCTGCCAGCCTGATGGCGGGCGACCATGGCGCCGTGCTGCTGGGTAACGCGGCGACGCAACACCCGCAAGCGTCGCAACTGCATGCTGCCGCGCAATGGATCGCCGAACAGACGGGCGCCAAGCTCGGTTACCTGACGGAAGCGGCCAACACGGTAGGCGCGCACCTGCTCGCCAAGCCGCGCACCAATGTGCAAGCCGCGTTCGCCGTACCGAAGAAAGCCTACGTGCTGCTGCACGCCGAGCCGGAACTCGATGCCGCCAATCCACAAGCGGCCCGTGCCGCCCTGGATGGCGCCGAGATGGTCGTGGCGATGTCGGCCTTCAAGCACGGCATGGATTACGCCGATGTCTTGCTGCCGATCGCTCCGTTCGCTGAAACCTCGGGCACCTTCGTCAACTGCGAAGGCCGCGCGCAAAGTTTCAACGGCACCGTCAAACCGCTGGCCGATACCCGTCCAGCCTGGAAAGTGCTGCGCGTCCTGGGCAACATCCTGGGCCTGGCCGGTTTCGACTACGACACCTCCGAAGCGATCCGCGACGAAGCGTTTGGTGCCGGCGTGACCGATCTGTCGGCACAGCTGAACAACATCGCGAAAAATGCACCGGAAGCGGCAAGCTACGCACCGGCGTCGCCGGCACTGCAACGCATCGCCGACGTGCCGATCTACTTCGCCGACGCGCTGGTACGCCGCTCCGAACCGCTGCTGCGCACGGTCGACGGCGCCGCGCCGCAAGCCCATCTGTCGCCAGCATTGGCCGAGAAGCTGGGCATCAAGGCAGGCGACAAGGTCAAAGTGGCGCAAGGCTCCGGCAACGCCATCCTGGTGGCGGCAATCCATGCCGGCCTGCCAGCCAATGTGGTTAAAGTGTCGGCGGCGCATGCCTCGACGGCTAGCCTGGGCGGCATGTTCGGTGACATCACAGTTGAAACAGCAGAGGGGAAAATCTGATGGCTCTGCCTGAATTTGTAAACGTCATCAACAGCAGCGGCCAGGATTTGCTGGGCGGCTCCTGGCCGTTCTTCTGGACCCTGATCAAGATCCTGTGCGTGCTGTTGCCGCTGATGGGCCTGGTTGCCTACCTGACCTTGTGGGAACGCAAGCTGATCGGCTGGATCCAGATCCGCGTCGGCCCGAACCGCGTCGGTCCATTGGGCCTGCTGCAACCGATCGCCGATGCGCTGAAACTCTTGTTCAAAGAGATCATCATCCCGTCCAAGGCCGCCAAGGGCCTGTTCGTGATCGGCCCGATCATGACCATCATGCCGGCCCTGGCCGCCTGGTCGGTCGTGCCGTTCGGCCCGCAAGCCGTGCTGGCCAACGTCAACGCGGGCTTGCTGATGCTGCTGGCGATTACCTCGATGGAAGTCTACGGCATCATCATCGCCGGCTGGGCCTCGAACTCGAAGTACTCGTTCATGGGCGCCATGCGCGCTTCGGCTCAGATGATTTCGTATGAAATCCCGATGGGCTTCGTGATGGTCATCGTGCTGATGGTCTCGGGCAGCCTGAACTTCATCGATATCGTCAGCGGCCAGCAAATCGGCTTCTTCGCCGACAAGGGCGTGAACTTCCTGTCGTGGAACTGGCTGCCGCTGCTGCCGATGTTCGTCATCTACCTGGTGTCGGGCCTGGCTGAAGCCAACCGTCACCCGTTCGACGTCGTCGAAGGCGAGTCGGAAATCGTCGCCGGCCACATGGTCGAGTACTCGGGCATGGCCTACGCCATGTTCATGCTGGCCGAATACGCCAACATGATTCTGATCGCCGCCCTGGCTTCGATCATGTTCCTCGGTGGCTGGTCCGCACCATTTGCTTTCCTTGAGTTCTGGGGTGGTTTCGGCGGCTTCTTCTGGCTGTTCGTCAAGACCTTCTTCATCGTGTCGGTGTTCATCTGGGTGCGCGGTACTTTCCCACGCTACCGTTATGACCAGATCATGCGCCTCGGCTGGAAAGTGTTTATCCCGTTGACGCTGGTCTACCTGGTCTTCGTCGCTGCCTGGATGCAGACATCCTGGAATATTTGGAAGTAAGAGAGTGCATACGAATGGATAAGGTAAAAGATTTCTTCAGCAGCCTCTTGTTAGGCGAGCTGATCAAGGGCATGGCGCTGACAGGCAAGTACATGTTTTCGCGCAAGATCACGGTGCAATTCCCGGAAGAGAAGACACCGATCTCGCCGCGTTTCCGTGGCTTGCACGCGCTGCGCCGCTACCCGAACGGCGAGGAACGTTGCATCGCCTGCAAACTGTGCGAAGCGGTTTGCCCGGCGATGGCCATCACGATCGAATCGGAACAGCGTGACGACGGCTCGCGCCGCACCACGCGTTACGATATCGACTTGACCAAGTGCATCTTCTGCGGTTTCTGCGAAGAGTCCTGCCCGGTCGATTCGATCGTCGAGACGCAAATCCTGGAATACCACGGCGAGAAACGCGGGGATTTGTATTACACGAAAGAGATGTTGCTGGCCGTGGGTGATCGTTATGAAAATGACATCGCCGCTGCGCGCGCCGCCGACGCACCTTATCGCTGATGGATGCGCCGTAGCCCCAGGCTGCGGCGCGCCCCTCGTTCATCTGTACGTCTATTGGGTTTTTTATGGACTTTAAAACAATTTTGTTTTACGCCTTCGCGCTGATCTTGATTCTGGCAGCGACGCGCGTTATCACGGCCCGTAATCCGGTCCACGCAGTACTGTTCCTGGTGCTGTCCTTCTTTTCCGCAGCGGGCATCTGGATGCTGCTGCAAGCTGAATTCCTGGCCATCGTGCTGGTATTGGTGTATGTCGGCGCCGTGATGGTGCTGTTCCTCTTCGTCGTCATGATGCTCGATATCAATATCGACCGCATGCGCGAAGGCTTCTGGGGCTATCTGCCATTGTCGGTGACGGTGGGCGTGATCATCGTGCTGGAAATGGCCGCCGTCCTGTGGCACGGTTTCCGCAACTTTGCGCCTAGCATCGCCCCGGTGAACGTCAACCTGGGCGGCACCAAGGAACTGGGCCTGCTGATCTACACGGAATATGTGTTCGCCTTCGAGATCGCCGCCGTCGTGCTGCTGGTGGCCATCGTTGCCGCGGTTGCACTGACTTTGCGCAAACGCAAGGACACCAAGCATTTTGCTCCAGGCGATGCCGTGCGCGTCAAGCGCAACGACCGCCTGAAGATCATCAAGATGGACGCGGTGGTCGAGCGTCCTGCGGCTGAGCCGGAAGTTAAGGAGGCACCATGACATTATCGCTCACACATTTTCTGGTCCTGGGCGCGATCCTGTTCGCAATCTCGATCGTCGGTATTTTCCTGAACCGCAAGAACATCATCGTATTGCTGATGGCAATCGAATTGATGCTGCTGGCGGTGAATATGAATTTCATCGCGTTCTCCCATTTCATGGGCGACGCGGCCGGTCAGATCTTCGTTTTCTTCATCCTGACGGTTGCCGCCGCTGAGTCGGCTATCGGTCTGGCTATTCTGGTGGTGATGTTCCGTAATCTGGATACCATCAACGTCGAAGACCTGGACAGCCTCAAAGGCTGATGTTTTTCAGACTCGATCTCTCGAATAATAACGATTAAGGTTCATCATGGCGGGGCAACTCCTCAACCCTAACCTCCTTCTTGCCGTACCGCTGGCGCCGCTGGCCGGTGCCGCGATTGCAGGCTTGCTTGGCACCCAGTTCCTGGGTAATTTGGTCGGACGCAAGACGTCGCATACCGCGACGATCCTGGGCGTACTGATTGCGTTCATCCTGTCCGTGCAGACACTGCTGGCAGTGATGGATGGCGCGACATTCAATGGCACGATCTATAACTGGATGACGATCGGCACCCTGAAGATGGAAGTGGGCTTCCAGATCGATTCGCTGTCGGCGATGATGATGTGCGTGGTCACCTTCGTCTCGCTGATGGTGCACATCTACACGATCGGCTACATGAAGGACGACGAAGGCTACAACCGCTTCTTCGCCTACATCTCGCTGTTCACGTTTTCGATGCTGATGCTGGTCATGGCCAACAACTTCCTGCAACTGTTCTTCGGTTGGGAAGCCGTGGGCCTGGTCTCCTACCTCCTGATCGGTTTCTGGTACCAGCGTCCGACGGCCATCGTGGCCAACATGAAGGCTTTCCTCGTCAACCGCGTGGGCGACTTCGGCTTCATCCTGGGCATCGGCCTGCTGCTGGCTTACGCCGGCACCATGAACTACCAGGAAGTGTTCGCCAAGAAAGACGAACTGGCGCTGTTGAGCTTGCCAGGTACCGACTGGGCCCTGCTGACCGTTGCCTGCATCTGCCTGTTCATCGGCGCGATGGGCAAGTCGGCGCAGTTCCCGCTGCACGTGTGGCTGCCTGACTCGATGGAAGGTCCTACCCCGATCTCGGCTCTGATCCACGCCGCGACGATGGTGACGGCCGGTATCTTCATGGTTTCGCGCATGTCGCCGCTGTTCGAACTGTCCGACACGGCACTGTCCTTCATCCTGGTGATCGGCTCCATCACGGCGCTGTTCATGGGCTTCCTGGGCATCATCCAGAATGACATCAAGCGCGTCGTCGCTTACTCGACCCTGTCGCAGCTGGGCTACATGACCGTGGCGCTGGGCTCGTCCGCGTACTCCGTGGCCGTGTTCCACCTGATGACGCACGCATTCTTCAAGGCACTGCTGTTCCTGGGCGCCGGTTCCGTCATCATCGGCATGCACCATGACCAGGACATCCGCAACATGGGCGGCCTGCGCAAGTACATGCCGATCACCTGGATTACTTCCCTGGTCGGTTCGCTGGCCTTGATCGGCACGCCGCTGTTCTCCGGCTTCTACTCGAAAGACAGCATCATCGAAGCCGTCGAAGCGACGCACATCTGGGGCGCTGGCTTTGCCCAGTTCGCCGTGCTGGCTGGCGTGTTCGTCACCGCCTTCTACTCGTTCCGCATGTATTTCCTCGTCTTCCACGGCAAGGAACGTTTTGGCCAAGCGCATGCGCACGGTCACGACGACCATCACGCACCAGCGGCCAAGCATGATTCGGACGCGCACGATGAAGAAGACGAAGACGACCACGCGCACCACGGTCTGGAACCTGGCCAGAAGCCGCACGAGTCCCCATTCGTCGTATGGTTCCCGCTGGTGATGCTGGCGATTCCTTCGCTGATTATCGGTTACCTGACGATCGGCCCGATGCTGCATGGCGATTTCTTCAAGGGCGTGATCTTCGTTGGCGAAAACCATCCAGCAATGGAAGAGTTGTCGCATGAATTCCACGGCGCGATGGCGATGGCGATCCACGGCCTGTCGACGGCACCGTTCTGGCTGGCATTGTCCGGCGTCGTGGCAGCCTACTACTGCTACATGGTCAACCCGCGTGTACCGGCCTGGTTCTTTGCCAAGTTCCACGCGATCCACACCCTGCTGGACAACAAGTACTACATGGACAAGTTCAATGAAGTCGTGTTCGCCGGCGGTGCCCGCTTGCTGGGTAATGGCCTGTGGAACTTCGGTGACAAGAAGCTGATCGACGGTTTCGTCGTCAATGGTAGCGCCAAGGTCGTCGCCTGGCTGTCCTCGCTGTCGCGAGTGCTGCAGACCGGCTACATCTATCACTATGCATTCGTGATGATCCTGGGCGTGCTGGGCTTCCTGATCTATTTCCTGCCATTCTGGCCCGCTAAGTAAGCTGACCTGATAAAAGAATACTGAGAACCATGATGCAGTCTACGATTTCTACACTACCTCCTTACCTGAGTCTGTCGATCTGGGTGCCGATCATTTGCGGCGTCCTGGTCCTGGCTCTCGGCCGTGACAGCAAAGCGGGCTTTACCCGCTGGCTGTCGCTGGCTGGCGCCGTGCTCAGCATGCTGTGCACCTTGCCGCTGATCCAGCATTTCGACAACGCCGCACACGGCATGCAATTCGTCGAAAAAGCGCCATGGATTGAAACCTTCAATATCTGGTATTCGCTGGGTATCGACGGCCTGTCGCTGTGGTTCGTGCCACTGACGGCCTTCATCACCGTCATCGTCGTCATTTCGGCCTGGCAAGTGATCGAGAAGCGCATCGCCCAGTACATGGGATCGTTTTTGATCCTGTCGGGCCTGATGATCGGCGTGTTCTGCGCGCTCGACGGCTTGCTGTTCTACTTCTTCTTTGAAGCAACCCTGATCCCGATGTTCATCATCATCGGTATCTGGGGCGGTTACAACCGCGTGTACGCGTCGTTCAAGTTCTTCCTGTACACCTTCTTCGGTTCGCTGCTGACCCTGGTTGCCATCATCTACCTGCGCAATGTGTCGGGCACCTTCGACATCCTGGCCTGGCATGCGTTCAAGCTGACGATGAACGAACAGATCTTCATCTTCCTGGCCTTCCTGATGGCGTTTGCCGTCAAGGTGCCGATGTTCCCCGTCCACACGTGGTTGCCGGACGTCCACGTGGAAGCGCCTACCGGTGGTTCCGCCGTGCTGGCCGCCATCATGTTGAAACTGGGCGCCTACGGTTTCCTGCGTTTTTCGCTGCCAATCACGCCGGACGCCAGCCACTACCTGTCGGGTTTCATGATCGCCTTGTCGCTGATCGCCGTCATCTACATCGGTCTGGTTGCCCTGGTGCAAACGGACATGAAAAAACTGGTCGCCTATTCGTCGATCGCGCACATGGGTTTCGTGACCCTGGGCTTCTTCATGTTCAACGACATTTCGGTGCAGGGCGGTATCGTGCAGATGGTCTCGCACGGCTTCATCTCCGGCGCGATGTTCCTGTGCATCGGCGTGCTGTATGACCGCATGCATACCCGCAACATCGCCGACTACGGCGGCGTCGTGAACCGCATGCCGAAATTTGCCGCCTTCTTCGTCCTGTTCTCGATGGCCAACTGCGGCTTGCCAGCCACGTCCGGCTTCGTCGGCGAGTTCATGGTGATCCTGGGCGCGGTGCAATACAACTTCTGGATCGGTCTGCTGGCTGCAACGGCACTGATCTGGGGCGCGGCGTACTCGCTGTGGATGGCCAAGCGCGTGGTGTTCGGCAAGATCAAGAACAAGCACGTGGCCGAACTGACCGACATCAACAAACGTGAATTCTTCATGCTTGCTGTGCTGGCCATCGCCGTGCTCGTGATGGGTCTGTACCCAGCCCCGTTCACCGACACGATGCAAACTTCGGTTGCCGACCTGCTGCAGCATGTCGCCATCAGCAAGTTGCCTTAAATAGAAGACCGATAACATGACTAATGCACCTAATCTGGTACCGCTGTACGCGGAAATCTTTCTGCTGATCGCCACGTCGGCGCTCTTGCTGATCGATATGTTCTTGCCTGCGGCGAAGCGTTCGATCACCTATGCGCTGTCGCTGCTGACCCTGGCCGGCTGCGCCTTGCTGACCGTGGGCGACTTCAACGCGGGCACCACCGTCTACACGTTCCACAACATGTTCGTGTCGGACCCGATGTCGCAGCTGCTGAAACTGTTCTCGTACGGCGCCGTGGCGCTGACCCTGATCTACTCGCGTGCCTATGCCACCGACCGCAACATGCTGTCGGGTAACCTGGGCGGCGAGTTCTACGTGCTGGCCCTGTTTGCATTGCTGGGCCAGATGATCATGATCTCGGCCAACAACTTCCTGATCATCTACCTGGGTCTGGAACTGATGTCGCTGTCGCTGTACGCGCTGATCGCCTTGCGCCGTGACAATGCCAAGGCCACGGAAGCGGCCATGAAATACTTCATCCTGGGCGCGCTGGCTTCCGGTTTCATGTTGTACGGTATCTCGATGCTGTACGGTGCGTCCGGCACGCTGGACCTGGGCGAACTGCGCGTGGCGCTGGAAAACGGCAAGACCAACGGCACCATCATGGTCTTCGGCCTGGTGTTCCTCGTTGCCGGCCTGGCCTTCAAACTGGGCGTCGTGCCATTCCACATGTGGGTGCCTGACGTGTATCAAGGTTCGCCGACGGCCGTGACCTTGCTGCTGGGCGGCGCGCCGAAACTGGCCGCGTTTGCCATTACCCTGCGTTTGCTGGGCGAGGGCTTGCTGCCGATGGCGCATGACTGGCAGCAAATGCTGCTGGTGCTGGCCGTGATGTCGCTGGCCATCGGCAACTTCACCGCCATCGCGCAAACCAATCTGAAGCGCATGTTGGCGTACTCGACCATCGCGCAAATGGGCTTCGTTCTGCTGGGCCTGCTGTCCGGTACCGTCGATGCGCCGAACAACACCCTGAACGCGGCTGGCGCAGCCACCGCCTACGGCGCCTCGATGTACTACGTCATCACCTACGTGTTCACGACCCTGGGTACCTTTGGCGTGATCATGTTGTTGGCACGTAATGGTTTCGAAGCAGAAGAACTGGCCGACTTCAAGGGCCTGGGCAAACGCAGCCCGATCTTCGCGCTGGTGATGACCCTGTTCATGTTCTCGCTGGCCGGCGTGCCGCCGCTGATGGGCTTCATGGCCAAGTACTCGGTGCTGGCCTCCGTGCTGGCCACGGGCCAACTGTGGCTGACCATCGCCGCCGTGCTGTTCTCGCTGATCGGCGCCTTCTACTACCTGCGCGTCGTGAAGATGATGTGGTTCGACGAGCCGACCGATACCAACGCGCTGGTCGTGCATGGCGACATGCGCGTCGTGCTGGCCCTGAACGGCGTATTCGTCCTGGCCCTCGGTGCGATGCCTAACAGCATCCTGGCTGCCTGCGCGACGGCCATCACCAAGACCCTGGCGTCCTGACCGATGGATGTCACCGCCTCGAGCTGGCTGGTGATCGTCCTGGGCATCCTGGGCGCCAACCTGCCGTTCCTGAACGAGAAACTGTTTGCCGCCGTGCCCCTGAAAAAGGCGGCGCAGGCAGACGGGGGCAAAGGCTGGCGCAAGCCGCTGGCGCTGCGCCTGCTGGAGATGGTGATTCTGTACTTCATCGTCGGCGCCGTGGCGTTCGCGCTCGAAGCGCGCATCGGCAACGGTTTCCCGCAGACGTGGGAGTTTTATGCCATCACCGGGTGTCTGTTCCTGGTGCTGGCTTTCCCAGGCTTTGTCACACGTTACCTGCGCAAACGACATTAGCCCCATCGACCGAAAGCGGCGCCTCTGGCGCCGTTTTTTATTGAATAAAGGAATTCCATGGATACGAATCTGACTGAAACCAAAGTGGACGGCGAGCTCGTCTATCAGGGCGGCTTCCTGCGGGTGCAGCGCGACCGCGTTGCACTGCCGGACGGCAAGATCACGGCGCGTGAATTCGTCCTGCACCCGGGCGCCGTCGTCATCCTGCCGCTGCTCGACGATGGCACCGTGCTGATGGAGCGCCAGTACCGCTATCCGCTGGACCGGGTCTTCATTGAATTCCCGGCCGGCAAGATCGATGCGGGAGAATCGCACCTGGCCTGTGCCCGGCGCGAGTTGCTGGAGGAAACGGGCTACACGGCCAGCGACTGGCAATTCGTCTCCACCATCCACAACGCCATCGCGTATTCGGACGAGCACCTGGAGCTGTTTCTGGCGCGCGGCCTGGTCGCGGGCGAACGCCAGCTCGACGAGGGCGAATTCCTGGAAACGTTCACGGCCACCGTGCCGCAGCTGCTCGACTGGGTCAGGGATGGCACCATCACGGACGTGAAAACCGTCATCGGCATCTTCTGGCTCGACAAGATCACCAGCGGCGCCTGGCAACCGGCCTGATTCCGCGCATGCGCACGGCTCTTTTCCTGCTGCTTGCCTGTGTCACCCTGGGTGCGCAGGCGCAGGCGCGCACGCCGTTCCAGGTGCGCTGCGAAGACACGATCAGCAAGACGGTGTCCGTGCTGACGGCGCAGCAGAACGGCTACAGCATCGACACGCATCTGCCATACAAGGCCCTGACGGTGATGAAGGGCACGGCGCGCGCCAATACCTGGGTGCTAGGACTGACGAAAACGGATTCGCAGGTGCGGATCGCCCTGGCCGGCCCCATGCTGCAGGACCCGGCCAGCGGCTATGAATGCGTGGCGCCGCAGATTACCGTGTCCCTCACGTATGCGCCCGTGGTGATCTATATCGGCCGCGAGTTTGCCCCCGGCACTTGCGCGTATGATGAGATACTCGCGCACGAGCTGCGGCACATGAAAACCTATATGGAACACTTGCCGCGCGTGGAAAAGACCGTGCGCGCGGCGCTGGCCAAACGCTTCGAGGCGCGGCCCCTGTATGCGCCCAGCGGCACGGCCAAGGCGGCACTGGCGCGCGAGATCGACACGGGCTGGTTGCCGTACATCAAGGCCGAAATGCGCAAGGTGGAAACCTTGCAGGCGGCCATCGATTCTCCACAGGAATATGCGCGCCTGGGCAAGGCGTGCAAGGGCGAGATCCAGAACATCCTGGCGGGCAAGGCAGCGCCCGCCAACTAGACAAGGAATGGCATGACAGCAGCACCGAACACCGTCCGCTACTTTGCGCTGATCCCCGCCGCCGGCGTGGGTGCGCGCATGGAAGCGGGCAGTCCCAAGCAATACCTGAACATCGCGGGCAAGCCCATGCTGCGCCACGCGCTCGACGCCTTTCTCGCCAGCCCGCTGATCGCGCATACGTATGTCGTCGTCAGCGCCGAGGATGGCCTGATTGATATGGTCGTGCCCGAGCAAGGCGCAGGGGTTGGCATATCGGTGCTGCGCTGCGGCGGCGCCACGCGCATGGAAAGCATCCTGAATGGCTTGCACGCCGTGCACGGCAGCATAGCCGCCCACGACCAGGTGCTGGTGCACGACGCGGCGCGTCCCGGCCTGACGCCGGCGCTGATCGCAAAGCTCATTGCCGAAGTCGGTGAACATCCGGCCGGCGGCCTGCTGGCCTTGCCCGTGGTCGATACCGTCAAGCGGGCGGGAGCGGGCACGGGTGCCGCCAGCATGTCGGCGCAGACGGTGCCGCGCGACGGCCTGTGGCTGGCGCAGACGCCGCAAATGTTTTCCTATGCCTTGCTGCACAAAGCTTTATCCGAAGCACCCGATCCGCAAGCGATTACCGACGACGCCAGCGCCGTCGAAGCGCTGGGCCTGGCGCCCAGGCTGGTCGAAGGCCACCCGCGCAACCTGAAGGTGACCCTGCCGCGCGACATACACACGGCCGAGCTGTATTTGGCTAACCCTTGAACTTCAGAGAGACCCGCATGCACACAACGACTCCCGTCCTCCCTTTCCGCATCGGCCAGGGCTATGACTGCCACGCGCTGGTGGAAAACCGCGACCTGATCATCGGCGGCGTGAAAATCCCCCATCACCTGGGCTTGCTCGGCCACTCCGACGCGGACGTGCTGCTGCACGCGATTACCGACGCCATCTTCGGCGCCGCCGCCCTGGGCGACATCGGCCGCCATTTCCCCGACACGGACGCGCAGTTCAAGGGCGCCGATTCGCGCACCCTGCTGCGCGAAGCCGTGCGCCGCGTGCAGGCGACCGGCTATATCATCGGCAATATCGACGCCACCATCATCGCCCAGCGCCCGAAAATGGCGCCGCACATCGCCGCCATGTGCGCCAACGTGGCCGAAGACCTGGGCGTCGCCGTGGGTCAGGTCAACATCAAGGCCAAGACGAATGAAAAACTGGGCTACCTGGGCCGCGAAGAGGGGATTGCGGCCGAAGCCGTCGCCTTGCTGCTGCGCGCCTGATACGCCACCGACCATCGACCACTGACAGGAGAGAACATGTTCCAGCTACGCCGTACCAGTATCTTGCTTGCGTGGGCACTGGCCGCCGCGCCATCGGCCTGGGCCGAACTGCAAGCGACGGGCGAACCGCCCGCCGCGAAACAGGCATGGAAGGCCGAGACCGTCGCGCAGGGCGTGCGCCAGCCGTGGGGCATCGCCTGGCTGGGAGAGGGACGCGCGCTGGTCACCAGCAAGCAGGGCACCTTGCATCTGCTGAATGGAAAGACTTTTACCGACGTGGCGCTGGAAGGCATGCCCAAGGTGTTTACGGGCGGGCAGGGCGGCTTGCTCGATATCGTGATTCACCCGCAGGATGCGGGCAAGGCCGCGCCAAGAGTCTATATGACGGTGTCGACGGGCACGAATGACGCGAACCGCACGACCCTGGTGCGCGGCGTGTTCGATGGCAAGAAGGTGACGGGCATCCAGACCCTGTTCAAGGTGGCCACGGACAAGAGCGGCGGCCAGCACTTCGGCTCGCGTCTGCTGTGGCTGCCGGATGGCACTTTGCTGATGAGCGTGGCCGATGGCGGCAACCCGCCGCTGCGCATAGGCGACCGTCTGGCACGCGAGCAGGCGCAAAACCTGGCCACGCACCAGGGCTCCATCCTGCGCCTGACGGACGAGGGCAAGCCGGCGCCCGGCAACCCGCTGGCGGCCAAGGGCGCCTTGCCGGAAATCTGGTCGCTTGGCCACCGCAACGTGCAGGGCCTGGCGCTCGACCCCGTCTCGGGACGCGTGTGGGCCACGGAACACGGTCCGTATGGCGGCGATGAGCTCAATCTGGTGGCGGCGGGCGGCAACTATGGCTGGCCGCTGCAAAGCTATGGCGCCGACTACAAGACGCACGAACCCGTCGGCAAGCACGAAGTGGCCGGCATGCTCAATCCGAGCGTGGCCTGGGTGCCGTCGCCGGCGCCGTCGGGCCTGGCCGTCTACACGGGCGACAAGATTGGCGCCTGGCGCGGCAGCATCTTCAGCGGCGGCCTGGCGGCCAAGGATATCCGCCGCATCGCCGTCGATGCGAATGGCAAGGTGACGGGGCAGGACCGCCTGGCCATCGGCGCGCGCGTGCGCGACGTGCGCCAGGGGCCGGACGGCTATCTGTATGCGCTGACGGATGAAGACAACGGCCGCCTGCTGCGCATCGTGGCGCAGTAACACGGCAGGCGCCCACTTCGCTTAAGATGGCGCCTTTACTTCATTCAAGGTGGCGGCATGGCCCGTGATACTTATGCATACCGGCACGTTGCCGTCGAATCGCGCGCGATTCATGGCCGCGTGGAAATCCGCCCCGTGCCGGGCCAGGCCTTCTCTCCCGAACTGGCCGTGCAGTGTTCGCGCCGCCTGGTGGACGTGCAGCGCTACCCGCTGGGCAGCCGCTTTTTACTCTTTGCCAAGCTGACGGACCGCCTGGGCGGCACGCCCTTCCTGTATGCGTATCACGGCGATGCGGATGTGGTCATGACGCCGGCCGAAGTGACGAAATTCCTCGGCGAGTTCCGCCGCGGCCGCATCTGACCTTCTACGAGGCGATGCAGGCCGCGCCAGCCTTGGCGCTGGCCTGCGGCTTGCCGAAGAGCGCGATCGTCAAGGTGCAGCCGAGGGCGAACAGGCCGCCGACCACCATCGCGCTCGCTACGCCCAGCCGGTCGACGGCCATGCCTCCCAGCAATGCGCCGGACGCCAGCGACACTTGCACGATGGCGACAAACAGCGCGCTGCTGCCTTCCATCAACTCCGGCGCCGCCTTGAACATCCACGTCTGCACGGCGATCGGCATGGCGCCAAAACCGAAACCCCACACGGCCACCAGCAGCATGGCTGTGAGCGAATGGCCGCCGAACGCGGCCAAGGCAAGGGTGGACAGACCCAGCACGGCGCCCGTCACCATCAGCGCGGCCCGTTCGTGGCGGCCGGCGGCCCAGCCGCCCACGAGGTTGCCGATGAAGCCCGCAGCGCCGTACACGAGCAGCATGGCGCTGACCGTGCCGGCCGCCAGGTGCGAGATTTGCGTCAGGAATGGCGCGATATACGTGTAGGCGGCGAACTGGCCCGTGAAGAGCATGGCTGTGGCGAGCAGGCCCAGCCTGGCCTTGCGGATGCCGAAAATCATCGGCAACTGGTGCAAGCGGATGGCTTGCGTCGGCGGCAGCTTGGGCAGCAGCAACAGCTGGCCTGCGAAGACCAGCACGGCAATGGCGCTGGCCGCACCGAAAGCAACCCTCCATCCGACCAGTTCGCCCACCAGTGCGCCGGCCGGCACGCCCGCCACCGTGCCCAGCGAGACGCCGGCAAAGATGATGGACATGGCGCGCGACGCATGCTGCGGCGCCACCAGGCGCGGGCCGATGGCGCTGCCGATGGCCCAGAAGCCGCCCACGCCCACGCCCAGCATGGCGCGGCCCAGCAGTATCCACGCATACGAGGGCGCCAGCGCCACCAGCAGGTTCGAAACGACCAGCAGGGCCGTGAGGGCCAGCAGCACGATGCGGCGGTCCAGGCGGCCCGAGCCGACGGTGACGAAGATGGCGGCAAAGGCGGCGACGATGCCGGGCGTGGTGATCATCAGCCCCGCCTGGCCCTTGCTGATGGCCAGTTCGGCGGCCATGGCGGGCAGCAGGCCGACGGGCAGGAATTCGGAGGTGACGAGGGCGAAGGCGCCGATGCCGACCGACAGGACGGCCAGCCACGGCGCCGCGGTGGTATCGTCGCCAGTAGCGTTGGAAGGTGTTTGCATGTGAGGTTCCTGAAAAGCCGGGAGGTTTTTAACCGGTCGGTATATAATCAGGGCTGGCAGACAGTGTTGTCAATAATTTTTTACCGATCGGTATGAAACAAGATAAAAAAGAAGAAGCGGCCAAGGCGAAGACGGGGCGGCCGCGCACCTTCGACGCGGACGAGGCGCTCGATTGCGCCATGAAAGTGTTCTGGGAAAAAGGCTATGAGGGCAGCTCCCTGCCGGAATTGACGAAAGCCATGGGCATGAACCGGCCCAGCCTGTATGCCGTCTTCGGCAACAAGGAGCAATTGTTCCACAAGGCGCTCGAGCGCTACAGCGACACGCGCATGCGGTTTTTCGATGCGGCGCTGGAACAGCCGACGGCGCGCCAGGTGGTGCAAGCGTTGCTGACGCAATATGTCGACGCGCAAACCATGCCCGATGGCCCGCACGGCTGCATGGGCGTCAATGCGGCGCTCGCCTGCAGCGACGATGCCTTGCCGATCCGCGATGAATTGTTCGCGCGCCGCCTGCGCGGTGAAATCAAGTTGCGCGACCGCTTGCGGCGCGCCAGGGAAGAGGGGGATTTGCCGCCCGACTCCTGCCCGGAGCAGCAGGCGCGCTTTGTCGTGACCCTGTCGCAGGGCATGGCCATCCAGGCGGCGGCAGGGGTATCGCGCGAGCAATTGCAGCAGATGGTGGGATTGCTGCTGCGCAATTGGCCGCTGTAACTACCCGGTCGGGGCGATGGTCTTGGCCAGGTCGCTGGGCGCCTTGCGCCGCCAGGCGGCCGTCAGGGCGGCGGCCAGCATGTCCAGCTCGGCGTCCGCCAGGCACACCGTGATACCCGCCAGGCGTTCGCCCCACCAGAGTTTCTCGCAACCCGATGGCGTGATGACGGTGGCGATATGCGCCGCTTCCGCATCGAGCAGCACGTTGATGTGCTCGTCATCGGGCAGGGTGGCAAAGATCTTCCCGCCCACGCGGAAGGCCGGACGGTCGTGGTGTTCTTCCTCGGTGGTGTCGGGAAACGACAGTGCCAGATAGCGTAGTTCTTCCAGGTCGACCATTCCTCTTTCCCCCTGTTCGGACAGATAGCTGCATGACTGCATTTTGCCATGCTGTGTCGTTGCGTGGTGCAGCGGCATGCGAAAAGAAATGCGCGCCATGCGACAGTGGCGGGCTGGTCTGTGGTGCCGCCGCGACACGCCACGCATCGCGCACGGTCATCGCTGCAGAGTGGGGCGCGGCGTTTTAGGCCCGCCTGAAAACTGCTTGCCAGAAAAATATCGTTCATGGTTAAAAGAAAAATACTTTTCTTGTAGGGAATTTAAGTTAGAATAGCTCCAACGCTTTACCTGACCCGTCAATTGTCTGGCCTTGTCCCGGGAACCCGAACCCTTTCCAGGACGCTTGCAGTGCCGCCATGGCACGCCGCAAGTCCGCGCTGTTATGCGGAAAGCCACGTCCCCGACCGCTCATCCTTGCAATTCTTGCGCTACGCCGACACGCCTCAATGCAGCGTGTATTGAGCTCCAGCGCTCCTTGCTGCGCCTACTGAATGCTTACTTACTGGATACCATCATGAAAAACTTGCCTAAAATCGCCCTGTCCCTGATCGCCGCTGGTGTGTTTGCCCACGCGAACGCCAGCACCATCACCGTGTCCACCGGCTACTCGAACGCCGGCGCGCAAGCTTCCGCCGCCGCTTACCAGTCCGTCGTGAATGCCGCCGTGGCCACGCCGGGCGCCGGCTATGGCTCGACGACGATTGCCAGCTACAACAACGTCGACAACAGCAGCCTGTTCGGCAGCGGCTCGAACATCGCCTTCAAGTCGGTGATCAATTTTGGTGTCAGCGCGGCCGATGCGGGCGCCTGGAGCTTCCGCAGCGGCGTCGACTTCGGCAAGGGCGGCGCCCTGTTCCTCGACGGCGTGGCGCTGGACTTCAAGAGCAATGACATGTGGTGGGCAGGCAACTACAACAATGGCAGCCAGTTCCTCGCCGGTTCAGGCACCTTGGCGGCCGGCAACCATACCCTGAGCATCTACGGCCTGGAAGGCTGCTGCGATGGCGGCCAGCAAGCACAGTTCAAGGCGGGCAACAACAATTTCGTCAGCTTCGGCGCGAATGACGGCTTGATCTCGGCAGTCCCTGAGCCAACCACCTACGCCATGCTGCTGATCGGCCTGGGTTTGCTGGGCTTTACGGCGCGCCGCAAGCAGGAAGCCAAGTTCTAAGCAGGTTTCAAGCAGCGATACTTTGAGCGCCTCGCGGCGCCCGTTAAAAAGCCCGCCGGTCTGTCAGGACACGGCGGGCTTTTTGCATGACGGCGGCTTAATCGCCGCTGTCGTCGTCTTCGTCGGCACCCTTGGCCGCCTTGCCCCGCTCGGCGTCGACGGCGCGCTGCAGGCTGGCCGCGTCGCGCAAGAAGGCGTCCGTCGTGTGGTCCGGGCTCAGGCGCAAGGCGGGCGGGTAGATCACCGACATGTACGCCTCGTCGGCCAGGCGGCCGCTGCTCTGCAGGTTGCTCAGCAGGATCAGGGTCGAGCCAAGGATGGCCAGCACGATGGCCACGAGGCCGAAGCGGCGCGGGTGCTGCGGCTTGATCGTGCACAAATGGTAGTAGATCATGGCGCAGACGATGACGATGAACATGTGCCGTCCGTAGCGCGTCAGCACTTCCAGCGACAGCGCATACGCCGCCATGTTGCTGCCCAGTTCCCACACCTCCATGGCCAGCAAGCCGCAGCCGATGATGAACAGGTGGCGGCCGAAGCGCGCCACATGGCCGAACAGGCGGTTTGCCACGGCCCAGATCGACGCCCAGACGAGGCCGCCGGCCAGCGCGTAGGCGACGATCATCAGGTAGGAAATCGGCTCGAAGGCTTCCGCATCACTGAGCCAGTTGCTGAAGGCGGCCGAAGCGCCGATCATGGCCAGGCCGGCGACGGCGGGGCGCACGCCTTCCCAGTCATGCCTGGTGGTGTCGCCCAGTTCGGGCGCCACGCGATGATCGCTGGCGCGCACGCGCAGGCGCGTGTGGCCCAGGCGCACGATGCTGTTGCCGCTCATGGCCACCTGCAGTTGCCGCTGCCCCCGGTGGATCACGCCATTCTGGCTGCCCAGGTCGCGCAGCAGCAGGCCGTCTGCACCGTCGTCCTCGACGATGGCGTGCGCGGCTGCCGTATGCGCATCGTCGAGGATGAAGTCGTTGTCGTAGCCGCGGCCGATGCGGATCGGCAGGGACTCGATCCGCTGGCGTTGCCGCACTTCGCCATTTTCGGCGAGGATTTCGATGAAGTACGGTGCTTTCATGGCTTGCGGCTGCTTTCCCGCGACAGCGCTTCGAGGAAGGTGCGCGTGACGCGCATGCCGTTGGCGTAGGACACGCCGCGCGCGTCGATGCGGCTTTGCAGGCTCATGAGTGGTTCGTCGGTGCTGGCGGCCAGCAGGGCAAAGTCGTACAGGCCGGTAAACTTGCGGTAAGCGCGCACGCACAGGACGGCGCGCAGGGGGAGCGTCTTGTTCTTGACGAACTGTTCGGTGCACTGCGGGCCTGTCAGATTCACGCTCTTGTAGCTGCCGAAACTTTCATTCTTGAACGAAGCGCTGGCCAGTTCGGAAAAGCGCAACGCGCCCAGTTCGCTGCTGCGCAAAAATTCATGGCGCATCGACACTTGTCCCGTCTGCAGGGCACCGGAGATGAAGATGGCCGACTCCATTGCGCAGCTGGTGTTGTCGAGCATGTAGGGCTTGTCGGATTTGACGTTGGAGCGGCCCCAGCAGCGCATCTGGTCCGACTCGCGCACGGGCACGCGGTACGGGCCCATGGCTTTCAGGCTCAAGGGCGTATCGAGCAGGCGCGCCAGCATGACTTCCTGGTGCGCCAGCAACTGCGCCGTTACCAAAGGCTTGAAGTCCTTCGGCGGCTTGCCTTGCTGCGCCACCTTGGCCAGCAATTGCTGGGCATAGCGGGCGGGCACGAGAAAACTGACGAGTTCGCCATCGAGGCGTTTCGAGACATTGATGCCGGCGACGTCGCCATTCGCTGTCACGCTGGGGCCGCCGCTCATGCCGGAATTGATCGGTCCCGTAAACATCAGCTGGTCGTAGAAGCTGCGCGTGACGACGCCGTTGTACGAGCCTTCCGAGATGGCGAAGCCCAGGTCCAGCGGATTGCCCATCGAATACAGGTACTGGCCCTGCGTCAGCGGCGCCAGTGGTTCCGGCATCTTGAAAAAGCCCGTGCCATGGCGGTTCACGCGCAGCACGGCCAGGTCGTGCAGCACGTCGACGGCCAGCAATTCCACATTGCCGCGCTGGCCGCTGGTGTCGACCCATTCGCCCACATAGGTATCGGGGTCGAGCGCGAATTGCGACACGACGTGATAGTTGCTCACCACCAGGTCGCCCGTGCCGATCAAAAAGCCCGAACCGACGGACGACTGCGTGCGGCCGTTTTTCAGCAGCACGCGCACTTGCAGGATGTCGGCGCGCGCGGCCGTGTACAGCTTTTGCGCGGCCGACGAGGGCGGCGGCAGGGCCGCATGTTCGGTGGCGGCGGGCGCGGCGGTGGCCGGTGGCGGCTTGATGGGGGGAGTCGAAGCGGTGGGGGCCGCGTGTGCGCCTGCGGCAGCGCACAGGCTGGCCAGCAGGCAGGCGTAGTCAGATAATTTCATGCATCCTTTGTGCGTGAGCAGGAGCGAAGCGGGCGCGGGCCAGCTCGGCAAGCCGGCGCGGCAAGCCGGTGCGGCAAGCCGGAGCGGCAAGCCGGAGCGGCAATTACAGGGCGCCGTCTTCCAGCGCCGGCGCCGTTTCCGGCGTCATCATGTGACCGAGCTTGCTTTGCTTGGTATTCAGGTAGTGCTGGTTGAAGGCGTTGCGGTTCACCAGCAGCGGCACCCGCTCGGCCACCGTGATGCCCAGCGCTTCCATGGCGGCGATCTTGCGCGGGTTGTTCGTCATCAAACGCAGGCTGCGGATGCCAAATTGCGCAAACATGGGTTGGCACAAGGTGTAGTTGCGCGCGTCGGCCTTGAAGCCCAGCTGTTCATTCGCCTGCACCGTGTCGGCGCCGGCCTCCTGCAGGCGGTAGGCGCGGATCTTGTTGATCAGGCCGATTCCGCGCCCTTCCTGGCGCAGGTACAGCAAAATGCCGCGGCCTTCCTCGGCGATGCGTTTCAAGGCGCCTTCGAGCTGGGCGCCGCAGTCGCAGCGCTGGGAAAACAGTACGTCGCCCGTCAGGCACTCGGAATGCACGCGCGCCAGCACCGGTTCGCCATTGCCGATATCGCCCAGCACCATGGCCAGGTGTTCCTTGCCCGTGGCGTGCTCGACAAAGGCGTGCAAGGTGAACTGGGCCCACGGCGTCGGCAGTGCGCAGGAAGTCGTGTAATCCAATTCGCCTGTCGCCAGGAGGTCTGCGCCGCTTTGCATGGTTGTGCTCATATAAGTAATTATCAAAAATAAAAGGCGCGCAACACCACTGCGGTGCCGACGCGCCTTGCCATCATACCAAAAAGCAGGGAAACGTTATCCCTGGCTGCCATTCGGTCGTTGCAATGTCTGGTGATGAGCCTTACTTAGGGACACTTCCTCCTTTTACAAGGTGAATTGCCGGCTTTGCCTGGCGGATGCCTCCGCCAGGCACGGGACGTCAGCTGCCGATGCGTCCGCCGTCGTTCTTGGTGATCACGATGGTGGCCGAGCGGGGACGCTTGCCGGCGCCATAACCGGCGTTGGCCGGCCACTGGCTCGTGTATTTGGACGGATCGCCGATATTCGCCAGCGCCGTGTTTTCGCCCGGATGCTGGATGTTGATGAACATGGTCTTGCCGTCGGGCGTTTCGCTGATGCCCGTGATTTCCGAGCCGACCGGCCCCACCAGGAAGCGCTTGAGCGTATCGGCGGTAGGTTTCTTGCCGATGAAGGTATCGACCGCCAGGTTGCCGCCGGCCGCCGTGGCGTAGTTCAGGGTGGACTTGGCGCCGTCGCCGACCTTGCCGGGAATGGCTGCCAGCATCATGCAGTTGGTCACATCCGTGTACGCGCCGTCGTCGGTCTGGATCCAGCAGATGCCCGTGTACGGGCTGAAGGCCAGGCCATCCGGGCTCGAGAAATCCTGGTCGGCCGTCAGGTTCGACAGGTTGATCTTGCTGGCATCGGCGCCGCTCTCGGCGCCAAACAGGTAGACATCCCAGGTAAAGCTGGTGGCCGCGGCCGCGCCCGTGCCTTCCTTGAAGCGGATGATGTGGCCGTTCGGGTTGCCGTTCTGCGCGCTGCTGCCCTTCATGTCCGTGTAGGCGCGCGGGTTGGCGCTGTCCGGCGCCAGCTGCGACGAGCCGCTCGGATTGACGGTGCGGTTCGAGTTGTTGGTCAGCGTGTAGTAGATCTCGCCATTGGCCGGGTTGACCGAGCACCATTCCGGGCGGTCCATCTTCGTCGCGCCCACGGCGTCGGCCGCCAGGCGGGCATTGACCAGCACATCGGCCAGGTCGGCGAACTTGTAGGCGCCGTACGCCTGGATCAGCGCGTTCGACATGGTCAGCTCGATCCACTGGCCCGTGCCATCGGCGGCCAGCTTGGCCACGTACAGCTTGCCCGAATCGAGGTATTTGTCGCCGGTGGCCATGCGGTCGGCCGGGTTGGCGTCGGCGGCGGCCCAGACTGCCGCCGTGACAAACTTGTAGATGTATTCGTTGCGCGAATCGTCGCCCATGTAGACAGCCAGCTGCTGGCCCACGGCCGGCACGCTGAAGGCGGCGCTTTCGTGCGCGTAGCGGCCCAGCGCCGTGCGCTTGCGGATAGCCTTGGTTTTGTCGTACGGGTCCATCTCGACGATGTAGCCCATGCCGTTCAATTCATTGCGGTAGTCGTCGCTGCCATTGGCGGATGTGCCAATCTTGCTCAGATTCCAGCGCGCGTATTTGTCGTCGCTGCCGCCCGTTTCCCAGCCGTGGCGCGAGCCGGCGCCCTGGCTGCGGCCATAGCGGTTCAGCGAAGCGACGGACTTGTCGCCGCGCGCGGCATTGTCGGTGGCCGAGCGGGTGAAATAGCCGGCCCAGTTTTCTTCGCCGGACAGGTAGCTGCCCCATGGCGACTTGCCCGTGCCGCAGTTGTTGATGGTGCCGCGCGTCTTGGTGCCGGTCGGCGAATACTTGGTCACCACGAGGGCGTTGCCGCGCACCGGGCCGGCGATCTCGATGTCCGTCAGTGGCGTGACGCGGCGGTTGAAAGCGGAATCGTTGACGGTGGCCCAGGCGCTGCCCGTCTTCTTGACTTCCACCACGCTCAGGCCGTGGACGGCCACTTCCTTGTCGACTTCGGCGGCGGGACGCGGCAGCGAGGTGGTGCCGCCATTCACGTGCAGGAAGTGCGAGGACAGTTTTTCATCCGTCGTCGCTTCATGGTTCATGGCCAGCAAGCCCCGCTCGGCGCCGGACGCCAGCGGCGCGCCGGCGGCGGACAGGCCGTAGTATTCCATGCCGTCGTGGTGGTCGCCGGCGCGGTTGTCGAAATCGGTATCGCTGCCGTCGTTCTTGTAGGCTGGCGTGGCCGCGCGCAGCGAGTCGCCCAGCGCATACAGGGCGGTGGCCGTGTAGCCGGCCGGCACCGACACGACGTCGGCCAGGCTTTTCGGCACGGCCGTGAAGGCCAGCAGTTTTTCGGGTGTCGGCGTCGGTGTCGGCGTGACGGCGACCGCATCGCTGCCGCCGCCGCAAGCGGACAGGCCCATCGAACCCATGACGGCGGTAGCGGCCGTGACGGCGCTGCCGCGCAGCCAGTTGCGGCGGCTCAGGCGGGCATTCAGGATGCTGTTGAAGTGGTTGTCGTGGGACGCGTTGCTGTCGATGTCGTTCAGATCGGTGGCGTTGATGGCCAGATCGTTGGGCTTGTTCATGGGCTGCGATGTCCTGTGGTTGCGTGATTAAATGGCAATCGCATGATAGTCAGCTAATGTGACAGCGCCATGTCAGCTTGATGACAAAACGGTGACAGGCAGCCCCCGGCCTCATCTGGCCTGGCGAAAACCGCGCTCCACCAGCAACAGCATGCCGCCGAAGATGGACAGGTTCTTCAGGAAGTTCGTCAGCTGGTCCTGGAAGTGGGCCGCGTCCGCGCTCCAGAAGGCGTGGAAGATCACGGTGGTGGGGATCAGGAACAGCGCCAGGGCCAGGGCCGCCCAGCGCGCCTGCCAGCCCGTGATCAAGAGCAGGCCGCCGCCCACTTCCAGCACGATCACGCCCACCAGCAAGATATTGGCGATTGGCAAGCCCTGGCTGGCCATGTAGCCGGCCACGCCCGCAAAGCCGCTGATTTTCAGCAAGCCCGAGACAAAGAACAGCACGCCAAGGGCGGCACGGCCGAGGGGGAGCAAGACGTTGGTTTTGTTTTCCATGATTTTCTCTTTCTGTATATTTATTTGTTAATTATTTAGGCAGATCGAAGAGCAGAAATTCCGCGTCTTCCGGTTGGGTAATGGTCACGGCCGTTTCCTGCGTCAGTTTCAGCGCATCGCCCGCTTTCAAGGGCGTGCCGTTGACCACCAGGCTGCCGCGGATCAGGTGCACATAGGCGAGGCGGCCTTCTTCCAGTGCATGTTCGGCCTGTTCGCCTTCCTGCAGGATGCTGGCGTAGATGGCCGCATCCTGGTGGATCAGCACGGAACCCTGGCGGCCGTCGGCGGAAGCGATCAGGCGCAGCTTGCCCCGTTTGCTTTCCGGCGTGAAGTGTTTCTCTTCATAGCTGGGCGGAATACCCGTCACGTTCGGCTGGATCCAGATCTGCAGGAAGTGCAAGCCATCCGTGGCAGAATGGTTGAACTCGCTGTGGCGCACGCCGCTGCCGGCGCTCATGCGCTGCACGTCGCCGTAGTGCAGAACGGAACCGGTGCCCATGCTGTCCTTGTGTTCCAGCGCGCCGTCGAGCACATACGAAATGATTTCCATGTCGCGGTGGCCGTGCGTGCCGAAACCCTGGCCTGGCGTCACGCGGTCTTCATTGATCACCAGCAGGGGGCCAAAGCCCATGTGCAAGGGATCATGGTAGCTGCCGAAGGAAAAGCTGTGGTGGGAATTGAGCCAGCCGTGGTTGGCGGCGCCGCGTTCTTCGCTATGACGAATCTGTAACATGGTGGACTCCGTTTCTAAAGGTTAATGTGCGATAATTTCGAAGGACCGTTGCCTGGCGCTATGCCGTGGCTTCTTTCTGCCCTTCGCTGTACGATGGAGAAAGTATAGGCCCCTCTATAGAGAAAGAAAAACGGAAAATCTTGCGACCTATGATCGAAAAAATCGAATGTTAAGACTGAGCCTGGAAGCCCTGCAAATTGTCGACGCCATCGACCGCCGCGGATCGTTCTCGTCGGCCGGCAAGGAGTTGCATAAAGTCCCGTCTACCATTTCCTATACGGTGGCCAAGCTGGAAGACGACCTGGGCGTGCAAGTGTTCCAGCGCAATGGCCCGAAAGTCATGCTGACGGCGGCCGGACAGGAATTGCTGAAGGAGGGCCGCTATTTATTGAAGGCGGCGCAGGATCTCGAGCACCGCGTGCGCAGGGTGGCGTCCGGCTGGGAAACGGAATTGTCCATCGGCATCGATTCCATGTTTTCCGCCGTGGCCCTGGCCGACGACGTGCGCGCCTTTTACGACGTGGCGCAGCAGACGCGCTTGCGCCTGTCGCAAGACACCCTGTCGGGCACCTGGGAAGCGCTGCTGGACCGGCGCGCCGACTTGCTGGTGGGCGCCCCCGGCGACGGGCCGGCGGGCGGCGGCTATATCGCGCAGCCGATCGGCATGCTCGACTTCGTCTTTGCCGTGGCGCCCACGCATCCACTGGCGCAAGTGCAGGAACCCTTGTCGCGCGGCCACCTGCAGCAGCACCGGGCCGTGGTGGTGGCCGATTCGGCGCGCCAGATGGCGCCGCGCACGGTGGGGCTGCTGCTGGGACAAGATGCCCTGAGCGTGCCGAACATGCAGGTCAAGTTCGACTACCAGGTACTGGGACTGGGTTTTGGCTTCCTGCCGGGGCCGTGCGCCCGCGCCGCCATCGCGCGCGGCTTGCTGGTGGAAAAGGCCGTGGAAGAGCCAAAACCGTCGGAAACGTTTTACCTGGCCTGGAGAGTGGGCGAGGATGGCGCCGCATTGCGCTGGTGGATGGCGCGCATGCGCGAACCGGATGTGTTTTCCCGCCTGGCGCAGCATCTGCCGGGCCATTCGGCGTAGGCCGTAAAATGTTGACATACGCCAACACTTTTAAGTTACCATATTCACAGTATTTCCCGCCCGACCTCCACGCCCCGTAGTGGGATTTTGATGATTACACACACCGCAGCGCCCCTGATATGTTCCCCTGACCTGGCCCTGGAGTGGGGTTGCCATGCTTGAGGCGAAGGTTGCGCTGTGCCTGCGCCTGGCCCAGGATGCCCGTGAACAGGCGGGGCCGCAGCAGGCCGCCACCCTGGCGCGGCTGCAGGAAGAACTGGAGCGGCTGCGCGGCGCCAGCCGGCCCGTGGTGCGCGTGGCGCCAGCCGACGCCTTGCTGGAAATCGATCCCGACGGCTTCTTGATCGGCTGGAACCATGGCGCCGAACAGATGTTCGGCTATTCCGAACTGGAAGCGCTGGGCCAGCACATCCTGTTTTTGTATCCGGAAGACGACGCCGAAGCGAGCGTGCTGGAGCTGCATTTCACCCAGGGCGACGTGGCCACCGACGTGCGCCGGCGCAAGAAGTCGGGCATGGTGACGTGGCTGCGCATGCACCGCCACGTGATCTTCGATCAGGCGGGCAAGGCGTGCGGCATGGCCGTGCGCCTGTCGGCCATGAGCGAGCCGCTGTCCGACGTGGACAAGGTAAGGTTGCACGCGCGCATCATCGAAGACAGCGAGCAAGCCGTGCTGATCACGGACGCGGAAGAGCGCATCGTCTCGATCAACAGTTCCTTCAGCCGCATCACCGGCTACTCGCCAGCCGAAGCCATCGGCCGCACGCCCGACTTGCTGCGCTCGGGCGTGCACGACCCCGACTTCCGCGCCAAGGTGCGTGCCGCCATGCGGGGACACGGTTCCTGGCGCGGCGAAATCATCGGCAAGCGCAAGAATGGCGAACTGTTCCCGCAAGACGTCACCATCAGCGTCGTGCGCGACGAGTTCGGCGAAATCAGCCACGTGTTTTCCCTGTTTTCCGATATCTCGGTGCACAAGGATGCCGAGGCGCGCATGCAGCGCATGGCCAACTACGACAGCCTGACGGGCTTGCCCAACCGCTGCCTGCTGAACCAGCTGGTGAACCAGGGGCTGGCCGAAGCGAAACGCCAGGGCACGCATGGCGCACTGATGGTCATCGACATCAGCCGCATCGGTTCCATCAGCGACACGCTCGGCCATGAAGTGGGCGACCAGCTGGTGATCGCCATCGGCGAGCTGTTCCGTGGCGCCCTGCGCGACGCCGACATCCTGGCGCGGGTCGACAACAGCAAGTTCGTCGTCGCCCTGCTGCATATCGAAAAGCGCGAACACGCGGCAAACGTGGCGCAAAAGCTGCTCAACCTGTTAGAGGCGCCGATCAATATCGATACGCACGCTCTGCACGTGGGCGCCAGCATCGGCATCACCGTGTATCCGGAAGACGGCCTGGAAGCGCCAGCCCTGTTCCGCTTTGCCGACGTGGCCGTGGCCAAGGCGGGGCAGACGATCGAATCGACCTTCCTGTTCTATCGCGAAGACATGAACCGGAGGGCCAAGGAACATTTGCGCCTGGAAAGCGAAATGCGATTGGCGCTGGGCGACAAGGAGCTGGAATTGCATTATCAGCCGAAAGTGAGCCTGGCCAGCGGGCGCATCGTGGGCGCGGAAGCCTTGCTGCGCTGGAAGCATCCGATGCGCGGCATGGTCTCGCCCGGCGTCTTCATTCCCGTCGCCGAGGAGACCAGTCTGATCCTGGAGCTGGGCACCTGGGTGCTGGACGAGGCCTGCCGCCAGATCCGCAGCTGGGAAGACCGGGGCCTGCACATGCCGGCCATCGCCGTCAACCTGTCGGCGCGCCAGTTCGACGAACAACTGCCGGCGCGCATCGCGGCCGTGCTGGAACGCTACGGCGTGCGGCCCGACCAGATCATGCTGGAAATCACGGAAAGCCTGCTGATGCGCGGCGCCGACAAGGTCATCGACATCATGAACCAGCTGGTGGCCATGGGCCTGGCGCTGGCGCTGGACGACTTCGGCACCGGCTATTCCAGCCTCGCGTATCTGAAGAAATTCCCCATCAGTACATTAAAAATCGACCGCTCCTTCGTCATCGGCTTGCCGTTCGAGGAAAACGACTGCGCCATCGCCCGTGCCATCGTCACCATGGCGCAGCAGCTGCGCCAGGAAATCGTTGCCGAAGGGGTGGAAACGGCCGAGCAGATGCGCTTCCTGCGCGAACTGGGCTGCGACCAGCTGCAAGGCTATCTGTTCAGCCCGGCAGTGCCGGCGGCGGAATTCGAGCTGATGCTGGGCGAGGGCCGGCAGCTGCGCCTGGATGCGGCGGTGGCTTAAGCCTCGCCCAACTTCACCTTTTCCAGCAGGTAATCGAGCATCACGCGCACGCGGGCCGGCACTTGCAGGCCCGGACCCACGAAGACGGCGTGCACGAGTTCTTTGTCGCCCGGATTGCAGTCCTGCAGCACCTCCACCAATTGACCTTGCGCAATGTCGCGCTGCACGTGCTGGCGCGAAAAACGTCCCAGTCCCATGCCTGCCAGCACCAACTGGCGCATGCTTTCGCCATCGCTGACGCAGGTATTGCCCTGCGGCGCCACTTGCACGGTGTTGCCCGCCGCATCGAGAAAGGGCCAGGTTTCGTTCTGGCAGCGGAAGTTGAACGCCAGCAGATTATGCGATGACAGCTCCTGCGGCGTGCGCGGCAGGCCATGCCGCGCCACGTAGGCAGGGGCGGCCACGACGACCATCGCATCTTCACCGAGTTTGCGCGCCACCAAGTTCGATTCCTTCAGCTTGCCCGTGCGGATGGCGATGTCGGTGCGGTCTTCCAGCAAGTCGACGATGGCGTCGCTGACGACGACGTCGAGCACGATGTCGGGATAGCGCTGCGCGAACTCGGGCAGGATGGGCAGCAGATGGCGCACGCCGAACGGCACGAAACAGTTGATGCGCAAGCGTCCGCGCGGCGCGGCGCCCTGCGATGCTTCGCGCTCGGCGCCATCGATATCGTCGAGGATGCGCTTGCACTGCACAAAGAAGGCGTCGCCCTCGGGCGTGGTGTGCAGCTGGCGCGTGCTGCGCTGGAGCAGCCGCGCGCCGAGCCGCGCTTCCAGGCGATTAACGAGCTTGCTGACGGCCGACGGCGTCAGGGACAGGCGGCGCGCGGCGGCGGAAAAGGCGCCCGTTTCCACCACGGCCGCAAACACGGCCATCTCGAACGCGCGGTTGATGTCTTGCCGGGCCATTATTGAATCCATTTCACAGGTGTTTCCATTATCGAAGTCTATATCAAAAGTAATTCCATCGATACACTGGCTGGCTTGAACTCTGCCGGAGAAATACCATGACCACCGCAAGCCCTGTTTCCCCTCCAGCCCGCAGCATGCCGCCCGGCGTGCTGGCGCTGGCCGTCGGCGCCTTTGCCATCGGCGTCACCGAATTCATCGTCGTCGGCATCTTGCCGACTATCGCGAAGGATTTGCGCATTTCCATCGAATCGGCTGGCTCGCTGGTCAGCCTGTATGCGCTGGCGCTGGCCATCGGCACGCCGCTGCTGGTGCTGCTGATGTCGCGCCTGCCGCGCAAGGCGGCCTTGCTGGGGCTGATGAGCGTGTTCCTGGCCGGTAACTTGCTGGCGGCTTTTTCGCACACGTTTGAATGGTTGCTGGTGGGGCGGGTCATCACGGCCGTGGCGCACGGTACCTTCTTTGCCATCGGCGCCACCGTGGCCGCCAGCCTGGTGGGCAAGGCGCAGGCTGGCAGGGCGATTTCCGTGATGTTCGCGGGATTGACCCTGGCGATGGTGGTCGGCGTGCCCTTCGGCAGTTTTCTCGGCAACCTGATGGGCTGGCGCTTGCCCTTCTTTGCCGTCGTCGTGCTCGCTGCGCTGGGCCTGCTTGCCATGGCGCGCTGGCTGCCGGCAGGTTTAGCGCAAGGCAAGGGCGGCAAGGCCATGACGCAGCTGGCGGCCCTGGGCAGCGGTCCCATCCTGACCATGATGGCGGTGACCACGTTCGGCTTCGGCAGCAGCTTTGCCGCCTTCACTTTTATTACGCCCATCCTGACGGAGGTGACAGGCTTTTCCGCCACCTTGGCCAGCGCCTTGCTGATCGTGTTTGGCGCGGCCACCTTTGCCGGCAACCTGGCGGGCGGCTACCTGACCAGCCACCTGGGCTGGCAAAAGGCCTTGCGTGTGATGCTGCTGTTGCTGGCCGTCACGCAAGCGGGCGTGGCCCTCAGTATCAGCTCGCCATGGATGATGACGGTGATGCTGTTCGTCTGGGGCGTGTTCGCCTTTGGCCTGTCGCCCGCCCTGCAGGCTGGCATGCTGGCCACGGCTGAGCGCTACACGCCGCACGCCGTCGATTTCGCCTCGGGCCTGAACATTTCCGCGTTTAATCTCGGCATTTCCTTCGGCTCCATGCTGGGGGCGCTGATGGTCTCGCGCCAGCTGATGGCGTCGTCTCCATGGGCCGGCGTGGCCGCCGCCTTGCTCGCCTTGCTGCCGCTGGCGTGGCTGGCGCGCCGCAATCTGGCGTCCCACGTGGCGGGCGCTGCCGCGCATTGAGGGCAAGGAGGATTCAGGTATGCACGGCGGCGGCCGGCGCCGGTTTCCTCATGCGCTGCGCCATGTACGAGCTGCCCATCGAGGCGGCCATGATCATGGCGATGGCCAGCCACTGCCCGGCACCCAGCCGTTCGTCGAGCAGGAGGTACGCCAGCATGGCCGCGACGGCCGGTTCCATGCTGCTCATGATGCCGAACGCTTGCGGCGTCAGCCGCTTCAGGGCCACCATTTCCAGCGAGATCGGTATCGCGCTGGAAATGAGGGCCACGCCCAGCCCCACAGCCAGCACGACGGGCGAGAGCAGGGCGGCGCCGCTGTGCGCCACGCCGACGGGCACGACCACCAGCGCCGCCATGGCCAGGCCCAGCGACACGGAGTGGCCCGCATGCAAATGGCTGGCGCGCTTGCCGAAGACGATGTACGAGGCCCAGCAGACGGCGGCGCCGAGGGCGAACAGCACGCCGGTGGGATCGAGATTGCTGACGTCGTGACCGAGCGGCAGCAGCAGCGCCAGTCCCGCCACGGCCAGGGCCACCCAGACGAAGTCGATGGGGCGGCGCGAGGCCAGCAGTGCCACGGCCAGCGGGCCGGAGAACTCGATCGCCACGGCGATGCCGAACGGTATCGTGCGCAAGGCCATGTAGAAACACAGGTTGGTCAAGCCCAGCGCCGCGCCGTACAGGGCCACCGTGCGCAGGTCGGCGCGGCTCAGCTGCCAGCGCCACGGGCGCCAGAACAGCAACAGCAGCAAGGCAGAAAAGCCCACGCGCACGGCTGTCGTGCCCTGTGCGCCGACCAGCGGGAACAGGCTGTGCTTGGCCCATGAGGTGCCCAGTCCCAGGCAGGTGACGGAGCCGAGGATGGCGAGCAGGGGAATCAATGAGGAATAGCGACGCAATGGCATGGTGATAAAAGGCTTGATATCGGAATAGCGAAAGTTTATTGTGTCTGCTCCGATATTTGTACTGCATTTTGACCTCCATGACGCAACTTTCGCTCACGCCTTCCATCGCCCTCGATGCCTTCGATCTGGCCATCCTGGACATTTTGCAGCGCGATAACACGACTTCGCAGCGCGAAATCGCCCAGGCCGTGCATTTGTCGGCGCCGGCTGTGCAGCGGCGCATCCGCCGCCTGCGCGAGAGCGGGGTGATCCGTCATGAAGTGGCCGTGCTCGATGCGAGCCGCCTGGGTCGCCCCCTGATCTTGACGGTGGAAGTGCATTTGCACGACGAGCACCCGCAGCGCACGGCCGGCATGCGCGCGCGCATCATGGCCGAGCCTGCCATACAGCAGTGCTATGGGATCACGGGCGAGGCCGACTACCTGCTGATCATTACCGCCAGCAGCATGGCCGAGTACGAGGCGTTGACGGAACGCCTGTTCGGCGGCGATGACAATATCCGGCGCTACCGCACCTCGGTGGCCCTGACTTGCCTCAAGATGGGCTTGCACGTGCCGCTGGCATAGCGCAAAGACCAGGCAGATGAACATCCCCAAAAAGAAACAAGCCGCCATGCTGGCCGCCATGCCCGCCAGCCTGCGCGCCGCCGTGGCCGATTATCACTGGGCGCGCGACAGCGTCGGTGAGTCGGACGCTGCCGTCTACCGGCTGCAGGGCAGGGACGGTGCGCCGGACCTGTACCTGAAGCACGGCAGGGGTGTTGCTGCCGCCGACATCGCCGATGAACTGGCGCGCTTGCGCTGGCTGGCGCAGTACCTGCCCGTACCGGCGGTGGTGCAATTCGCCCGCGCGGCAGGTCCTGACCAGGCCTGGCTGCTGATGAATGCCATGCCAGGCACAACGGCGTCTGCGGTGCTGGAGGCGGACCCCGCGTCGGCTCCCGCCGTGGCCGACGCGCTGGCGGCCTTCCTGCGCCGCCTGCACGCGCTGTCCGTGAACGCCTGCCCGTTCGACGCCGGCGCTGCCGTTCGGCTGGCCCAGGCGCGCCAGCGCATCGATGGGGGCCTCGTCGATGCCGACGATTTCGATGCCGGGCGCCAAGGCTGGACGGCGCAGCAGGTGTGGGCGGCGCTGCAGGCCTGCCTGCCGATCACGCCCGACCTCGTCGTCACGCATGGCGACTTCTCGCCGGAGAATATCGTGATGCAGGAAGGCGCCGTCGTCGGCTGCATCGACGTGGGACGGGCCGGCGTGGCCGACCGCTATCAGGACCTGGCCATCGTCTGGCGTGCGCTCGGTGAGTTGGACGCTTCGCTACAGCAAAGGTTTGTGCAGCAATATGGGATCCTTGATGTCGATCAAGGCAAGCTGCAATTTTACTCGCTGCTCGACGAGCTGTTTTGAACGTCATCCGCCATCACGGCTCTTCGCGCTCCGCGTCGCGTTCGCGGCAGCTCATTGCGGCGTAATGGCCCTTGGGCAGCCTGGTCTGGATGGCCACCTCGCTCAGTTCATGTTGAACATCGACAGGATCGGTCAAGGTGCAGCGCTGGGCGCGGGCGAACGCTTGCAGCGTCTGCGTGCTGCCGCGCACTTTCACCGTCACGCCGGCCCCGGGGCTGACGCAGCAGCCGATGTAGTGCGTGATGTATTCTTCCTCGATCAGCACCAGTTCATGTCCCATGAAGCTGGCCGGTTTTTTCAGCAGGTAGTAATCGGTGTAGTCGACGCGCTGCTCTGGGTGCTTGCCGATGTAGCCTTCGCGCATGTAGGCGGCGATGGCCTTGCCCGAGGTGCCGACTCTTTCCGTGGTGCCCTTTTTCAGGTGCAGCGCCTGGATCAGGCCGCTTTCAAGGCCGGGATCGGCCGCAGCGTACGCGCTGGCGCCACTGGCAGCCAGCAGAAGCGAGCCGAGCAGGCGGCGGGTGCGGCGCCATTCAGGCATGGGATGGATTTCTTGCATATATTTGACGCGCAGGGGAGAAGAGGTGCAGTGTAGCCCACGCCAGCCTGCGTGCGTGGCACAATGCGTGATCCGCACGCCACGTGCCACTGACCCCAGGACTTTCATGACCCGCGCCCTCCTTGACGAAGCCCAGATCCATCCCGCCGCCCGCCCCTTGATCGGCAGCAAGCACAAGGACATCGTGCGCGAAGTGCAGGCGGCCATCGCCGCGCACCAGGTGGTGGTGGTCGGCATGGCGCTCAATCCGTTTCCCCGCAAGGCGCGCAAGATTCTCGACGTGCTGGGCACGCCCTACCAGTATCTGCAATACGGCAGCTATCTGAACCAGTGGCACCGCCGCAATGCCCTGAAAATGTGGACGGGCTGGCCGACTTTCCCCATGGTCTTTGTCAATGGCGTGCTCATCGGCGGCGCCAGCGAGCTGCAAACGCTGGTGGAAAATGGCGAGTTCAGCGCCATGCTGGCGAAGAAGGTGCGCCAGTTTTAAGTGCTGGCTTATTCGCCCGGCCGCCACGGCGACTTGCGCGTGCGCAAGGGGTCGAGCAAGCCGCGCAAATCATTGTGGTCGAGCTCGTACATCAGCGCGATTAAACTGCCCAGTTCGCCAGAGGGGAAGCCCTCGCGCGCGATCCAGCCCAGGTAGTGTCCCGGCAAATCGGCCAGCAAGCGTCCCTGATACTTCCCATATGGCATTTCGCGCGTAACCAGCAGCGCCAGTTTTTCTGAATTCATGTGACTGCTCTCCCTTGCTAGCGGGGCAGTGTAGCAGAGCTGGTTCGCGCCGGTTTGTAGGTCAATTGCGACCATTGGTTCCATGGTGTTGGCGACAGTTGTAGGCAGATCAAACAATCGGCTAATCGTGCCATGCGCGGGTGCTGGCGGCGCATACTGGTTTGGCAGTGCGCCGTGACGCCAGCATGCAGGTGCGCGTGACCATGGTGACCATGGAAAGGGAGTGCAACGATGCGAACGGCTATCGTTTTTTGCCGCCAGTGGTGGTGGCGAGCCCTCATCGCTGCTTGCCTTGCCGCTGGCCCTGCCGTTGGCCTTGTTTTGCTGGCCGCATGCCACAAGCCGGCGCCCGTGAATAGCGAGGATCCGGGCTGGGTTGAGCGTGCCGATCCCCGGCATAAAATCGCCGTGGTGTTCGTGCATGGCATCTTTGGCAGCACGCGCGGCACGTGGACGGGCGCGCATGGCGAGAGTTTCTTTCGCTTGCTCAAGAACGATGCCAGGCTGGGGCCGCAAGTCGATAGCTACGCCTTCGGCTTCAGCTCCAACATCATGACGGGCGGCTCGCTCGATATCCGCGAAGCGGCCAACAAGCTGCAAAGCTATCTGCGGCCATCCGGCGTGCTCGATTACCCGGCCGTCGTGTTTGTCGGGCACAGCATGGGCGGACTCGTCATCATGCGTTACCTGGCCAATAATCTGGACAAGGCCCCCGAGCTGGCCGACAAGGTGCCGCTGATTGTCTTGTTCAGTGCTCCCATGGAGGGGGCGCAGGTGGCGCAGCTGGCGGACCTGGCGGCGCGCCATCCCGCGCTGTCGCACCTGCGGCCGGTGGACAGCAATGACGTGCTCAAGCAGCTCAGCGACGACTGGGCCAGCCTGGCGGTCAAGCCGCGCGTCAGTTGCGCCTATGAAACGGCCGATGTGAGCGGCGTGCGCATCGTGCAATGGGGCAGCGCCACGCGGGTGTGCGGCGGGCGCCCGGTGGCGATCGATAATGCCGATCATATTTCGCTCGTCAAGCCTGACCGTGCCACGCATCCTGCCTATATGTTCCTGTCGGGGCAACTGATCGAGCATGTGCTGCCGTTGCAGATGGGAGTGCCGCTGGAGTTGCCCGATTTTCAGCGCGACAAGGACGTCTATACGTTTACCCTGGCCGCGCCCGAAGAAAATGCCCGCCTGATGAACACGGGGCGTGCCAGGATGAAGTACTGGATCGCGGAAAAGTCCAGCCGCGCCTTGCTGGTGTCGCCTGGCACCAGTCCGCAGCCGATCGATGGACACTCCACCGAGATGCTGACCGTGGCGCTGCGCGTCGATGCCGATGAAAACGCCTATGCATTCACCTTGAGAAGCGATCTGCCCTCGGAGCAAAGGGTGCGCGTGCTGGTACCCGACTTGTCCCGCCTGCGCATGGGCCACCAGCGCAATGCCATCAAGGTGACGGCTGGTCTGGCCCGGTACCTGGGCGATCCTGCCAATGCGGAAAAAATCGCGGCATTGCAGCGCGATCCCGGTCAGCTGAATGCGCAGCTGGCGACAGTGGCGCACGCCGCCCTTGGCGAGTCCATCAAGCGCCTGCCCAGCGCCGAACAATGGCTGCTGACGGCAGATCTGCTGGCCGCCGCCAACCTGAAGCAGGTCGCTTCCGCCGCGCTGGTCCACAGCGCCGGCATCGATGCCTTTTATCAGCCGGCAGCAAACGAGCTGCGCAGCAAGTTGCTGGCGCAGGGGCGCGCGGAGTTGCTGCTGCGTTCAGGAGTCGTGGATGTGCGTGAGCGTTCGCCCGATGGGTATCCCGACAAACCGTTCAGCGCCGGCCAGGCCGACCCGGTGTCGCTCATGCCCGCCATTCCGGCATGGCTGGACACGGAGGCGTTTCGCCAGTCATCGCTGCAACTGGTGCGCAAGATGGAGAAAGTCGCCCCGCTGCGGCAAGACGCGGCCAGCCTGGAAGTGGCGACAGTGAAAATGCCGGTCGATGCGGCAATGGGCGTCATCCTGCGGGCAGAGCGCGAACGCTTGCCGCAGCTGCCTGCCGCGCAATGGCGCAATGCCGAGTCCCCCGCCGCCAAGGCGGAGCGGCGGCTTCCCAGCCTGCCTGAGCTGGAGCCGCAGGTCAAGGCGAAAAAGATGGAAAAGCCGGAGCCGCGCACCAGTCCCGGTAGCAGTTCCCTGTCACGCTAGGCGCCTGGCGTGCCAGGGCCTACTGCCGCTGCCACTCAGCCCATGGCGCGATGGCATCCTCTATTATTGATTATGAAGCAAGTATCTTCTTCCTGTGGAGGTATTTTTCGAAACAAAGAAAGCCCCGATACTGCAAGCCTCGCACCGCATACCCTTTGCATGCACTTATATCGGAGTCTTTCATGCCCATTGCCTTGCTCGCGCTGACCCTCAGCGCATTTGCCATCGGAACCACCGAGTTTGTCATCGTGGGGCTGTTGCCCACCATTGCCGCAGACCTGGGCGTCAATCTGCCATCGGCCGGCCTGCTGGTCAGCCTGTACGCGCTGGGCGTTGCCGTCGGCGCGCCCGTGCTGACTGCCCTGACGGGCAAGATTCCGCGCAAAATATTGTTATTGTCGCTGATGGTCTTGTTCACCTTGGGTAACTGTCCAGTCCCGTTTGATCATAAACGCGCTTAACGAATAGCTCCGGTTTCTTTTGCTGCCATTCTTTGAGCGCCTGGATGGGTGTTTTGGCACCGATGGCCCGTTGTGGAATGTGGTGGTTGTAAAGCTTTAAATAGTTGAGCAAG
>NZ_JCAQAV010000012.1:0-120850 GCF_059617925.1 Janthinobacterium sp. JF4 | reverse complement strand
CGAGCTGGTCGTCGCCCAGCGCCTGCACCGTGGCCGTGCCCGTCAGGGTGGCTTGATTGGTCGCGTCGTAGACTTTATTGGCGGCGCCCACGCCTTGCACGCTCAGCGTGGCGCGGGTGATGGTGGCACGGTGCTGACCGCCTTCCAGCGTGTAGTTGCCAGCCAGGCCACCCTGGCCATCGGCCAGCATCAGGGTGCCGTTGTTGAGGAGCTTGTTGACGCCTGCGTTTTTGTTGTCGAGGCTGCCGATGCCGGACAGGACCAGGCTCTCGCCGCTGACCAATCCGCGCAAGGTCAGCAGGCCGGCGGCCATGTCGCTGCCGCCGTCGTAGGTACGCATGCCATTGAGGTTGATGATGGCCCGGTTGACCGTCAGCGCACCGGCTTGCAGGTCGATGTCATAACCTTGCTGGCTGGAATACAGATAGCTGCCGCCGGCCTGATAGGTGCCGGCGTTGCGTACGTTGCCATACGGGCCGCTGGCGGCCCTCAGGACGAGTCCGGAGCCGGCGGCGCCAGCCACCGAATACTGCACATTGTTCAAGCCTCCGACGTAGAGCTTGCCATCGTAGGTCTTGCTGACGCCATCGGCCGTCACGGTCAAGGCGCTCAGGAAGCTGCGCAGCAGCGGCGCCGTCTGGCCTTCATAGATGCGCCAGACGGCATGGCTGCCGGCGCTGGAAGCCATGTCCCAGCCGTCGAAGCTGGCTTGCGAACGCATCTGTGCATCGCTCAGGCCGCGCACATTGCTCAGCGTGCCTTCGTTCTCTGCGATGCCCGCTGCCGGGGACTCGCCTTTCCAGAAACTGTCGCGCACCACGCCCGCGTTGTAGCCGATCAGGGCGCCCGTGCTGGCATTGCCTTGCACGGCGCCCGTCGCGTAGCTGTTGCTGACGCTATCGGTGGCGCGGGAATTGTAGCCGAGCAAGCCGCCCACATCGCGGTCACCGCTCACCGCGCCGCTGGCGTAGCTGTCGGCGATCGCACCGCTCTTGTTGTAGCCGACCAGGCCGCCCGCATTGTCTTCGGTGGCCGTGACATTGCCGCTGGCGTAGCTGCCGCGCACGCTGGCGACAGCGCCGTCATAGCCGCGATTATCCCCTACCAGGCCGCCGATATTGCGCAAGCCGCTGGCATCGCCGCTGGCATAGCTGTCGATGATGCTGCCGCTATTCTGCCCGGCCAGGCCCCCCACTTTGCCACTGCTGCCGCTGACGGTGCCGCTGGCATGGCTGGCGCTGATGGTGCCGTCGAAATTCTCGCCCACCAGGCCACCGACACTGCTTTCCCCGTTGACGGTCGTCGTTGCGTAGCTATTGCTGACCAGACCTGCATTCGAACCCACCAGGCTGCCGACGGCGAAGGCGCCGTTGACGCTGCCGCCGAGCAGGCCGATATTGCTGATGAGCGAAGTCTTGTCCGTATAGCCGATCAGGCCCGCATAGTCGTCGCTGGGACGGTTGATATACAGGCCGCTGATGGTCTGGCCCTGGCCGTCCAGGCTACCCGTGAATGCGTTGTCGCGCGTGCCGACGGGAATGAAGCCAGCCTCGCTCCAGACATCCTTGCCGCCCGCCGTGCCGCTGGCGTCGATATTGGTGCCCAGCACATACGCGGCGCCCGGCGCCATGGCCATCAATTGCAGTTGGTGGGCATTCTGGATGGTGGTCGAGTACTCGGACGCCAGCATCGGATACGTGGCGCCGGCCGCGCCGCCAGCATTGTTCAGACCGCCGTCCACGTTGACCAGCACCCAGTTGTTGCCCGTTGCGCCAGGCGTGGTGGTGAAGTTAAAGCCCGTGAAACTGCTGGCCGTGCGCATTTGCGCGTCCGTCAGGCCAGTGCCGCCACTCGAACTGGCCTGACCAGTGCCGCTGATCGACCAAAAACTATTGCGTGTGGCGGGACGTGCGCCGTTGCTGCCGACCAGGCCGCCCACGCTGAAGCCGCCAGGAGTGATGATCAGGCGGCCCGTGGCGAAACTGGTGTCGATCGATCCCGTGTTGGCGCCTACCAGGCCACCAGCCATGCTTTGGCCCGTCACGCTGCCCGTGGCATAGCTGTTGATGATCTGGCCGATATTGACGCCTGCCAGTCCGCCGCTTTGCCAATCGCTGCTGACGGCGCCGGTGGCGTGGCTGTTGATGATGGTGCCACTGTTGCGCGCCACCAGCCCGCCGCTGACGCTTGTGCTGCTGACGTCGAGTGCCGCATAGCTATTCCTGATCGTGCCGTAGTTCTCGCCCACCAGGCCGCCAGCGTAATAGTGGGTCTTGATCTTGCCGCCATACAAGCCAACGTTCTGGATCAGGGCATCCTTGGTGGTAAGGGAAAACAAGCCGCTGCCGTTGCCATATCCCGACATCATGCTGAGCTGATTGATCGAATGACCGAGGCCGTCGAAGATGCCGCTGAAGCCCGTGTCCCGGCCCAGCGGCCTGAAGCCAGCGTCGAACCATTCGGGATTCCAGGCAGAAGAGGCGGTGGCGGAGGCGTCGATATTGGCGCCGAGCACATAATTGCCATCGAGCTTGCCATTAATGCCTTGCAAGTCGGTGCCCGTGACACTGCGGTAGGAGCCCAGGGCGGTAATCACCGTGTAGCCGGTGCGGATGCCGTCCGCGCCCAATTTGGTGCTGAAGTTTTGCCCGGCAGGCAGATTCACCTGGGCGCCGCCGCCCAGTTGGTACATGGCCGTGTTGCCGGCGCCAGCGGCGCCCTGGCCGTATTCCAGCGCCAGGCTGGCCGTGCCGGAACCGTTCAAGGTGGCGTTGATATTGATGTTGCGCTGCGCGTTCAGGGTCAGCTCATGGGCGGACCAGCTGACCTTGTCGTTGACATGCACGTCGCCGGCCGTGCCGGCGCTGCCTCGCGTGCTCTGGATCACGACATTGCCATTGCGCAGATTGGCCGACAGGGCGGCGCCGCTGATGTCGCCGCCGCTGGCGGCGATGGTGAAGTCGACCGGGTCGATCAGCCAGGTGCCGGCGCGGCCCTGCGCCGCCGCCGTGCTGATGTGAACGTCATTGTCGATCTTCACGCGGGCGGCGCTCGTTTCGACGAAGCCGCCATTGCCGCCCGCGGGGGCGCTGGCGTCCAGCGTGCCGCTCACATGGGTGGTGCCGGCACGCATGCCGCCGAGCAAGACGATGCTGCCGTCGCGCTGTTCCATGCTGCGCGCCTCGATGACGCCCGTGTTGTTGACGACGCTGGCCAGCAGGGAATCGCGGGCGCCAGCGCTCATCAGCACCTGGCCGCCATCGGAGCGGATCTGCCCGCCGTTCTCGGCCAGGTTGTCCAGGGTGCTTTGGTCGATCTGCAACTGCAGCAGGCGCGCGCCGTCAAAGCTCAGGGTGGCGGCGCTGCCGGCACCCAGGGCAACCGTGCCCAGGCGTGCCGAAATGCTGCCCTGGTTGCTCACTTGCCGGCCCAGCAGGGCGATATAGCCGCCATCGGCCGCGCGCAGCGTGCCTTCGTTGACGACCTTGCCAGCGCCATGGCCGGCGAACGCGTGCTTTGAGCCGCCCAGGCTGGCGCTGTCGACGTCGAGCGTCGAGGCCACCAGGCCGCCTACATTGACTTGCGCGCTGCGGCCGAACAGCACGCCGTTCGGATTGATCAGGTACACCTGGCCATTCGCGTTGACTCTGCCGAGGATCTGCGTGCCGTTGCTGTCGAAGATGCGGTTGACGGCCAGCGCGCTGGCCGAGGGCTGGACAAAGTTGACGGTTTCATGGGCGCCCACGTTGAAACTGTTCCAGTTCAGCGCCGCCTGCTGGCTCGATTGCCTGATCGTGGTGCTGTTGCCCTGCTGGCTGATGCTGGCCGTGCCGCCCACCACCTGCCCGCCCGTGGGCGCGGCCAGCGCCGGCCCTCCCAGCGCCAGCGCCGTCATGGCGGCAGCCGCCGCCGCCAGTTTGCGGCGGCTGCCCTTGCCGCGTCCGCGCGACGTTTCCGCGACGGCGACCCAGGCGTTCAGGACGTGGCTCCAGACGAGGCGGTAGATATGATTCAATGATCCATGACGATGCATATGGTCGATCCTTGTTGATTTGAAAAAGGAATGCCCGGCGCCAGGCTGGCGTGGGAAGTAATGGGATGACAATCGCTCAGGGATGCGAGCGGCGATAGGCGTGGCCAATGCTGCGGATGAAGAATGAATGGCGATGCATGTTTTCCCTGTGCTGAACGTGGTGGCGCTGATGGCCGGCAGGAAAGCTACGCACTTCCCGGACATCATCTATTTTGTTGCTTTTTTAAACATTGTCGTTATAAAAAGCTACAAAGATTTCTGAATGGAAAGATATCAGAACGGGGAAATTTAAAATTGAGCAAACCTGAGCGATTCCCGACTGATTCAGTCGGGAATGCGGACAGCGATTCAGGCGGGCAGACGCAGGGCGAAGCTGATGGTGCCGTTGCCGCCGGCGCTGGCCAGCGTGACCTGGCCACCATGCAATTCGGCGATGCGCTGCACCAGGTACAGGCCCAGCCCGGCGCCGGGCTTGTGCTGGGCGATGCGGCCGCGGAAGTATTTCTGGAACAGGCGCGGGATTTCATCGGCGGGCAGGGGTTCGCCCGCATTGCTGACGACGATCTGTACGCGGCCGTCATCGAGCATGGCGGCTTGCATGCGGATCGCCTGGGCCTGCGGCGCGTGCCGGTCGGCATTACTCAGCAGGTTGCGCAGGGCCACGCGCAGCAGGCTGGCATCGGCCACGATGCTGTCGGGAAGTGCCTGCACGCTGGCCTCGATGCGGCCATCGGGCCACTCGGCCAGCACGGCGTGCAGCAGGGCGCGCAAGTCGCATGGCTGGGGACGGAACGTCGCCGCGCTCGTTTCCATGCGGTCGGCGCTCAGGTATTCATCCACCAGCGCCGTCATGCGGCCGCTCGCTTCGCGCAAATTCTGGCAGCGTTGCAGGGTTTTTTCCCGTGGCGCTTCGGTGTTGCGGGCAATTTGCTGGGCCGTGGTGTTGATGATGGCCAGTGGCGTGTGGAATTCATGCGACACCATGGCAACAAAATCCTGCTGTTCTTCGCGCGTGCGGGTTTCCACTTCCAGGGCCGCACGCAATTCGCCCTCGAGCGCGGCGCGCCGACCGATTTCCTGTTGCAATGCCGCCGTGCGCCGCGCCACCTGCTCTTCCAGGCGTTCATTCAGGGCGCGTACGGCGCGTACGGCGTCGGCCTGTGCCTTGTCCTTGGCGCGGCGCAATTCCGCGTAACGGCGGTTGAGGCGCAGGCTCATCAGCATCATGTGCACGAAGGCGCCCAGGGTGGCCGCGTGGTTGGTCCAGAAGTTGGGTGGCACGATCGCCATATTGCGCAGGAAACTGACGATGACACCGGCGTAGAAGATGCCGAAGATGAACAGGAATGCATGTGCCGGGCGATGCCCGCGCAACGCCAGCCAGCTGGCCAGGCCTATGAACAGCACGATCAGCGGCAAGGCCGTCATTTGCACCACCAGCACGCCCGCGGCATAGTCGCCGCGCAGCACCAGCAGCGCCCCGAACAGGGCGGCGGCGGCCGTGATGCCCACCACGCTGCGGCTGAAACGGGGATACAGGGCGGGCAGCTCCAGCTGCAAGGTGGAAAACCGCGCGCCGACGGCGATGGACATGGCCATCGATACGCCCAGCATGGGGTCGGACAGCCCATTCGGCATGGCGAAGATCTGCTGGGGAATGGCGATCGTCAGCGCTTCCGTGGTGGCATTCGTCAGCACGTACAGCAGGTACCAGCCGCTGTGGGCTTCGCGCGTCATGCGCCAGAAAAAGATATGGAACAGGATCAGCAGCAAATAGCTGCCGAACTGCAAGCCGTAATACAGGTATTCGCGGCGCGAGGCGTTGTCGAAGGCATCGCTGGGCAACAACGTCAGCTCCGTCGACATGGCTTTCTTGCTTTGCAGGCGCACCAGCCAGCGCTGCGGCTGACCGGGTTGCAACTGCACGGGAAACACCACCTGGCGCGCATCGATGGGCCAGGCGTCGCGGATCACGTCGGCGCCCGCCTCTTGCCGCAGCCAGTGTCCGGCCTGGTCCTGGCGATACAGGCGCACCTCATCAAGCACGGCGTTGCTAAAGCGCAACACCCATTCATCGGGCGACTGCACCGCGCGCGTCACCTCCAGGCGCAGCCAGATGGCATCCTGCGTATAGCCGGCGCTGACGGCGCCAGGCAGGGGGCGCCAGCCGGGTGCGCTCAGCGCGGCGTCCGGTTCCAGCCGGCCTGAGGCATCGCGCAGTATCTGCATGTGGCCACTGGCGGAAACGGCTTGCCCGCTGGCCGGCAGCAGCAGTGGCGCAGGCAAGGGCGCGGCACCTCCGGCCAGCGGCTGCACGGTGGCGAACAACAGGAAAATGGCGAGCAGGATTTTCATGGCGCAGGAGCTTACCATGCGGGGCAGGACGTCCCTGCGGCTCGCTTCCCGGCTGCATGATGATCGGTTATCCTTGCGCCATGTTGAACCTCATCCTGCTTGAAGACGAAGCCGTGCTGCGCCACGAGCTGACCGAGTTTCTCGGCGATTGCGGCTACCGCGTCAGCGCCGTGGCCGACCTGGCCGCCTTCCACGCCTGCTACACGCCGGCACTGCACCGCATTGCCATCATCGACCTCGGCTTGCCCGATGGCGAAGGCATGGTGCTGGTGCGCGCCTTGCGCGCACAGGGGCAGCCCATCGGCATCGTCGTCTTTACGGCGCGCGGAGCCACGCAGGACAAGGTCAACGGACTGGGCGGTGGTGCCGACTACTACCTGCCCAAGAGCGCCGACTTGGACGAGCTGGCCGCCACCCTGGGCGCGCTGGCACGGCGCCTCGGCCCGTCACTGCCCGCCGCCGTGCCGCCGCCGGCCCCGGCCTGGGTACTGGAACTGGGACCACGCCGCCTCTTGCCGCCCGGCTGCGGCGCCATTGCATTGTCGCAACAGGATGTGACGGTGCTGCATGTGCTGATGGCCGAGCCGGAACGCATCGTCAGCCGCCAGCAGATCGTGCAATCGCTGGGCGAGGATTTTCTCAGTTACGACCAGCGCCGCCTGGACACCCAGATCAGCCGCTTGCGCCGCAAGGCCGAACAGGCGGCGGGCCTGGCATTGCCCATCAATACCGCCCGCAACGCCGGCTACCGCTTCTATGCCGATGCCGAAGTGCGCCCCTGAACTGTCCGTCTGCCGCCACTCGGTGAGTGTGGATAAGCCTGTCGATAAGTGGACGCATAACTTGTTGGCAAGCTGTGTGCAGCCGGTGTACAAGTTCAGCTGCTGGCGCTTGATGATCTCCTTCCGCGCTGGCGCAGCGCCGGCATCGGCCGCATGGCGCTGCTTCCTGGCTCATCGCTTCTCATCCTGCCGTGGTCTGCCCATGTCATTGCTGTGCATAAGCCTGTGGGTAACCGCGGCATAAGCGGTGGAAAAGCACCGTATAAATCTGTGGGAAAGCGGTGGGCAAGCAGTGGACAAATCAGTCAAAAAATCAGACGGCGATGCGCGTCTCGAATTTGCTGCGAAACGTGGAAAAGTAGCTTTTGACGTTGCGCACATTGGCGTGCGCGGCAAACAGGCGGTGCGCCAGCGCGTGGTAGGCGGGCATGTCGGCCACCTGCACCATCAGCACGAAGTCGGGCCCGGGCGAGACGCGATAGCATTGCAGCACGGCGGGCTCGTCCGCCACGAGTTGCTCGAATGCCGCCATGCGCTCGGCCGCCTGCACGTCGAGCGTGATTTCCACGATGGCCGTCAGGCGCGCGCCCACCAGCTGCGGCGCGACGATGGCCACTTGCCGCTCGATGACGCCGCTTTCCCGTAAATGCTTGACGCGCCGCAAACACGTGGGCGCCGAGACGTGCACCGCTTGCGCCAGCTCACTGTTGGTTTGCGATGCATCAATTTGCAAGGCGTTCAAGATGCGACGATCGATCTCGTCGAGAGAAATGTTGCCAGGGTTCATGATTTTAGTGAATTGGAAAATATATCGAGTTTAAATGAAATAATATTTCACCGCAAAATAGTCGTGAAATATTCAGTCAAAAATACACGGATTTAGAAAGCATATTTCATGCGCTCTGCATTAGCATGCGTGCATTGATGAATTTTTAGACAGAGGTTTCCATGTGCGGCATCGTCGGCGCGGTAGCGCAACGTAATATCACTCCCATCCTGGTCGAAGGCTTGAAGCGCCTGGAATACCGCGGCTACGATTCCTGCGGCATCGCCCTGCATGCGGATGGCCGTTTGCAGCGTTCGCGTTCCACCTCGCGCGTGGCCGAGCTGGAAAAGCAGATCGCCGAAGAAGGCTTGAGCGGTTTTACGGGCATCGCCCACACGCGCTGGGCCACGCATGGCGCCCCGGTCTCGTTCAATGCCCACCCGCATTTTTCCCCAACGGAAGAGAACGCCAGAGTGGCGCTGGTGCATAACGGCATCATCGAAAACCACGACGAACTGCGCGCCGAACTGACGGCCTTGGGTTACGTCTTCCAGAGCCAGACGGACACGGAAGTGATCGCCCACCTGGTCGAGCACATGTATAACGGCGACCTGTTCGAAACCGTGCAGCAGGCCGTGAAACGCCTCGACGGCGCGTATGCGATCGCCGTCTTCTGCCGCGACGAGCCGCACCGCGTGGTGGCCGCGCGTCAGGGCTCGCCGCTGATCGTCGGCCTGGGCAATGGTGAAAACTTTGTCGCCTCGGACGCCATGGCGCTGGCCGGCACGACGGACCAGATCATCTACCTGGAAGAAGGCGACGTGGTCGACCTGCAATTGTCGCGCTGCTGGATCGTCGACGTCGATGGCAAGCCCGTCGAGCGCGAAGTGAAAACCGTGCACGCCCACACGGGCGCGGCCGAGCTGGGTCCGTACCGCCATTACATGCAGAAGGAAATTTTTGAACAGCCGCGCGCCATCGGCGACACGCTCGAAGGCGTGACGGGCATCATGCCGGAACTGTTCGGCGACAACGCTTATCAGATCTTCAAGCAGATCGACCGCGTGCTGATCCTCGCCTGCGGCACCAGCTCGTATGCAGGCATGACGGCCAAGTACTGGATCGAATCGATCGCCAAGGTGCCCGTCAGCGTGGAAGTGGCCAGCGAATACCGCTACCGCGACAGCGTGCCGCACCCGAACACGCTGGTGGTGACCATTTCGCAAAGCGGCGAAACGGCCGATACCCTGGCCGCCCTGAAACATGCGCGCAGCCTGGGCATGCAGCACACCTTGACCATCTGCAACGTGGCCACCAGCGCCATGGTGCGCGAATGCGCCTTGGCCTACATCACGCGCGCCGGCGTGGAAGTGGGCGTGGCGTCCACCAAGGCCTTCACCACGCAGCTGGCCGGCCTGTTCCTGCTGACCCTGTGCCTGGCGCAAGTCAATGGCCGCCTGTCCGAAGAGCAGGAAGCGGCGCACCTGAAAGCCATGCGCCACCTGCCCGTCGCCATCGCGTCCGTGCTGGCGCTGGAACCGCAGATCATCGCCTGGTCCGAGGAATTCGCGCGCAAGGAAAACGCCCTCTTCCTGGGCCGCGGCATGCACTACCCGATCGCCCTGGAAGGCGCCTTGAAACTGAAGGAAATCTCGTACATCCACGCCGAAGCGTATCCGGCCGGCGAACTGAAGCACGGCCCGCTGGCCCTGGTGACGAATGAAATGCCCGTCGTTACCATCGCGCCAAACGACGCCCTGATCGAAAAGCTCAAATCGAACATGCAGGAAGTGCGCGCCCGCGGCGGCCAGCTGTACGTCTTCGCCGACGTCGACTCGCGCATCAGTTCCGGCGAAGGTCTGCACGTGATCCGCCTGCCCGAGCACTACGGCGATTTGTCGCCGATCCTGCACGTGGTCGCGCTGCAATTGCTGGCCTACCATACGGCGCTGGCGCGCGGCACGGATGTGGACAAGCCACGCAATCTGGCGAAATCGGTGACGGTGGAGTAAGCAGGCCGGGGGCCGCCCCGGGCCGCCAGGAATGGAAAGAAACGCCACCGCCGGGTGGCGTTTTCTTTAATCAAGCACCGCCGTTCACTCTCTGGAAAAACCATGCGCGTGACTTTTTTCTGTCACCGCGGAATCCATTGTGCGAGAATGCCCCTCCCCCCTGGATGGTGCGCATGATGAGCAAACTCGCCGCAATCGTAGCTGGAATGACACTACTGCTGGCAGCTTGTCAGCCCGCCGCCACGGTACCTGCGCATGACATTCCTGCGGCAATGAGGCAGACCGCGACCACCCTGCTGCAGTCAACATTGCTACATGCGACCTCGATTGCTGTCGTTTATCGGGGCAAGGAATTCATTCTGCATCAAGGCGAGCTGGAGACCGGCAAAGCCAATCCGCCGAACGATACAACGCTGTATGAAATCGGCTCAGTCAGCAAAACTTTTGCTGGCCTGCTACTGGCGAACGCCGTGCTCGATGGCAAGGCGGCGCTCGACGATCCCATACAACAGTACCTGGCGGATGCCTACCCGAACCTGCAGTCGCAGGGGCAGCCAGTGCGCTTGCGCCATTTGATCACGCACACCAGCACTATGCCGGGCATGCTGCCATTGCAGGTGAACACCATATTGAAGGATTTCACGGCACACGCCACGCCGGCAAAGCTCAATGCAGCCTATGCCAACTACGGACAACCGCAATTCTGGCAAGACTTGCACACGGTCAGCATCAAGGGGCCGCTTGGTCAGGACTACGCCTATTCAAGCGCCGGTACCGAACTCATTGCGCACACGCTCGAAAAAATTTACGCAATGCCGTATGAAGTGCTGCTCACGCAATTCCTCGCGCGCGCAGCCGGCATGCACGATACCAGGCTGAGAATCACCGCCAAGGATAGCGGCCGGCTGGCGCCCGGCTACCACAGCGACAATCCCGTCATGACGACACCGATGCCACAACTGCCCTGGGGAGCAGCCGGCAATCTGAAGTCGACCATGCCGGATATGGCGAAGTATTTGCGCCTGCAATTGGGCGCCCATCCTGCGGTCGTCGAATCGCACCAGCCTTTGGCGCGCTTTCAGGACGATTTCAGCATCGGCTATTTCTGGAACATCGGCAGCAATCGCCAGTTGGGCACGCATTATGTCCACCATGGCGGCGTGCCACGCGCGCAAAGCTACGCCTACATCGTTCCCAAATATCAGCTTGGCGTCTTCATCATCACCAACCAGAGCGGCGACGCTACCGCCGGCGCCATGGAAAGCGCGCTGGCGCATATTTTCGACACAGTGGAATCGATGGAAAGCGCGAAGCTGGCAGGCCCCAGGTAACAGGCGTGCGTGCTGGCGCTGGCGGGCCCGGGCTTATCGGGATACATCCAGGGTTTTACCTTCTTGGCGTCCATGCGCCATGGCGAAGGCAGGCTGGCGCGCCAGTGCGATGAAGGCGCGCACGTAGTCGATGGCGGTGTCCGTCTCGCGTGCGCCCAGGAAAATCTGCTTGGCGATGCCGCGCGGGCCCAGCCGCACGGGCACCACGTCCATCTTGGCCGCGTATTCCTCGACCAGCCAGCGCGGCAGGGCGGCCACGCCGCGGCCGCTGGCCACCATCTGCAGCATGATATCGGTCGTTTCGATGGCTTTGTGGCGCTTTGGCGTGACACCGGCCGGCAAGAGGAATTGATTGTAAATATCCAGGCGCTCGATGTCCACGGGGTAGCTGATCAGCACTTCCTGGGTCAGTTGCTGGGGCTGCACATAGGCCGCCGCAGCCAGCGCATGGCCCTTGGCCACGACGAGCACCTGCTCGTAGTCGAACACGGGTTCGAATGTCAGCCCCGGCTTGTACAGCGGGTCGGGCGTGACCAGCAGGTCGATCTCGTAGCCGAACAGCGCGCCGATGCCGCCGAACTGGAACTTCTGCTTGACGTCCACGTCCACGTCGGGCCATGCGGCCAGATAGGGGGACACCACCTTGAGCAGCCACTGGTAGCAAGGGTGGCATTCCATGCCGATGCGCAGCGCACCGCGCTCGCCCTGCGCGAACTGGCCCAGGCGCTCTTCGGCCAGGTCCAGTTGCGGCAGCACCCGGTTCGCTACCGCCAGCAAGTACTGGCCGGCCTGCGTCAGGCGCAGGTTGCGCCCTTCGCGCAGCCACACATCGGTGCCCAGCTGCTGCTCCAGCTTCTTCATGCTGTGGCTCAGGGCCGACTGGGTCAGGTGCAGCACGCCCGCTGCAGCCGTCAACGACCCTTGTTTCTCGACCTGCTGGACGATGTTGAGGTGGATGCGTTCAAGCATTGAGATGAGCCATGTTCATGGATGTATGAAATAAGACCATTATACTTCATCGATTCCCGCCGCTATCATCGGTCCCCTTGTTGCCTGCATTTGTCGGCCCTGGCGCATCCATCCCTATGAAAGCAAACATGACACGTCCACTTCGTTTAGTCGCGGTTTCCGGCGGGCTGCAACGCCCTTCCAAGGCTGCCGCCCTGGCAGAGCACCTGATGGATCTGATCGCCGACGAAGTGCTGTGCGAACAGCGCCTGGTCGAACTGGGCCAGCTCGCACCGCATGCCGGCGCGGTCTGGCGCTCCCACCTGCCCGACACGGTGGAGCGGGAACTGGTTGCGGTCGAGCAAGCCGACATCCTGGTGGTGGCGACACCGGTGTATCGCGGCGCGTACACGGGGCTGTTCAAGCACTTCTTCGATTTTATTGATCAGGATGCCCTGATCGACAAGCCGGTCTTGCTGGCGGCCACCGGCGGCAGCGAACGCCATGCCCTGATGATCGATCACCAGTTGCGGCCGCTGTTCAGCTTCTTCCAGGCCCGCACATTGCCGCTGGGCGTGTACGCGACCGACAAGGATTTCGCCGACTACCGCGTGCAGGACGAGGCCTTGCTCCAGCGCGCCATGCTGGCGGTCCAACGGGCATTGCCATTGATCGGCTTGACCCGCCATACGCGCTCCGCCGCCGCAGACGAAACGGTCGCAGCCTGAAACGCATCACGACGGTCAACAATCGCCCCATTCATTTTTCGCAAAAAATCAGGACACCAGATCACCATGAGCAAAGATTTTGTATTCAGCATCAAGAGCATTATTTTCGATGAAAACTATCGTCCGGCAGATAACACGCGCCTGACGACCAACTTTGCCAATCTGGCCAGGGGAACGAGCCGCCAGGAGAACCTGCGCAATACCCTGCGGATGATCAGCAATCGCTTCAACAACCTGGCGCATTGGGACAACCCGAACGGAGATCGCTACTCTGTCGAGCTCGACATCATTTCTGTCGAGTTGAATATTGATGTCGCAGGCAGCAACATCCCATTGATCGAGATCTTACAGCCGAATATCCTCGACAAAAAGACCGATGAACGCATCGCCGGCATTGCAGGGAATAATTTCTCTTCTTACGTGCGCGATTACGACTTCAGCGTGCTGCTGCCAGAGCACAACAATAATAAAGCCACATTCAGCGCTCCAGATGACTTCGGCGATTTTCATGGCAAGCTGTTCAAGCACTTTGTTAATTCAGATACGTACAAGGCGCATTTCAACAAGCCGCCTGTCATCTGTATCAGCGCCTCGAGCAGCAAGACCTATCATCGGACTGAGAATCGGCACCCCATCCTGGGCGTCGAGTATCAACAGAATGAGTTTTCCTCGACGGATGAATATTTCGAGAAGATGGGGATGCGAGTGCGCTATTTCATGCCGCCAGACAGCGCCGCCCCGCTGGCGTTCTATTTTATCGGCGACCTGCTGGGTGACTACACCAATCTTGAGCTGATCGGCACCATCAGCACGATGGAAACCTTTCAAAAGATTTACCGGCCCGAGATTTACAACGCCAATTGTGCGGCGGGAAAAGTTTATCAGCCTAGCCTCAAGCATCAGGACTATTCATTGACGCAAATTGTCTATGACCGGGAAGAGCGCAGCCAGCTGGCTGTCAAGCAGGGAAAATATACGGAAGAGCATTTCATCAAGCCCTACAAGAATAGGCTTGAACAATGGGCCGCCACCACGCTCTCTAACTAAACAAAAGATACGACATCATCGATCATGAAAAAATTATTGCCTACCTCGACCGCCGGCAGCTTGCCCAAACCTTCCTGGCTGGCACAGCCTGAAAAGCTGTGGTCGCCCTGGAAATTGCAGGACGAGGAATTGATTGAAGGAAAACAAGATGCCTTACGCTTGTCCCTGCAGGAACAGCAGCAGGCGGGCATCGATATCGTCAGTGATGGCGAGCAAACGCGCCAGCATTTTGTCACCACGTTTATCGAGCATCTGAGCGGCGTCGATTTTGACAAACGCGAGACCGTCAGAATCCGTGATCGCTACGATGCGAGCGTGCCGACCGTCGTTGGCGCCGTGAGCCGCACTAAGCCCGTTTTTGTGGAGGACGCCAAATTTTTACGCCAGCAAACCACGCAGCCGATCAAATGGGCGCTGCCAGGTCCGATGACGATGATCGATACGCTGTATGACAGCCACTACAAGAGCCGCGAAAAACTGGCCTGGGAATTCGCCAAGATCCTCAACCAGGAAGCCAGAGAACTGGAGGCGGCCGGCGTCGACATCATCCAGTTTGACGAACCCGCATTCAATGTCTTTTTTGATGAGGTCAATGATTGGGGGATCGCCACCCTGGAGCGGGCGATCGAAGGGCTCAAATGCGAAACGGCCGTGCATATTTGCTATGGCTACGGCATCAAGGCCAATACGGACTGGAAAAATACGCTGGGGTCCGAGTGGCGTCAATACGAGGAATCGTTCCCCAAGCTGCAGAAATCAAATATCGACATCATCTCGCTGGAATGCCACAACTCGCGTGTTCCCATCGATTTGATTGAACTCATACGCGGTAAAAAAGTGATGGTCGGGGCCATCGACGTGGCATCCAACACCATTGAAACGCCGGAGGAAGTGGCCAACACCCTGCGCAAGGCGCTGCGCTTTGTCGATGCGGACAAACTCTACCCGAGCACCAACTGCGGCATGGCGCCCTTGTCTCGTCGCGTCGCCAGAGGCAAGCTGCATGCGCTCAGTGCCGGCGCGGACATTATCCGAAGAGAGCTTTCCTAGTCGGTGGGTGAAATGATGCCTGCACCTGAGCCAAGCGCCCCCAGGATAGTCCGCAAGCGCTCCGCCATCCGTGCCCGCAAGGCTCCGTTCAGCAGCGGCGCCACCTGCGCAAAAGCTTCCGCGATGCGCGTCAGCAAGGTATCCATATAGTCTTCCGCCTGCTGGCGCGTGGCGAAGCCGAAACGGGTGTGATTGCGCAGCATGGCGTCGCGCGTGATGTCGCGGCGGCCGGCGCTCACTTGCATGACCAGCGCTTGCGGGTCGTCATCCGTATCCGGCACCACATCGAAGGCGGGCGAGGCGCCAGCGTTGTTCGTCCAGGTCGAACAGGACGGCGTGGTTGCGCGGATATGTTTGTTATTGCTTCATGATAGATGCACATAAAATTGAATTTAATCATACTAAATTCAATTTTATGTTCGCCTATATTCCCTAATTCCTTGCCGCACGAAAATTTCCGCCATCTATCGCAGGAGTGCGCTAGGCTGTCGCTGTTTGCCGTACAGTTAAGCAACTCCCGTAATATCCATCGCCCCGGTGCCGGCCGCTACAGCCGCCGCGCCTGCTGGCGCGATGCTGTCTCGTTTTCCCCTGTATTGACCTGGCCGATAGGACCGCATGATTTCATTCCGTACCCCCCATTTTTCTTCCGCGCGCCCGCACTGGCGCGGTTGGCTATTGCCGCTGCTATTGACCCTGCTGCTGGCATGCTCGCTGGCCGCAGCGCCCGCCTGGTCGCAGCCCGTCGATGACGCCGCCACGGCCGACCAGCGTCTCGATGGCTTGCGCAAGCAAATTACAAGCATTCAGAAGGCGCTCGATGGCGAGGCGGAGCTCGATGATGCGACCCTGTCGCAGATGCGCGCCGATGCGCTGGCCGCCAGCGCCGAGGCCGACAAGGTGGCCGATGCGCTCGCGCCGACCCTGTCGAGCGTGCAGGCGCGCCTGGCCGAGCTGGGCCAGCCGGCGGCGGGCACCAAAGATGCCCCCGACGTGGCGGCGCAGCGTAGCCAGCTGGACCGCACCAGCAGCGCGCTCGATGCGCAAGTAAAACTGGCGCGCCTGCTGGCCGTGGAAGCGACGCAGGCGTCGGAGCAAGTATCGACGGTGCGCCGCGCGCAGTTGCAGGCGCGTCTGGGCGAACGTACGGCCTCGATTCTGGCCGGCTCGTTCTGGAAACAGCTGCATGCGGAATTGCCGCAGAATCTGCAGCGCCTGCGGGCGCTGGAGCTGGAATTGGCGAATGCGGCGCGCGCCACGCCGTGGTCCGCCTGGGGCGGCTTGCTGGCCGCCATCGTGGCCGTGATCGGCGCCAGCATCTGGACTTCGCGCTACTTGCTATTGGTCACGTCCACGCGCGTGCCGCATGGCCGTTTGCGCCGTTCGCTGCATGCGCTGGCCGTGCTGGTGCTGGCGCTGGCCACGCCGGGCCTGGTGGCCGAATTGCTGGCCATGGGCTTGCGCTGGGAGGGCGGCCTGTCCGAAAAGACCTCGACTTTCCTCAGCAGCTTGATCGGCATCATCTGCTTTGCCGGCTTTACGGCGGGACTCGGCCACGCGCTGCTGTCGCCACGGCGCGTGTCGTGGCGTCTGCTGCCCCTGCCCGATGCGCTGGCGCACCGCATGCGCAATTTCCCGTCGATGTTTGCCTTCATCGTCGTGCTCGTGTGGGCCACGGAACGCGTCACCATCGTCATCAATGCGGGGCTGTCGACGGCCGTGGCCGTCAACTGCATCGTCGCCCTCGTGATGAGCACGACCATCGCGTATGGCTTGATGCGCGCCGAGCGCTGCTGGCGCCAATTGCGCGAGGCCGATCCCGCCACCCTGGTGACGCCGCTATGGCTGCGCTGCGTCACGGTGCTGCTGTGGCTGGCGCTGGCGTCCAGCGTCATCAGCTTGCTGATCGGCTATGTGGCGTTCGGCAGTTTTATTGCCAAGCAAATCGCCTGGGTCATCGTGGTGGTGTGCAGCACCTATCTGCTGACGGTGCTGGTCGACGACATCTGCATGCTGCTGGCCTCGACGCCGCCGCCGCCGGACGCCGCCCATCCCGTGCTGGCGACACCCAAGGCGCGCGACCAGGCTGCCGTGCTGCTGTCGGGCATCGGCCGCGCCATCGTCGTGCTGCTGGCCCTGATGCTGCTGCTGGCGCCGTTCGGCGAAGGTCCGGGCGAATTGTTCCAGCGGGTCGGCAAGCTGCAGGATGGCCTGGCCATCGGCGAGGTGGCGATCCGCCCGGCCGCGCTGATCCAGGCCTTGCTGGTATTGCTCGTCGGTTTTGTCGCGCTGGGTCTGTTCAAGCGCTGGCTGCAAAACAGTTATTTGCCGACCACGAATCTCGATACGGGCATGCAAGTGTCGTTCATCACCCTGTTCGGCTACATCGGCGGCGTGCTGGCCGTGGCGCTGGCGCTGTCGGCGGCCGGCATCGGCCTGGAGCGCATCGCGTGGGTGGCGTCGGCCTTGTCGGTGGGTATCGGTTTTGGCTTGCAGGCGGTGGTGCAGAACTTCGTCTCCGGCCTGATTCTCCTGGCCGAGCGCCCCGTCAAGGTAGGCGACTGGGTGTCGCTGGGCGGCGTGGAGGGCGATATTCGCCGCATCAATGTGCGCGCCACGGAAATCCAGCTGGGCGACCGCTCCACGGTGATCGTGCCGAACTCGGAATTCATTACCAAGACGGTGCGCAACGTGACTCTCGCCAATCCGCTGGGCCTGGTGCAGGTCAAGCTGCCGCTGCCGCTGGGCACGGATGCGCAGGCGGCGCGCGCGCTGATCCTGTCCGTCTTTGTCGACAATCCCGACGTGCTCGACACACCGGCGCCCAGCGTGCAGCTCGATGGCATCGACAATGGCCTCTTGTTGTTCAACGCCACCGGCTTTGCCTCGTCGCCGCGCCTGACGTCGGGCATCCGCAGCGCGCTGCTGTTCGAACTGCTCAAGCGCCTGGACGATGCCCACATCGCGATTGCCAAGCCCAGCACGATGGTGCTGAGCACTTTGCCGGCGCAGCCCGAGGCGCCGGCCATCTCAGCCGTTGCGCCGGCACCCGCCCCTGTGCCGCCGCTGACGAGCTGATCAGCGGATAGTCGACCACAGCAGGGCCGCCAGGTACAGGCCGATGCCGAACGCCGTGTGGGCCATCAGGCTGCGCAGGCGGGCGGCCGCCGGATGCGGCGTCTTGCTGGCGGCCAGGCCGGCGCCCATGCCCGGCTGCAAGATGCAAAACGGCGCGGCCACGCTCACCAGGCCCGCCAGCAGGGCTGGCGCGAAGGTCGGCCCTTGCACCCACTCCTGTCCCACCAGCGCCAGCAGCACGGCCGCGAACAGCACGCCGATCACATAGTGGGCCGTCCAGCCCAGGACCGCCTCATCGCGCACGGGCGCCGCCTGGGCGATGTTGATGTGGCTCAAGGTGCCGCGCGGCAGATGGCCGAGCCAGCGCCCCACCATCGCCAAGTTCAGCGAGGGGATGCACCAGAAGCGCTTTAGCGCCACCGCCCACACATCCATCACCGCCGTCGCGCCCACGCCGATCGCCAGGGCATCAAGCCAGAGTATTTGCATCGCTGTCATCCTTTAACATTCAATAGATTGCTTGAATGTTATAAGGGTGCTAGCATCGTGTCAATGAAAAATGCCGATATCGAATTGCTCACCGGTTCCGCCGGCTTTGCCCATATTTTAGGCAGCGCGCCGCGCTTGCGCCTGCTTGAGCAGATCGCGCACGGCGAATATGCGGTGGAGCAACTGGTGGAGTTGACGGGCCTGTCCGTGGCGAACACGTCCCAGCATTTGCAGCAGTTGCGGCGCGCCGGTTTCGTGCAGGCGCGGCGCGACGGCAAGCGCGTGCTGTACCGGCTCGGCAGTGGCCCCATCGTGCAGCTGCTGGCCGCGCTGGACGTGTATGCGCAGCATCAGCGCAGCGAATTGCAGGCGCTGGGACGGGGCGACCACGTGGAAGCGATCACGGGCGACGAATTGCTGGAACGCATGCGCGAGGCCAGCATCACCGTGCTCGACGTGCGGCCCGCGCAGGAATTTGCCGCCGGCCATTTGCCGGGTGCCGTGAATATTCCTTTTGATGACTTGCCGCGCCGCTACGCCGAGCTGCCCGCTCACCAGGACATCGCCGCCTACTGCCGCGGCCCGTATTGCGTGCTGTCCGTGCAAGCGGTGGCGGCCCTGCGCCTGCACGGCTTGCATGTGCGCCGTCTCGGCAGCGGCTACGACGACTGGCAGGCGGCCGGCTTGCCTGTCGTGAAGGCGGCGTGATGGCGATCCCCAACAGCAAGCAGGAACTGGTCGAGGCGATTACCACCACGTATGCGAAACTGGCGCAGGAGCTGGCGCGCGTGCCGCCGGCGCTGGCGCGCGATCCCGTGCTGGAGGGACAAGTGGCGGGCACGCGCATGAGCGTGTGCGATCTGCTCGCCTACCTGGTGGGATGGAACGAGCTGGTCTTGCACTGGCACGCGCAGCTGCGCGACGGCAAACGCATCGAGGACATCGCCTTTCCCGCCGAAGGTTTCACGTGGAACGCTCTGGGAAAACTGGCGCAGCGCTTCTATGCGGACCATGCGGAACTGGGCATGGACGACTTGCTGCAGCGCCTGGAGCAGGCGAAAGACCAGCTGCTGGCGCTGATCGAGGCGCACGACGACGCGCAACTGTATGGCCAGCCCTGGTACACGCATTACACGATGGGGCGCATGATCCAGTTCAATACGGCGTCGCCCTATGCGAATGCGCGCACGCGCTTGCGGGCCTGGCTCAAGACCTTGTAGCACCCGGATCGGCGGGCTTGCACGATTGCATCAGTACGCTCAGAAATTTTTTCTGGCAGGATAGTGGTCTCAAGTGCCACCATGAAGCGTAACCCTCCGAAGGATCACCATGCTGACCATCGCCCTCGCCCAGCTCAACCCCACCGTGGGCGACTTCGACGCCAATTGTGCCGCCATCATCGCGCGCATGCAGCGCGCCAGCAGCGATGGCGCCGACCTGCTGGTGTGCCCGGAACTGTCGCTGTGCGCGTATTATCCGGGCGACCTGTTCGAGGACGCCGCCTTCCTGCGCGGCCTGCAGCAGGCGCTCGATACCCTGCTGCAGGCGTCCACGCGCTGGCCGGCGCTGGTCACCGTCATCGGCACGGCGCGGCCGAACGCTGGCGTCGGCAAGCCCTTGTTTAACGCCTTGCTGGCGATGCGCGACGGGCGCATCGTCGCCGAATACTACAAGCAGCTGCTGCCGACCTACGGCATCTTCGACGAGGGCCGGCATTTCGAAGCGGGGCCGCCCGGCGCCTGCACCCTCGCTATCGCCGGCTGCAAGGTCGGCTTCATGATCTGCGAGGATGGCTGGAACGACGATGGCCGCGCCTACGCCGTCAACCCGTTCGAGTCCCTGCGCGCGGCGCTGCCCGACCTGGTCGTCAGCATCAACGCCAGCCCGTCCGACATCGGCAAGCGCGCGCAGCGCCACGCCGTGTTTGGCGCCGCCTGCGCGCGTGTCAAGCTGCCCCTGCTGTTCGTCAACCAGGTGGGCGGCCAGGATCAACTGGTGTTCGACGGCGCCTCGTTCGCCATCTCGCCTACCCTCGGCCTGCAATTCGAGGCGGCGCGCTTCGTCGAGGATTTCCAGCTGCTGCGCTTTGCCGACGGCCGTTTTGCGCGACCCGATGGATCGGCGTTTCCCGTGCCCGACCCGGAAGGCATCCCTGCCGTGGAGTTTGCGCGGCGCCAGATCGTGCTCGGTTTGCGCGACTACGCGCGCCGCTGCCGCTTTACGAAGGTCGTCGTCGGCTGCTCGGGCGGCATTGATTCGGCGCTGACCCTGGCCCTGGCCGTCGAAGCGCTCGGCGCCGACAACGTGGTGGGCATCACCATGCCGTCCGTGTTTTCCAGCGCCGGCTCCGTTACCGATTCCGTCGCCCTTTGCGCCAACCTCGGCATCGTCCTGCACACGCATCCGATACGCGACATCGTGGCGCAGTACGAAGCCGGCTACGTGGCAGCCTTCGACGGCAAGCTGCAGGGGCTGCCGCTGGAAAACCTGCAGGCGCGCGTGCGCGGCACGATATTGATGGAATACTCGAATGCCTTCGGCGCCCTGCTGCTCACCACCGGCAACAAGAGCGAAATCTCGGTGGGCTACTGCACCCTGTACGGCGACACGAACGGGGGACTGGGCCTGATCGGCGACCTGTATAAAACGGAGGTGTTCGCCCTGGCGCGCCACCTCAACGCCAGCGCCGGGCGCGCACTGATCCCCGCCGCCGTGCTGGACAAACCCCCGTCGGCGGAACTGGCGCCGGGCCAGCGCGACACCGATAGCTTGCCGCCGTATCCCGTGCTCGATGAAATCTTAAAGTGGCATATCGAAGGGCGTCGCCTGCCGGCGCAAGAAAGCGCGCAAGCGCTGACCCTGGTCGACCAGTTGCGCGAGACGGACGAGGGGCGGGCCCTGGTGACGCGCATCCTCGGCATGGTCGCCCGCAACGAATACAAGCGGCGCCAGGCGGCGCCCATCATCCGCGTGCGTTCGCGTGCCTTTGGCAGCGGGCGCCAATTGCCGATCGCCGCCCACTACCCCACCGGAGACGACGCATGACCTCATCCTATTCCGCCGACGCGGCCATCCTGATCGGCCGCTTCCAGCCTTTTCACAATGGCCATGCGGGCTTGCTGCAGAAGGCGCTGACGACGGCCGCCCAGGTAGTGGTGGTGCTCGGTTCCGCCTTCCATGCGCGCAGCCCGAAGAACCCGTTTACGTGGCAGGAGCGGGCCTCCATGATCGCCGCCACCCTGCCCGAGGCGCAGCGCGCGCGCGTGCATTACGTGGCCGTGCGCGATTACTATGACGATGGCTTGTGGGCCGATGCCGTGCGGCGTGCCGTGGCCGCTGCCCTGCCCAAGGCGCAGCGCGTCACGCTGGTGGCCTGCTTCAAGGACGCCACCAGTTACTACCTGCACCACTTCCCGCAGTGGCAGCTGCTCAATCTGGAGATCGATCCCGGTGCGCCCATCGGCGCGACGGCGATTCGTAACGTGCTGTTCGAAGCGGAAGACGTGGATGTGTCGCTGAGCGCCGTGGCGCAGCTGCTGCCGGCGGCCATCGGCCAGTATGTGAAAGCGTGGACCCTGCTGCCGTGGTACGCGCCGCTGGTGCACGAGTACCGCGCCATCGAAGCCTATAAGGCGCGCTGGCGCGTGGCGCCGTATGCGCCCATTTTTACGACCGTCGACGCGCTGGTGCAGACGGGTGGCCACGTGCTGCTCGTGCGCCGCGGCGGCTATCCTGGCAAGGGCTTGTGGGCCTTGCCAGGTGGCTTCCTGGAGCCGCGCGAACGCCTGCTGCAGGGTGCCCTGCGCGAGCTGGCGGAAGAGACGCAGCTGGGCGTGCTGGCGCCCACCCTCGTCGAGGCGCTGGTCGGCGTGGCCGTGTTCGACCACCCTGACCGCAGCCAGCGCGGGCGTACCATCACGCATGCGCATTACTTTGATCTGAAGACGCGCCAGCTGCCGGCCGTGACGGCGGCCGACGATGCGGCGCTGGCCGAGTGGGTACCCGTGGCGTCGCTGCCGGCCATGGAAGAGCAATTCTTCGAAGACCATTTTCACATCCTGAACCACTTCCTCAAGCTCACGCACGAGGGGCGCTGAGGGGCGCTTTAGCCCCCCGCGTCAGGACGTGATGCGTTCCCAGCCATGTTTGACGGCCGCCTTGAAGTTGTCCCACGCCGATTGCGGATACGTGTGTTCCCACGTGGAACGCAGGTCCGCTTCCACGTCGTCCCACGGACGGCCCCGGTAACTGTCGCTGCTGGCCATCGAATGGCCGTAGCGGTAGGCGGGATCGTAGTCTTCGAAGCGCGCGCCGGTGGCGACATAGGTGGCGCTCCAGTGGCTGCGGTAGTACTGCTCGTCGTCGTCGCTGGTGCCTGGCAGGTTGTCGGCGCTGGGGTAGCGGCGCGCGTTGGCGCCCGCGCCCGATGACGGAGGTGCCATGCCGCCCGCAAATTGCTGCGATGCCGCCGCCTCGTTCAGGTTGCCGGCGGATGCGCCCTGCTGCGATGGCGCGCCCGACTGCATGCTGGCGCCGTGGCGCATCGCGCTGTCGTCTTGCGGCGCGCCCTGCCAGCCGCCAGCGCGCCAGTGGTCGGCGTGCGCATCGATGTCGAGCGGCGCGTAGCGCTCGACGAGGTCGGTGGCGCGCTGGATATCGGCGTCGCTCGCGCCTTCCAGTGTCAGCACGACATGCCCGCGCCGCACGGCTTCCGCATAGATGTGGCGGTCGGCGTGGCTGCCAAACAGATCCGTAAAGAAATGCTTGATATTGTCGAGCAGGCTGTCGCTGTCGTCGCGACGGATGTTTTCCGTGGCGGAAAATTCATCACTGCCCGCATCGTGCAGGCGGATGCTGGCGCCGGGAAAGCCAGCCGTGATCAGGTCGTGCCGGGCGCGCTCGGCCATATCGCGCAGGGCGAAAACTGCTGCCAATGTATGTGCCATGATGGTCTCCAATCGGTGAACAACGTCCTTCCAGTGTAGGCCGTGAAAACCGAAAGGGGCGCCCGTTTGCCCACTGGAAACGGTTGTCCTTTCAAATATTGACGAAGTGAAATCTCAGGCGGGCGTGCCCACGAACGCGCGCAAAAAGTCGATAAAGGCGCGCACCTTTTCCGCAATGTGCTGGGTGTTCGGATACACGGCATACACGCCCTGCTCAGGGAAGACGACGTCGGGCAGCAGGCGGCGCAGGCGTCCCGCGCGCACTTCACCCTCTACCTGCCATTGCGGCAGCAGGGCCACGCCGCAGCCGCCCAGGGCAAAGCCCAGCAGGGCCGAGGCAGAGTCGGAATGGATGGCGGCGTCCTGCGCGGTGAAGGCGGCGGGGCCGTCTTGTGTGTGCACGTCCCAGCGCAGCGGCGCGGCCAGGCGGCTGTGCGCCAGCCAGCGCGCGCGCTGCAAGTCGGACAAGGTGGCGATGTCCCTGCCGGGCAGGCTGGCCAGGTAGGCGGGCGAGGCGACGGGCCAGATCGCATACGGCTCGATCAGCGCGGCGCGGTAGCTCGAATCGTTGAGGGAACCCATGCGGATGGCCAGGTCGTAGCCGCCCGAGATCAGGTCTTCGTGCGAGGACGACGACGAGTGCTGGATCTGCAGCTGCGGATGGGCGGCGGCGAAGGCGATCAGCGCTGGGATCACCGTGCGGCTGCCGTATTCGACGGTGGTGGTCAGGCGCAAGGTGCCGCGCAAGCCCTGGTGGCCCTGGCGCGCCGTTTCGATGGCGCCGTGCGCTTCGCTCAGCACGCGCTGGCAATCCTCATAAAAGCGCCGCCCCACGTCGGTCAGCGCCAGGCTGCGCGTGCTGCGCGTGAGCAGCGACACGCCCAGCTCCGCCTCCAGCTGCTTCAGGTTAAAACTGACGACGGCCTTGCTCTGGCCCAGCACGGCGGCGGCGGCCGTCAGCGAACCGGCATCGACGATGGCGATGAAAATACCCAGGCGGTCAAGACTGATCATAAATAAAAATGAGTAAACATGCGGGTTTCCGAGGTTTGTCAAAATTCGTTTGACAGTGTAATCGGGGCTGGCCCGTTACGCAAATGGCGATGAAAGCTTAAGCTGGCCGTTTGCCATTCGGAGCACCATGGACTATCGCAAAAAGGTCGCGGCCATCTATCTGCTGGGTTTTTTCGTCGACCTGATCAACATGTTCATCACCAGCGTCGCCTACCCCGACATCGGCCATGCCCTGCACGCCTCGGTAGCGCAGCTGGCCTGGATCAGCACTGCCTACATCCTCGGCCTGACCATCGTCATCCCGGCCAGCGCCTGGCTGGCTGCCTATTATGGCAGCAAAACCGTGTTCATGGCTTCGTTGCTAACTTTTTTATGCGCCAGCCTCGGCGCCGGCCTGGCGCCCTCGATCGAGACGCTGATCGTCTGGCGCTGCGTGCAAGGCCTGGGCGGCGGCTTGCTCATTCCGCTGGGGCAAAGCATGACCTACCAGCTCTATACGCCCGCCGAGCGCCCTGGCCTGTCGTCCGTCATCATGCTGGTGGGCTTGCTGGCACCGGCCCTGTCGCCCGCGCTGGGTGGCGTCATCGTCGACAGCCTGTCGTGGCGCTGGATTTTTTACCTGAACATGCCGTTTGCCGCGCTGGCGCTGCTGCTGGCCGCCTGCTGGCTGCGCCCCGACCCACCGCGCGCGCAAGTGCCCCGGCTCGATACGGGCGGCCTTGTGGCGGGCAGCACAGCCATCCTTTTGCTGTTGCTGGGCTTGACCATGCTGGGCACGCCGGGCGGGCTGGCCGCCGGCGCCGGCGTGCTGGCGCTGGGCGCCGCCTGCGCGTGGGGCTACGTGCGCGGCGCGCTGCGCAAATCCACGCCGCTGCTCAACCTGCGCCTGGCCGCCGAACCGCTGCTGCGCATTGCCATGCTGATGTATCTGCTGGTGCCCGGTGTCTTCATGGGCGTGAGCCTGCTGGCCATGCTGTACCTGCAGGGCGTGCTGGGCATGTCGGCGTCCAAGGCCGGCGCGCTGATGCTGCCGTGGGCGCTGGCCTCGTTTGCGGCCATTTCGCTGACCGGCAAAAGCTACCGCCGCGTGGGGCCGCAACCGCTGTTCATTGCTGGCGCCCTGCTGCAGGCGGCGGGCATGCTGATGCTGCTGCGGGTGGACTCTGCGGGTCAATTGTTCTGGCTGGCTTGGGCGTATGCCGTGATGGGCTTTGGCGGCGGCTTGTGCAGCAGCACGGCGCAAAGCACGGCCTTCCTGCGCACGCCGGACGCGCAACTGAGCCAGGCAAGCGCCGTGTGGAATATCAACCGCCAGTTGGGCTTTTGCCTGGGTGTCGCGCTGCTCAGCGTACTGCTGAATGGCTTGCTGGCGGCGCAGGGCATCGGCACCCTGGACGACCCCGCCCTGCACCTGCGCGCGGCGCAGGTATTTCACTGGTGCTTTGCGCTGGCCGCCACCTCGTGCGTGCTGCCTTTGGCGCTGTGCCTGCGCATCGACAACCGCGCCGTTCTCGACCTTTTACATCACCATGGAGCAAGCAAAAAATGAACGCAACAAATCCCTATTTTGACGACGTCTTATCCACGCATGTGCTGATCCGCGACTGGCTTTCTGGCGAGGCGGCGGCAGCGGAAAACTGCGCCGCATTGCTGGCGCGTTTCTCGCTTGACTTTACGATGGTGGCGCCTGGAGGAATGCAGCTCGATCACACCGGATTAACACAATTTTTCCGTGCCGCCGGCGGCAGCCGTCCAGGCTTGAAGATGCGCATTTCGGATCTCGTTCTGATCCAGGACAGCGCGGCCGGCGCCACCGTGACTTACCGCGAGTATCAATCGCTGCCCGGCGGCGACAACACGGAGCGCTTGTCGACCGTCGTGTATGAGAAGACACCGGCTGGAACGCTGCTGTGGCGCCATCTGCACGAGACGTGGACCGCATGATCTAACTCAAATCGTGCAAGTCTTTTTGCTGCGCCGGGCCGATGGAAAACCTTGAAAACACCACCTCCAAGCCACCCCGTTCCGGCGTGCAGCACATGGGGCCGACGCGGTAGCTGCTGGCCTCGGGAAATGGCGCCAGGCGCAGCAGCGGCCAGCGCTGGCCATCGGTGGAATACTGCACGCGGATCACGCCCTTTTCAATCGTCACGCGCAGCCAGAAACCATCCGGCATGGCGGGGGCGATGCTGACGGCCCAATCCGATTTGTCCAAGGTCAGTACAGTACTCAACAAGAGCTGGCCGTCGGAAAACTCGACGCCGCACTTGATCCAGTTTTGTTCGTCGATGCGCACCATTAATCCGGCCTGGTCGTACAGCGCAGAATACTGCGCCGCCACATGCAGCTGCGCCGTGAAATCGCCATCGACTGGCGTGCCGAAGAAGTGGCCGCTGTCGCGGATGAAACCGTACGAAGTCTTGCGCCAGAAATCCGTTTTTTCATCGGTCGTCACGCGCAGTTGTACCGCGTCACGGGTGAAATTTTTCGGTGGATTGAGCCAGCTGCCTTGCGTGAACATCGCTTTGCCTTTCCGAGCTAAACAGATCACATAGTGTGCCCCCATCCCAGCGCCTTGTACAGCGCGATCGCATCGATATACGACGCCGTTTCCGCCTGCAGCGCTTCGCGCCGGATCTCGAACAGGGCGCGCTGGTTTTCCAGCACCGCCTGGTAGCTGCCGGCGCCGCCCGCATAGCGCGTGCTGGCGATGCCGAGGGCCGCATTGCCGTGGCGCGCCGATTCGAGCAAGGCGGCCAAGCGCGTCTGGTTCTCCGCCAGTTGCGTGACGGCGTTTTCCACGTCTTCCTGCGCGATTAACAGGGCCTGGGCATAGCGCGCCAGCGCGCCGTGCGCTTCGGCCTGCGTGCCGCGCAGACGTGCGCGCACGCTGCCCAGGCGGAAGGCTGGATAGCTGACGGAGGGCGCCACTTCGAACGCGCGCGCGCCGCCGTCGAACACGCCGCTGCCGCGCAGCGCAAAGAAGCCTAAAAAGCCGCCCAGGCTCAGGCGTGGATACAGGTCGGCCGTGGCGGCCCCCACGTCTTCGCTGGAGGCGGCCAGCAGGCGCTCGGCGCGCACCACGTCGGGACGCTGCTTGATCAGGCGGTTCACGTCGCCCAGCGGCAGCTGGCCCGCCAGCGGCGCTTCCTGGCGCGGCACGGTCGCCAGCGAAATGGCGCCCGGCGCTTGGCCACTCAGCACATCAAGCCGGTACTGCGCCTGGCGCACGCCCGCCTGCAAGGGAGGCAGCATCGCCTCGCTGCGCGCCAGGTTGGCCAGCGCATTGTGGCGCTCTTCCGGCAAGCCGCCGCCGGCGTGGATGCGCGCATCGATCAGGGCCACCGTGTCGCGCCAGCTTTGCACCTGCGCCTGCGTCAGCGCCAGGTCTTGCTGGTAGCCCAGCGCCTCGTAGTAATTGCGCGCCACCTCGGCCGCTATCGTCAGCTGCACTTGCCGCAAGTCCGCCTGCGCCGCGCCTGCGCGCGCCTGCGCCGAGCGGCTGATATGGGCCAGGCGGCCGAACAGGTCGATCTCCCATTGCGCGTCGAAACCCACGCGCGTATGCGTGCTGGCGGCGCGGCTGTCCGGTGTGTCTTGCTGGACGCTGCGCTGCCATCCCGCCTGGCCCGTGACCGTGGGCAGTTCATCGAGGCGGCGCTCGTCGAAGTGGGCGCGCGCGGCCAGCAGGTTTGCCTGCGCCTGCGCGATATCGAGGTTGTGTTCCAGCGCGCTGGCGATCAGCTGCGACAGGCGCGCATCGTCGAAAAACGTCCACCAGGCGGCGTCCCTGGTCGCCGTTTGACCTGGCGCAAACTGCGTCTGCTGCGGGCTGGCGAGGGCGATGGCGGGCGTGCCCGGCGTGACGTAGGCGGGGCTGACGGCGCAGCCGGCCAGCACGGGGAAAAGGGCGACAAGATAATGGTAATTTTTCATGGGGATTCCTTCAGCGCCTGCGACAAATCGCGCGCGCGCGGCGTGGCATGGTCGGCCGTGTGGCGGCGGGCCAAAAAGGTGTACACGGTGGGCAGAACGAACAGCGTGAAGAAGGTGCCGATCAACATGCCGGAAACGATCACCACGCCCAGGCCGAAGCGGCTGTTGGCACCCGCGCCGGAAGCGAACAGCAACGGCACCAGGCCCACCACCATGGCGGCCGTCGTCATCAGGATGGGGCGCAAGCGGATCTGCGCCGCCTTGCGGATGGCCATGATGCGGTCGAGCCGTTCATGCACCTGCAATTCGTTGGCAAACTCCACCATCAAGATGCCATGCTTGCTGATCAAGCCGATCAGGGTCACGAGGCCGATCTGCGTATAGATGTTCACGGTGGCGTAGCCGAGCGCCAGCGGGATCAGCGCGCCGCAAATCGACAGCGGCACCGTGATCAGGATGATCAAAGGGTCGGTCAGGCTTTCATATTGGGCGGCCAGCACCAGGTAGATGACGACGACGGCCGCCAGGAAGGCCAGCAGAAGCGCATTGCCTTCCGTGGCGAACTGGCGCGCATCCGATTGCCAGTCGTAGCTGAAGCCCGGTGGCAGGGTTTTCGCCACGCCATCGAGGAAGGCGACGGCGTCGCCCAGGGTCACGCCCGGCGCCGGCACGCCCTGGAAGGTGGCCGCATTTTGCTGGTTGAATTGCGTCAGCATGTTCGGCTCGATCTGTTCCGTCACCGACACGACGGCCGACAGGGGTAGCAGGCTGCCGTCGTCGGCGCGCACGTACTGCTGCGTCAGGGCTTGCGCCGTGAGTCTCTGTTCGCGCGGGCTTTGCGCGACGACGTCATACGCGCGGCCATCCATGCCGAAGCGGTTCAGGTAATTTTCGCCCACCAGCACGGCCAGCGATTCGCCGATGTCCTGCATGCGGATGCCCAGGCTGTTCGCCTTCGAGCGGTCTACTTGTACCTTCACGACGGGGTTGTTGTAATCGAGGTCGCTGTCGACGACGGCAAACAGGCCGCTTTCCCGCGCGCGCTGCTTGACGTCTTCCATGGTGCGGAACAGGGTGGCGTAATCCTGCGCGCTGCGCAAGACCATCTGCACGGGCAAGCCGCCGCTCGATCCCGGCAAGGGCGCCAGCTGGAAGGCGAAGATGCTGGTGCCTTCCACGTCGCCCACGGCGTGCTGCAATTCAGCCTGGATGACGGCCGCATTGCGCGAGCGTTCTGCCCAAGGCGTGAGGTTGATGCCGCCGATGCTCGACGCCGGCCCTTCGCCGCCGTTGATGATCCAGCGCGAGTCCGTTTCGGGGATATTCTTGTAGATGTCATCGAGCTTGTACGAGAAGCGTTCCACGTAATCGAGGTTGGCGTGTTGTGGCGCCTTGATCGCCGTCAGCACGCTGGCCTGGTCTTCCGCCGGCGCCAGTTCGCGCTGCGGCAGCAGGTACAAAAACGGCAGACTCACCATCACCAGCGCGGCGAAACCGGCACTGAGCCAGCGGTGGTGCAGCGAGCGGTCCAGCAGGCGCGCATAGCGCGAAGTCAAGCCTTCGAAGAAATGCTCGGCGGCGCGCGCCATGCGCCCTTCCGATTGTTTCGGCTGCAGCAGCAATGAGCTCATCACGGGCGACAGGGTCAGCGCCACCACGCCCGAGACCACCACGGCGCCGGCCAGGGTCAGCGCGAATTCCTTGAACAGCGCACCCGTGAGTCCCCCCATCATGCCGATCGGCGCATACACGGCCGCCAGGGTGATGGTCATGGCGATGACGGGACCGGCCACTTCGCGCGCGCCCACCAGCGCAGCCGCTACGGGCGTCTTGCCTTCCTCGATATGCCGGTGCACGTTTTCCACCACGACGATGGCGTCATCAACCACCAGGCCCACGGCCAGCACCATCGCCAGCAAGGTGAGCAAATTGATGCTGAAGCCGAAGGCCAGCATCAGCGCGGCAGCGCCCAGCATCGACAGCGGGATCGTCACGACGGGAATCAGCACCGAGCGCAGGGAACCCATGCACAGGTAGATGACGATGACGACGATGAGCAGCGCTTCGAGCAGGGTGTGCGCCACCTCGTCGATGGACGATTGGATGAAGCGCGCCGTCTCGAATGCCAGCTCGACTTTCACGCCCGGCGGCAGGGTTTTCTGGATCTCGGGCAGCAGCTTCTTGATGCCGTCGACGATCACCAGCGGGTTGCCGCCCGGCGTGGGCGACAGGCCCAGATACACGGCCGGCACGCCATCCATGATGCCGCTCGTCTCCGTGGCGGCCGCGCCCAGTTCCACCGTGCCCACGTCCTTCAAACGCACGAGGGCGGCGCTGTCATCGCCACCCTTGGTGATGACCATGTCGCGAAACTGCGCCACGCTGGTCAGATCCGTGTTGACGCTGATGTTGGAGACGACGAATTGTCCTTTGACCTTGCCGGGCGCCGCCTGGTAGTTATTGCGCCGTACGGCGTCGGCCACGTCGGCCGCCGTCAGGCCCCGCGCCGCCAGTTTTGCCGGGTCGATCCACAAACGCATGGCCAGCTGCTGGCCGCCATACACGTCGACTTTCGCCACGCCGTCGATGGTGGCGAACATCGGCTGCACCACGCGCGCCAGGTAATCGGTCAGCGCGGGCGCCGACACGCTCTCGCTGGCAAAGCCGACATAGGCGACGGCCGAGGAATCGCCGGCCGAGCGCTCGATGACAGGGTCAAAAGCACCTTCGGGCAGTTTGTAGCGCACCTGGTTGACCTTGGCCATGACTTCCGTCAGCGCCTGCGTGGAATCGCGGTTCAGTTCCATGCGCACGGTGACGGTGCTGCTGCCCTGCACCGAGGACGAGGTCAGGTAATCGATGCCTTCCACCGACGATACGGCTTGCGCGATCGGTTGCGTGACAAAGCCCTGCATCAGTTCCGCCGAAGCGCCCGGATACGTGGTTTTCACGGTGATGGTGGACGATTCGAGCATCGGATACTGGCGGATCGGCAGCTGCATAATGGCGATCACGCCCAGCATCAAGATCAATGTGCTGATCACCAGCGCCAGCACGGGGCGGCGTACGAATAGATCGGTAAATTTCATGGTGATGCGCTCCTTTTACGAACCGGCCTTGGGCGCGGCGCGTTTGCCTTCATCCAGGGTATTGGCCACGGCCTGCACGGCCATGCCGTCGGCCAGTTTCAGTTGGCCCGAAGCGACCACGCGCTGGCCCTCGCGCAAGCCGTCCAGGATGGCCACCCTGCCCCCGGCCCGCTCGCCCAACTTGACGCCCACGCGCTTGACGGTGAGCGGCTGCTTGCCCTCCTGCTGCGCCACAAACACGGTGTCGCCATATGCGCTGTAGGTCACGGCCGTTTCCGGCACCGTCAGCTGCTGGCCCGCTTCACGGGCCACGCGCACGTTGGCGTACATGCCCGCCTTCAAGGCGCCGCGCGGATTGCTTAATGCCGCCTGCACCTGCACCATGCGTGAACGGTCGATCAGCGGGTCGATGGCGTTGATCTTCGCCGCGAAGATGTCATCGGGACAGGCGTCCACCGTCACTTGCACGGCCTGCCCCGGTGCCAGCTTCATGCTGCTCTGTTCATCGAGGGCGAAGTTCACCAGCAAGGATTTCGTGTCGATCAAACTGGCGACCGTGTCGGCCGCATTCAGGTACTGGCCCGGGTGCACCTTGCGGATGCCCAGCTGTCCGGCGAACGGCGCGCGGATGGTCTTTTGCGCGATCAGCGCCTCCGTCTGGCGCACGTCGCCCAGGGCCGCGTCGCGCGCCGCCAGCGCGCTATCGAGCTGCTCCTGCGTGGCCGCCTTTTCCTTCACCATCTGCGCCGTGCGGGCAAGGCCGCTTTCCGCGTTTTTCAGCTGCGCGCGCTGGCGCAGCAGCATTGCCTGTTCCTGGGCGTCATTCAGCTGTACCAGCACGGCGCCGGCCGCCACGCTCTGGCCCGATTCGAAGCGGATGTGCGTGACGCGCCCGCCCGTTTCGGCCGCCACCTGCACCTGGCGCGCCGCTTCCAGTTCGCCCACGCCGGCGAAGTAGCGCTCCTGCGTGCCCAGCACGACGGGGACCAGCGCCACCTTGGTGGCGGGGGCGGCGGCGGCATCGGCCGCTTGGGAGTGCGCGCGCGGGTACAGCGCGGCGCCGGCGACGGCCAGGGTGATGGCCAGCGCGGAAGCGCCGACGATTTTCGTATTCATGATGAAGTCCTTTACAGCAGTCACAAGGAAGATGAGGCGCAGCGGAGGCTGATCAGGTCCGCTGCGCGTTAGCAGTGAAAATTAAAGAGTACAAACAGGGCTATGGTCCACAGCAGCAGCACCAGGTGCGTCGTCTGCAAGCCTTCCTGCGCGATCCAGTAGCCGAACCACAGGCCGCCCAGGTGCATCAGCAGCAAGAAGGCGGCCATGGCGGACAAGGCCAGGTTCAGCCAGGGCAAGCCCGCGGCCAGGCCGCCGGCGGCAAACAGCCCCACGCCCGTCCAGGCGGCGATGGCGGCGGCAAGTTGCAGCGCCAGCACCACGCCCAGCGACAGCCGGTGCAGGGTCAAGGACGTGAGGGCGCGGCGTAGCAGCGGCGTCTGGATGGTGGGGTCCAGGCGCAGCGGATCCATGCGCATGGTGTTGCCGATGGCCCAGACGGAGCCGTGGAAGGCGTGCAGGTTGTTGATGGCGGCCAGCGTGAGCCAGAGGGCCAGGCCGGTAGCGAGGATGGCGTGAAACAGCCAGATGGAGTGCTGCAGCTGCATGGTATTCCAGTCGAGAGAGTGTCTTGCCGGCAGGCGGACGTGGAAACTCCTCGACAGCGGGGAGCTACCGGCCTATTATGCAAGAAATTAGTTGGTTAACTGGCCCCATGATAGTTGAGTGAAATGAATTACACAAGTAAACGTTTGGATAATAGCGAGGCGCCGCAAACGACGGAGCGCATCCTGTATTTCATCAAGACCAAGGGACCCGTCTCCACGGCCACCCTGGCCAAGACCCTGGACATGACGGGCGAGGCGGCGCGCCAGCAAGTGCAAAAGCTGGTGGCGGCGGGCTTGATCGAGGGGCGCCAGGAAGCGCAGGCGGGCGCCGGGCGGCCACGCCAGAACTGGGTCTTGACGGAAGCGGGCAATGCGCGCTTTCCCGACACGCATGCGCAGCTGACGATCAAGCTGATCGGCTCGGTGCGCCAGCTGTTCGGTGAAGCGGGGCTGGATAAATTGATCAGCCAGCGCGAAGAGGAAAGCCGCAGCGCGTATGCCTTGGCGTGCTCGGCGCCGGACTTGCCGACGCGTTTGCAGCAGTTGGCGGCCGTGCGCGATGAAGAGGGCTATATGGCGCGCGTGGAAGCGGATGGCAAGGACTGGCTGCTGATCGAGGATCACTGCCCCATCTGCGCCGCCGCGCGCACCTGCCAGGGCTTTTGCCGCTCCGAATTGCAGCTGTTCCAGGAAGTGGTGGGGCCGACAGCCAGCATCGTGCGCGAGCAGCATGTGCTGGCGAACGCCATGCGCTGCGTTTATCGGATCAGGGCGCTGCCCTAGTCTTTCGGAAACAGGGGGCGGGTAGCCAGCGCGACCAGCCCCGCCAGCCACCACACGACGGGCCAGCTGCTGGCCGCCAGCAGGTGCGGGATGGCGATCGGCGTGAGGAACAGGCCCACGTAGACGGCCGTGTTCGCCATGCCCAGGGCCGTGCCCGCGTTGGCGCCGCCCGCTTCCGTGGCCAGTTCCGTGTAGGCCACGCCATGCCAGGCGGACACGGCGATGCCGGCGGCCACCACGGCGGCCATCAGCAGCCAGCCCGGTGCGTCCAGCCAGGCGATGCATCCGAGCAAAATGAACGAGGCCAGCGCCACCAGGGCCGAGCCGCGCAGGTAGGCGGGCCGGTTCGCGTGGCGGTCCGTGTGGCGTCCGCTCCAGATGCGCATCACCATGGCGCCCGCCTGCAGGGCCACCATCACGGCCGTGATGGCCGCCAGGCCCAGGTGGCCATGGTCGTGCAGGAAGACGGTGGCGAAGCTGAGCACGGCGAATTGGGGCACGCACAGCAAGCCGATGGCCGCTACCATGCGCCAGACTTTGCGATTCTGTAGTGGCGGCGGCTTGCCCCCGGACGCGCCCGTGGACGCGTTGTGCGGCCCCGTGGCGGCCTCGGCAGAGAAATCGGGCTCATGCATCCATCGCCACGTAAAAAACGCCGACAGGCCGCATACGAGGGCCAGGGTGCCGAAGACGGGCATGAAGCCATAGCGCGATGCCAGGCTGGGCAGGACGAGGGCGCCGAGACCGCCGCCGAGCGGCACGGCCGTCTGGCGGATGCTCATGGCGAAACCCCGTTCGCCGGCGCCGAACCAGCGCATCACGGCGCGGCCGCTGGCGCCATTCACGCTGCCGCCCAGCACGCCGACCAGCGCCAACCCGGCCGCCAGCGCCCACAGGGGCGGCACCGAGCCGTCAGCGGGCGTAATCCACAGCAACAGGGTCAGCAAGGCCAGCATGGTACCTAGCAAGCCTGTCAGCAGCACGGGGCGGTCGCCCCAGCGGTCGGTAGCCATACCCCATGGCAATTCGGTCAGCGCTACTCCCAGGCCCATGGCGCCCAGCGCCACGCCCAGTTCTGTATTGCTCAGGTGATAGCCGCTGCGCAGCCAGATGGCCGTGGTGGGCATGCCGTTGGCGGCGGCGGAAAAGCTGGCATTGGCCGCCACGCCGACGGCCAGCACTTTCCAGCGGTGGGCGTCGCCCAGCGCGGGCGCGGTGACGGGGACAGGAACAGGTACGGCTGGGCAATTGGTGCTCATGGCATGGAGGGGAAAGTGGTTGACCCTGACAGTGTTGCGCAGTACGATCATTCTGAATATCAGATAATTTTTTCTAAACCATCCCATAAAACCGGACGATTGTGTGCGCCATGAGCCTGCTTAATTTCGATATCGCCTTCTTGCGCAGCTATGTGGCTGGCATCGAGCTGGGCAGCTTTGCCCGCGCGGCGGACAAGGTGGGCCGTTCCACCTCGGCCGTCAGCGCGCAGCTGAAAAAACTCGAGGAGCAGGCCGGTGCGCCCCTGTTCCGCAAGGATGGCCGGGGGCTGGCGCTGACGCCGGCCGGCGAAGTCTTGCTCGGCTATGCGCGCCGCTTGCTGGAACTCAATGACGAGACGGCCGTCGCCCTGCGCGGCGCGGAACTGGAAGGCTGGATCAGGCTCGGCTTGCAGGAGGACTTTGGCGAAGCCTTGCTGCCCGACGTGCTGGGGCGCTTTGCCCGCGCGCATCCGAAAGTGCGCATCGAGGCGCACGTGGCGCGCAACACGGCCTTGATGCAAGGCCTGGCCATGGGCCAGCTGGACCTGGCCCTGGTGTGGGGCGGTGCCTGCATCGCCGACGTGGCCGAGTATCCGCCGCAGCAACGCCAGCAGATTGCCGAACCGGCCATGCGCTGGATCGCTTCGTCCAGCCTGGCCTGGCGGCCAGAATCGGGCGAGCCCTTGCCGCTCATTACATTCGACCGCGACTGCCTGTTCCAGCGCTGCGCCACGCAGGCGCTGGACCGCGCGGGCATCGCCTGGCGCACGGCGTTTACCAGTCCCAGCCTGGCGGGACTGTGGGCGGCGGCGGCCGCCGGGCTGGGCGTGACGGTGCGCACCAGCCTGGGCTTGCCTTCTTCCGTGCGCGCGCTCGATCACGTGGCGGCGGGCTTGCCCGCCCTGCCCCCGCTGTCGCTGGAACTGCTGCGCGCCTCAAGCGTATCCAGGCCGCCCGTCGAGCGTTTGGCCGGCCTGATCATCGAGTCGCTGCAGCAAGATGCGGCTTAAAACTCCTGCACCGTCGGGCGCAGCACGATTTCATTGATGCCCACGTCGTCCGGCTGCCCGATCGCATACGCCACGGCGCGTGCCACGGCGTCGGCGGGAATGGCTTGCTTGTAAAACTCCTTCAAGCCGGCCGCGCTTTCCGCGTGGCTGCTGCCGCCCGGCAGTTCCGTGTCGATGGCGCCCGGCGCAATGACCGTGGTGCGGATGGTGCCGCCGCTGGCCGCCAGCTCCTGGCGCAAGCCTTCCGAAATGGCGCTGACGGCAAACTTGGTGCCGCTGTAGACGGCGCCGCCCGGACTGAAGACTTTTTGCCCTGCCACCGACGAGATGTTGATGAAGTGGCCGCTGTTTTGCGCCTGGAAATAGGGCAAGACGGCGGCGATGCCATTCAACACGCCTTTGATGTTGATATCGATCATGTTGTTCCACTCGTCGACCTTCAAGGCGCTCATCGGCGCGATGGCCATCAGCCCCGCGTTGTTGATCAGCACGTCGACCTTGCCGAATACGGCCAGGGCTGTCTCGACCAGGCGCTGCAGATCCTCTGGCCGGGTGACGTCGGTCTGGGCAATGGCGGCCTGGCCGCCTGCGGCCGTGATTTCCTCGGCGATGGTATTGAGCAAATCCATGCGCCGCGCACCGAGCACGACGGACGCGCCGAGTGCGGCAAGATGGCGCGCCGTGGCTTCGCCCAGGCCGCTGCTGGCACCGGTGATGATGACGACTTTCCCTGCAATAGCTTGACTCATGATGGGTTCCCTGTGGAGGCAGCAGAGTGCTGCGGATGACATCGATCAATGCTGGCATAGCTTAGCGTATTTGTGTCCTTTTTTGCTATAAAAAAGATAATTATTAAATGATAATTATTAGGTACGCGCAATCAGCACTTGCACGGGTGCCATGGGAAAATCGCTGGCGCCGTACTGCTCCACCTGCCGCCAGCCCGTGTCGCGCAGCAGCTGTGCCAATTCACCGTACCGTGTCACCGTGCGGCCCAGCATGCGCATTGGCAAGTAATACGGCAGTACGCGCGCCGCGTCGCCCGGTGCCGGGGCGATTTCCGCCTGCACGCAGACGAGCACGCCACCAGACTTCAAGGCCGCATGCATCTTGCGCAAGGCCGCCGCCATGTCGGGCACGAAATGCAACACGGACGAGCACCAGATGAGGTCGTAGCCGCTGCCGATGTCGTCACTGTCCAGGTCGCCACCCACCGTTTCCAGCCGGTCAGATAGTTGCTCATGGGCGATGTTCGCGGCCGCCACGGCCACCGTTTCCGGCCAGTCGAAAACGCAGCCGTGCAAGCCCGCATGGGCTTGCGCCAGTGCAATGGCCACCCAGCCCGGGCCGCCACCCATGTCGAGCAGGCGCAGTGGCGTGCTGGCGTCTGTAAACGGGGCGATCCGTTGCATCACGGACAGGGCCGCGCGCATGGTAACGGCGCGTTGTTCCTGGCCGATCTGCTGCTGCGCGGCAGCGGCCCAGTTGACCCCATTCGCCGTGCTGTAGGGCGCCGCCTTGCCGCCCTCGCGCACCAGCGTACTGAGCTGCGTGGCGAAATGGCGCAGCGCATGCAGCCGGTACAGCCAGGCGTCGCCGCAAAAGGCCACGGAGTGCCGGCAGAAATACCGCAGGGTGATGGCCGTGCAGCGGTAACGTTGTGCCTCGTCATCGGCCGCGTCGCGTTCCAGCACCTGCATGCTCCAGAGTAATTCCAGCAGCAGGGCCGTGTGCGGCGCATGCAGCGACAGGGTGTCGGCCAGCTGCGCCGGCGTGTGCGGCGTGGCCAGCACCTCGAAAATGCCCAGCTCCAGGGCGGCGGCCAGCCCGTCCGCCTGGACGGGCGCGATGGCCAGATCCCAGTAGGGCTGCAAAGTGTGTTGCGACGTGAATGGCATGGCGCTTCCTTTCTGGTAGTGTGCATGAAAGCCATTTTATGCAATAATGAGAATAATTATCATTTGCATTTGTATGCGGCACGGCGCATTTCGTCTGCGCGACGGCGCGCGGGAAAACAGGAGGAGCGATGGTGAAACAGGACAGGGAAGCGGCAGGCTGGACGCGGCGCCAGCTGGACCCCGGGATGGGCGAGTGCCGCGCCGACCAGCGCCAGGTCGACCAGGGCTTGCTGCTCGTGCATTCCGATTACCACCCGCGCCTGGCGCTCGTCGAGCCATCGCAGCATGACGACGCGGGCGGCATGGTGATTACCATCGGGCTGGAAGGCGCATCCGGCTACGTCACGCGCGATGGGGAACGTCTGTGTTTCCGGGGCGGCCATACGACGGTGACGGCGTTTCGCCACGTCAGCGGCGAGCGCCGTTTCGAGGCGCATCAACGGGCGGCGCAATTGCGCGTGCTCGTCGACGAGCATGCGCTGGCGCGTTACTGGCCGGAAGGCCTGGCATCCCTGCTGCCGCTCGACGGTGGCGCGCGCCAGTTGGCGCATGCGGCCACCACGGCAGCGTGCGCCCAGCACGCGCGCTCGCTGCTGCGCGCGACGGACCCGCTGGCCGTGCATATCGGCGTGCTCAGTGTCCTGGCAGAACAGTTGCGGACACTGCGGCCGATGCCCCCTTCCGTGCCGCGCTGCTCGGAGGCCGACATTGCCAAGCTGGAGCAGGTTTACGCGCTGATGCAGGAGCAGATGGCGCAAGACCTCACGCTCGATTACCTGTGCGCGCAAGTGGGGCTGAGCCTGTTTAAACTCAAGCAGGGATGGCGCTACCGCTACAACGACAGTCCGCAGCGCACCCTGCTGGCGCTGCGCATGCAGCGGGCAAAGTTACTGCTGGAAAATGGTTGCCAGGTGGCGCAAGCGGGCTGGCAAACGGGCTATCGCCATCCGTCCAATTTCAGCACCGCGTTCAGCCGTTATTTCGGCTACGCAGCCAAGACCGTGGCGCGCGCAAAGGGCTGAACAGCCAGTGTAGAATCGGCGGGCAGCATTTTTCATCTCACCTCAAGGAGACATGATGGCCCGCAAAATCTTTGTCAATCTGCCCGTCCAGTCGCTCGAGCGCTCCGTGGCGTTCTTCACTGCGCTGGGCTTCAGTTTCAATGCCCATTTCACGGATGAAACGGCGACGTGCATGATCGTCGCCGACGACATCTTCGTCATGCTGCTGACGCACGACAAATTCCAGCAGTTTACGCCCAAGCAGCTGTGCGATACCAAGGTGGCGACGGAAGTGCTGGTGTGCCTGTCGGCCGAGAGCCGCGGCGAAGTCGATGCGCTGGTGGCGAAGGCCGTCCAGGCGGGCGGCAGCATCTACAAGGAGCCGATGGATTTCGGCTTCATGTATGGCCACAGTTTCCAGGATCCCGATGGGCATCAATGGGAATTGATGTATATGGAAGCGAATTCAATACCGCAATAGTTGCGGTATTGAATTCGGAAAAGCGCTCTTAGCTGGCCAGCGCCAGCAAATCGACCACTTCCAGCCCGGCCAGGTCTTGCGTCGTGTTGCCCGCAAACGCGGCGCGGCTCTGCTGACCGTTTTTCAGCCAGGTGCGCGTGACGTCCTTGATCTGCGCCAGGGTGCAGTTCAGCACGCCGGTGCGGAACTGCTGGCGCACGGCTTCCGTCGTGCCGCGCTGCTGCATGTTCCATGCCGTCAGCGCTTCCGCGTACGGCGAGTGCGGCTTGTCGAGGCCCTTGATGACGCAGATGATGGCTTCTTCCACTTGTTCCTGCGAGAAATCGCCATCGAGGATCTGATCCAGGGTCGTGCCGAAGTCGGCGAACGTGCCGGCCAGGCGCGGATCGCGGTAGGAACTCAACGTGAAGGTACCTGCGCCGGCTGCGTAGCTGGCGCTGCCGCCATACGCGCCGCCTTTTTCGCGCAGGGCCGTATGCAGCACCTGGTTGGTCATCAGTTCGGCGGCGACGGCCAGGGCCGAGGCGTCCGGATTGTGCACGCCAGGCACGGCCCAGGAAACGAAGCAATGGTTGATCTGGCTCGTCGCATGCAGGGCCGTATTGGCCAGCGGCAATGCTGCAGGTGCTGGCGTGTCGCTTGGCGTGGCCGCATCCGTGCCGGCGGCCGGCAACTCCAGCAAACGGGCCAGCGTGATGCCATCGTGCTCCAGGCCGGCGCACAGCACGGTCGGCTGCTGGGCGATGATGTGCGCGTGCAGGGTGTCGAGCTCGCGCGCGATTTCCTGCAAGCCCTCGGACGTCTTGCTCAGCTGCTGCAAACGGCGGTAGAACGGCAGGGCCGCCGGGCCGCCGACGATGTCGTCGAAGCGGCGCGTGGGCGACAGTGGCGCCGCCGAGGCCAGCATGGCGTAGCGGTTGCCCGATTCGGCCAGGCTGCTCAATTTGTCTTGCACCAGGCTTTCGATCAGGAAGGCCAGGCGCTCTTCTTCATCGAAGCGGGGTTTGGCGATCCAGGCCGACAGCACGGCGGCGATCGCCGCGTGTTCTTCGCGCAAGCCGCTGGCCGAGAACGACAATTCCACGCGCATCGCCTGTTGCGGGCGCGGGATGGCTTCCAGGCCGATGTGGAACGACGGCACCATGCTCTGGCGCCAGGCGCTGGCGTCGTCAAACGACATGTCGCCCACGCCCAGTTCCGGCGCCAGGTCCGTGTACAGGCGCAACCAGGGCCACGACGCTTCCGGCAGGCCCGACACGTCGTACAGCACGTTGGCATAGCTGATGCCGTTCGAGGCGATGGAAAACGCCACGGCGCCATCGACGGCGGCCGGGATCGGCAGGGCCGGGCGCGGCGATGCGCTGACGTCGCCAGGGCGGATGCGCGGCAAGACTTCGGAATTCGACGGCAATTGCTGATGCGCTTCCAGCGCGGCCGATTCCGCCACGATGTGTTCGCGCTCGGCATCCGTCAGCGTCGCTTGCAGGGCCGCCAGCTTGGCGTCTTCCTGGGCGGCGCGGTCCGTGAAGTAGGCGCTGTCGGGTACCACATGCGTCGTCAAGCGGGTCGGATTGGCGATCAGTTCGCGCACCAGCTGCTTGAAGAATGCCGGGTCTTCAATTTGCTGTTCCAGGGTTTCCAGAATGGCCGCATTGTCGAACGCGTCCATGACGTTGCCGTCGTACATGGCCAGCGGCAAGGCGTGCAGCAAGCGGCCCAGGCCGTAAGGCATGCGGCCGCTGCTGATTTCGCGCTGGCTGTACTTGATGTCGCGCAAGGCGGCGTGCAGCACGGCGGCGGGAATGCCCTCTTCCGCCGTCTCTTCCAGCGCCGTCCAGATGCGCTGGTGCGCATCGGCGATTTGTTCTTTGGTTAAACCTTCCATGCCGATGTGGAAGACCATCTGGCGGATGCCCGCGTCGCGGCCATTCATGTCCGATGGGCGGCCATAGCCGGCCGATTCCATGGCGCGCATGACGGGCGCCGACGATTCACCGAGCAAGCCGTGCGACAGCAGATGCGCGTGGTAGTACGCGATGGGGTCGCTCGACTCGCCCATCAGCCAGGCGAATTGCAGGCCGAATTCATCGTCGCGCGCTTCCTGCGATGGAATTTTCACCACGTTTTCTTGCGGCGCCGTCCAGGCGGGCGCCAGTTGCGGCAGGCGGCGCGGGCTAAAGCCGCTGAGCTTGGACAACACGCGTTCGGCGACTTGTTCCTGCACGGCCGACGCTTCGATATTGCCGGCGGTCATGATCACGGCTTGCGAAGGGTGATAGTGGCTGGCGTGGAATTCTTTCAGCATGTCATGCGTCAGCTCGGGGATATTCAGCGGATCGCCGCCCGATTCCACTTCATACGTCGTGCCTTTGAGCAAGGCGCTGGCGATGCCGGTGTCGAGCGCGCGCATGGGGCTGTTGAAGGCGCCCTTCATTTCATTGAAGACGATGCCCTGGTACACCAGCTTGTCGCCTTCGAACGCATGGCGCCAGCCTTCCTGGCGGAAATTCAGGTAATCGAGGTTGGGGAAGAAGGCCGCGTCCAGGTACACGTCGAGCAGGTTGAAGAAATCCTTGCGGTCGGTGCTGGCGAACGGGTACACGGTGCGGTCCGGATAGGTCATCGCATTCATGAAGGTGGCCGTCGAGCGGCGCAGCATCGAGAAGAACGGGTCGCGCACCGGGTAGCGGGACGAGCCGCACAAGGCCAGGTGTTCCAGGATGTGCGCGCGCCCGTCGCTCACTTCCGGCACAGTGGGAAAGGCCACCAGGAACACCATCTCAGCCTGCTCGGTATGCATGTGGATATGGCGCATGCCCGTTGCTGGCTCGACATATTGCTCGATGGTTGCCTGCAAGACTGGAATGAAGTTGCTGCTGACTTTTTCAAATGTGCTCATGCGGTATGGGATCTCTGCGGTAGGTGATTCGGAGTGTTGGTGGGGCTGCATCACATCTGGGGGCAAAGTGGCGCAATGCCAGGGCCGACGGCCACTTTGATGCCTGCGTGAAGTTTTTCCCTATTGTACTAGGAGTATTCGTGTGCCGCCGCCGGGGCCTTGCTGGCGGCCGGAAAAGCGACATTCTTGCAAAATAGATCATATTTCGGTGGCTGGCGTCTCCGAATGCACGCTTAGCGTACCATGCGCCTTTTGCTCTCCAGACTGAACCGAAGGCGCCTACCTTGTCCCGACTTTCCTTTCGCCAACTGTTATTTGCCGCCTTCATTTTGACGACGGGCATTTTGACGGCTACCTCCGTGCAAGCCCTGCTGACCCTGGAACACCTGGCGCGGCTGGGGCGCGAGACGGCGGCGCAGGCGATTGCCCTGACGGAACAGTCGCAGCGCCTGTCCGAGCGCACCCTGGCCATGGAGCGCAGCGCGCGCCAATTCCTCGTGCTCGATGATCCCGTGTTCCGCGAGCGCTACGCGGCGGCCCGCGACGAAGCGACGGCGGCGCTGCAAGTGCTGAACCGCGCCACGCCCGAGTTCGCCCCCCAGTTGGCCGACGAATGGACGGTGCAGGCGCAAGCGGCGTGGGAAGTCTTGCAAGCAGGTAAGCGCCGCAAGCGCGATGGCCACGCCGTCGTGTACCGCGCGTTCGCCCGCATGACGCAGATCAATGACAGCCTGGCGCGCGAAAGCAAGACGGAAATCGGCAGCCGCAACGACGCCCTGCTGGCCGAGCTGGAACGCCAGCGCCGCGTGCTGGGCGTGCTGGTGGGCGGCGCCGTGCTGCTGGCGGCCGTGCTGGCCACCTGCTTCGGCTTCTTGTTGTCGCGCCCGCTGCGCCGCATCGAGACGGCCATCGGGCGACTGGGCGAGAAGCGCTACGACCAGCCCATCGTCGTCGGCGGCCCGGCCGACACGCGCCGCCTGGGCCAGCAGCTAGACTGGCTGCGCCAGCGCCTGGCGGACCTCGATGCCGACAAGGAACGTTTTCTGCGCCACATTTCGCATGAGCTGAAAACGCCGCTGGCGGCCCTGCGCGAAGGCGTGGCCTTGCTGGAAGACGAGGTGGCGGGCAAGCTCAGCGATGGCCAGCGCGAAATCGCCGGCATCCTGCAGCAAAACACGGCGTCCCTGCAAACCCAGATCGAAGACTTGCTGCGCTACAATACCGCCGCTTTTGATGCCCAGCACCTGGCGCACAGCAAGGTCGATTTGCTGGTCTTGCTGCAAGATGTGGTGGCCGGGCAGCGCCTGCAATGGCTGGCGCGCCGTCTGACGGTCGAGGTGCAGGGCGCATCGCTGATCGTGCAGGCCGACCGCGACAAGCTGGCCACAGCCTTGGCGAATCTGCTGTCGAATGCCGTGCGCTTCAGCCCGGAAGGCGGCACCGTGCGTTTCACCCTGTCTTGCGATGGTGGTCGCGTGCGCATCGACTGCATCGACGAGGGGGCCGGCGTGGCGCCCGAGGATGCCGCGCGTATTTTTGAACCGTTTTACCAGGGAGTGCGCCAGGCTGCCGGCGCGCGCAACGGCAATGGCATCGGCCTGTCCATCGTGCGCGAATATATCGCCGCCCACGATGGCAGCGTCACTCTTTTACCGCGCCCCGCCGGCGCGCATTTTCGGATAGAACTGCCCTTATGATGACGAGAACTTCCCTGGCCGCCATGGCCGCCTGCGCGCTGCTGTTGGGCGCTTGCGCCGCCAAGCCCCCCCCCACCCAGACGCCCGTGCTGGTGCAAACGCCGCCGCGCGTCGTGGTGGTGGCTGATCCCCAGCTGACCGAACTGCTGGCGTATCAAACTGCCTTGCGCTTGATGACGCCGTCGGAACTGGTGAAGGCGCAGCTGGATCTGGCGAAAGCCGACCATGCGCCGCACAACACCCTACGCCGCGCCATGCTGCAAGCGACCGTGCGCGGCCCCGGCGACCTCGCCCGCGCGCAAGCCTTGCTGGAACCCTTGCTGACGGCCACGGGCAAGGACGCGCAACTGCTGGCGCCGCTGGCACAATTGCTGGCCAGCCAGTATGCGGAACTGCGCCGCCAGGAAGAGGGCATCGACAAGCTCAACACGCAGCTGCGCGACGCCCAGCGCCGCATCGACTTGCTCAATGAAAAACTCGAGGCGCTGAAAAACATCGAACGCAGCCTGTCCGTGCGCCCTGCCGCGGGAGCGCCGAAATGAGCGAGCACGCCCACATCTTGTTGGTCGACGACGATCCCGACCTGCTGCGCCTGCTGACCATCCGTTTGAAGGCGGGCAATTATCGCGTGACGGCCGTGGGCAGCGCGGAAGCGGCGCTGGCGCGCCTGGCCGTGGAATTGCCGGCCCTGGTCATTACCGACGTGCAATTGCCGGGCCGCGACGGCCTGGCCCTGTTCGATGAAATCCGCCGCCAGCATGCGGCCCTGCCCGTCATCTTGCTGACGGCCCACGGCACCATCCCCGACGCCGTCGACGCGACGGCGCGCGGCGCGTTTGCGTATCTGACGAAACCGTTCGATGGCAAGCTGCTCATGGAAAAAGTGGCGTATGCCATCAACTTGTCCACCGTCATGCCGGCGCCAGCATCCGGCGACGAGAGCTGGCGTGCCGAGCTGATCAGCCGCAGTGCGCAGATGGCCGAGCTGCTGGCCGAAGCCAAGCTGGTGGCGGGATCGGACGCCAGCATTTTGATCCGCGGCCCCAGCGGCACGGGCAAGGAATTGCTGGCGCGCGCCCTGCACAACGCCAGCCGCCGCGCCAAGGCGCCGTTCATCGCCGTCAACTGCGGCGCCATTCCCGAGCAGCTGCTGGAATCGGAACTGTTCGGCCACGTCAAAGGCGCGTTTACGGGGGCCGTCGGCAACCGTGAAGGGTTATTTCAGGCGGCCGATGGCGGCACCCTGTTTTTGGATGAGATCGGCGACATGCCGCTGCCGCTGCAGGTGAAACTGCTGCGCGTGCTGCAGGAGCGCGCCGTGCGCCCCGTGGGCGCCGACCAGACGCGTCCGGTGGACGTGCGGCTCCTGTCGGCCACGCACCGCGACCTCGACGTGGCGATGGCGGAAGGCCAGTTCCGCGAGGACCTGTATTACCGCCTCAACGTGGTGACCTTGACCTTGCCGCCGCTGGCCGAGCGCCGCGAAGACATTTCTCTGCTGGCGAACCATTTCCTGCAGAAACTGGCGGCCAAGTATCAAAAACCGCTGAACGGCTTCGCTCCCGATGCCTTGACGGCCCTGGTGGCCGCGCCATGGCCCGGCAATGTGCGTCAGCTGGTCAATGTGGTCGAGCAAGTGTGCGCGCTGGCCACGGCGCCGCTGGTGCCCTTGTCCCTGGTGCAGCGGGCCTTGCGCGTGCCATCGCTGGAAGCGCTCAGCTATAACGAAGCCAAGCAGCGCTTCGAGCGCGACTATTTGATTCAATTGCTGCGCCTGACGGACGGCAACGTGGCCGACGCGGCCCGCCTGGCCGACCGCAACCGCACGGAGTTCTACCGCTTATTGCAGAAATACGAGTTGACACCGGCCCTGTTTCGCACGGATGGCGACCCTGTCGCTGATTAGCGACAAAAATAAAGTTTTAATAATCAATGGCTTACTGGTGAATATTGATTGTCTTGCCACAAGCTGTCGTCGTCTGGCGACAAAAAGCCCTGTTTTTCCGTCCAGATCCGGCGGAAACGCGCTGAAAAAATCGGGTTTGCATGTAAGTCGTTGATTTTGAATGTGATTTAAAAGCTGGCACGGCGCTTGCTGTATGGGTAGATGTGACGCTTCAAAGTGTTGCTGTTTATTGCTATAGCCAAGTAAGAAGCTTTTAACTTCATTGAGAGGAACTACCATGCAAACATCGAAACTGTTCAATACCCTGGTCGCCGCTATCGTACTGTCGGGCGCCTCGATCACCGCTTCGCATGCAGCTGACTCCGCCCCAAAAGCACAAGCTCCTGCTAACACTGTCGTGGCCGCCAACGCCGCCGCTGCCGTCCCTGATGAAACCATCACGTCCTCGGCCAAGGCCGCCCTGAGCGCCGATGCGCAAGCCGCTGCCCTGCCAGTCAAGGTAGCAACCCAGCAAGGTGTCGTCGTCCTGTCGGGCGACGTGCCGAGCGCCGAAGCGGGTGACCGCGTCGTGCAGATCGTCGCTTCCGTGAGCGGCGTGAAAGAAATCAAGAACGAGCTGAAAGTCAAAGCCGCCGGTTAATTCCTCGCGCTGTACTTTACTCCGGGTTGCCCTGTCCGCGGACAGGGCATTTTTTTGTCCGCACGGTTTTACCGGGCCAGCCATGCCGATGCCGCCAGGCAAGGAGTCGGACAATACAGGTAGAATGGCCAGCACTGGCGCCGCTCGCGGCGCTGTTTGTCATCCCCGGCACAGTGTTGCAAGGCTGCGCCACTACCAGGTTACCGCATGTCTTCCTTTTCCCCCGCCGCCCTGTTGCGCAATCTGCAACCCGACAACTTCACCATTGCCCTGCTCGTCACCGTGGCGCTGGCCAGTTTCCTGCCTTGTACGGGTACGACGGCCGTGGTCTTCGGACATATCACCACCGTCGCCATCGGCGCCCTGTTCTTCCTGCATGGCGCCAAACTGTCGCGTGAAGCCGTGGTGGCCGGAGTCATGCACTGGCGCCTGCACCTGCTGGTGCTGGCCAGTACCTTTGTCCTGTTTCCCCTGCTGGGCCTGGCCCTGCGTCCGCTGGCGCTGACCTTCCTCACGCCCGAGTTGTACGTGGGCATTTTGTTCCTGTGCGCCTTGCCATCGACCGTGCAGTCGTCGATCGCCTTGACGGCCATGGCGCGCGGCAATGTGCCTGCCGCCATCTGCAGCGCCTCGGCCTCGAATTTCATCGGCATCTTCCTCGCGCCGATTCTCGTCGGCTTGCTGGTGGCGAAAGGCGGAGCAAGCAAGTCGTCGATGGACGCCGTGCTGTCCATCGTCATGCAGTTGCTGCTGCCCTTCCTGGCCGGCCAGTTCCTGCGCCGCTGGATCGGCCGCTGGGTCGACCGCCATAAAGCCACCCTGAAATATGTCGACCAGGGTTCGATCCTGCTGGTGGTCTACACGGCCTTCAGCGAAGCCGTCAGCGAGGGCCTGTGGCATACGATTTCGGTGGAAACCCTGGTGGCCCTGGGCCTGTTCAGCCTCTTGCTGCTGGCACTGGTGCTGGGCTTGATGACCTTCATCAGCCGCCGCCTGGGTTTTAGCAAGGAAGATGAAATCGCCATCGTTTTCTGCGGCTCGAAGAAAAGCCTGGCCAGCGGTGTGCCCATGGCCAAGGTGCTGTTTGCCACCCACTCGCTGGGCATGGTGATCTTGCCGCTGATGCTGTTCCACCAGATCCAGCTGATGATCTGCGCCGTGATCGCGCAACGCTATGCGCGGCGCAAGGATGACCTGGACAGCGAGAAAGTGGCCGCTTAAGGCTGTCCTTGAAGCAAGTTCAGCTGTCTTGACTTGCGCCATGGCAGAACGCTATATATGGGTGTATATTACGCTCCTTGTCACCGTTCACTTACAAGGATACGATCATGCGCCTCACCTCTCTCGCCCGCCTGCTTGGCGCCGCCCTGCTGGCCACCGCCGCCACCGCCGCCACCTCCGCCGTTGCCGGCGAAGTGGTGGTGTCGGCTGCGGCCAGCCTGACGAATGCGTTCAAGGATGCGGCGCAAGGCTATGAGGCGCAATATCCGGGCAGCAAGGTGTCCTTGAACTTTGCCGCCTCGGGCGTGCTGCTGCAGCAGATCGTCAAGGGCGCGCCCGTGGACGTGTTTGCCTCGGCCGACCAGGAAACCATGGATGCGGCGCAAAAGCAGGGCCTCGTCTTGCCGGCCGACCGCATGGATTTCGTCGGCAACAGCCTGGTGCTGATCGTGCCGCACGATAGCAAGCTGGGCATCAAGGCTTTGGCCGACCTGACGCACAAGGGCGTGACCCGCGTGGCCATCGCCAACCCGGCCAGCGTGCCCGTCGGCCGTTACTCCGAAGGCGCGCTGAAGAAGGCCAAGCTGTGGGACGCCGTGCAAGCCAAGGCCATCGGCACGCAGAACGTGCGCCAGTCGCTCGACTACGTGGCGCGCGGCGAAGTCGATGCGGGCTTCGTCTACGCCACCGACGCGGCCATCATGAAAGACAAGGTCAACGTGGTGCTGGAGGTGCCATTGGACGCGCCCGTGCTGTACCCGATCGCCACCATCAAGGGCAGCGGCAATGCGGCCGAAGCGAAGCGCTTCGTCAGCTACCTGCAGACGGCGCCGGCGCAAGCCATCCTCGCCAAATACGGCTTTAAAAAACCATAACGCAACCGCGCCCGCATGGATATCGCCTGGACCGCGCTGGCCCTGTCGCTCAAAGTGGCGGCATGGGCCACGGCGCTCAATTTGCTGCTCGGCATCGGTACGGGCTATCTGCTGGCGCGCACGCGTTTTCCCGGGCGCGAGCTGCTCGACGCCCTGTTGACCCTGCCGATGGTGATGCCGCCCACCGTGCTCGGCTATTACTTGCTGGTGCTGCTGGGCCGGCGCGGCCCCCTGGGCATCTGGCTGCAGGATAACTTCGGCATCAACCTCATCTTTACCTGGCAGGGCGCCGTGATCGCTTCCACGGTGGTCGCCTTTCCCCTCGTCTTCAAGCCGGCGCGCGCCGCCTTCGAGGCCGTCGACGGCCAGCTGGAGCAGGCGGCCCGCGTGCTGGGCATCTCGGAAATGGCGATTTTCTTCCGCGTCACCTTGCCGCTGGCCTGGCGCGGCATTCTCGCTGGCGTGCTGCTGGGCTTTGTGCGCGCGCTGGGCGAGTTCGGCGCCACCCTGATGGTGGCCGGCAGCATCCCCGGCAAGACGCAGACCCTGTCGGTGGCCGTGTATGAAGCCGTGCAGGCGGGCCAGGACGACGTGGCCAATACGCTGGTCCTGATTATCTCCCTTGTCTGCATCGTGGTGCTGCTGGCGGCTGGCCGCCTGGCGCCCGGGCGCATCGCGCACAAATGAGGCCTATGATGGCACCTATGCAACTCGACCTCGACATCCGCGCCACCTTGCGCTCCGGCAAACGCCGTTTCGACCTGCAGGTGCAATGCACGTCAGGCAGCCAGCGCATCGCCATGTATGGCCCGTCCGGCGCCGGCAAGAGCATGACCCTGAAAGCCATTGCCGGCCTCTTCACGCCTGACGCGGGCCATATCCGCCTGAACGGCCGTACCCTGTTCGATGCCGCCGCCGGCATCAACCTGCCGCCGCAGCAGCGCAACGTCGCCTATCTGTTCCAGGATTACGCCCTGTTCCCGCACCTGACGGTGCGCCAGAACGTGGGTTTTGGCCTGAGCCGCGGCTGGTTCAACCCGCGCGCGCGCGAAAAATTGCAGAAGGTCGAGCATTGGCTGGACGCGTTTCACTTGCAGGAACTGGCGCACCAGTTCCCCGACGAGTTGTCCGGTGGCCAGCGCCAAAGGGTGGCGCTGGCGAGGGCGCTCGTGGCCGAGCCGGCCGCGCTGCTGCTCGACGAGCCGTTTGCCGCCCTCGATCCGGCCCTGCGTGTCAAAATGCGGCTGGAACTGAGCCAGTGGCAGCAACGCCTGGACGTGCCCATGATCCTGATCACACATGATCCGGAAGATGCGCGCATCCTGGGCGAGCATGTGCTGTACTTGCGCGACGGAAAGATCGATAACAGGGAAGAACACATGGCATTGGGTGAACGCATTGGATAAATCAGCGGCAGCGGAAATCGGCCTGCAAGGCTCGGTATGGATGACGGTGGGCGGAGAGCACCTGGGTGGCGCCGGCAGGGTGGAATTGCTGGGCGCCATCGCCGAATGCGGCTCCATCACGCAGGCGGCCAAGCTTGTGAAGATGAGCTACAAGGCGGCCTGGGACGCCATCGACGCCATGAACAACCTGGCCGGCGAGCCGCTGGTCGAGCGCCTGACGGGCGGCAAGGGCGGCGGCGGCACGCGCCTGACGCCACGGGGGCGCCAACTGGTCGACAATTTCCGCATCATCGAGCGCGAGCATGCCCGCTACCTGCGCCAGCTGGGCAGCCAGGCCGAAGGCATCGCCGACGATTTGTTACTCATACGGAGAATGGCCATGAAAACTACGGCGCGCAATCAATTCCTCGGCAAGGTGGCCGAACTGAAACAGGGCGCCGTCAACGACGAAGTCACGCTGGCATTGCCCGGCGGCCAGCACATCGTCGCCATCGTCACGCAGGGCAGCAGCGCCAGCCTGGGCCTGGTGCCAGGCGCGGAAGCGTTCGCGCTGATCAAGGCCTCGTCCATCATCCTCGTGACGGACAGCGAAGGGGCGCGCTTTTCCGCGCGCAACCAGTTGACCGGCAGCGTGACGCGCGTGCAGACGGGCGCCGTCAACACGGAAGTGGTGCTGGACTTGCCACGCGGCGGCACGATCGCCGCCATCATCACCAACCAGAGCTGCACCGAGCTGGGCATCGAGCCAGGCAGCAAGGTGACGGCGATGTTCAAGGCATCCAGCGTGATTCTGGGCGTGCCGGCGTAAACGGCGACGCTGAGCGAAGTTCCGGGGTCAGGCCCGGCGGGTCTGACCCCGGCTTTACGTTGCAGGCCTAATCCTTCAACCGCGACAACCAGTCGGACGCCGCCGCCAGCGCCTGCTCCAGTTCCTGCGCCGTGTGCGCCAGCAGCGCCGGCACCTCGTCCAGGCGGTCCGCATCGATGGCTTCCTCGGTAGCAAACGCGGCGCGGATCAGGCGTTTCGTGCCCAGGGTGCCCACGGAGCCGCGCACGCTGTGCAGGATGCGCGCCACGTCGCTGTGGCGGCCTGCCTGCAACGCCGTTTCGGCGTCGCGCACGGGCGTCATGCCCTTGTTCAGCGCGTCTTCCACCATGCGCCGCAGCACGCCGCGTCCCTTCGCGTCGCGTCCCATCACGCGCATCAGCGGCGCCATGGAAAACACTTCTTCATCGGCGACGCGTGCCGGCCCGGCCGTCTGCACTTGCGGGCGCTTGGGCAGGTGGCGCAGGATGACTTCCATCATCTCCTCCACCACCACGGGCTTGGCGATGAAATCGTTGATGCCGGCCGTCATGCAGCGCTCGCGCTCGGACGCCAGCACGCCTGCCGTCATGGCGATCACGGGCAGGCTCAAACGCAGTTCCGTGCGGATGATGTGGGTGGCGCTGAAACCGTCCATGACGGGCATCTGCATGTCCATCAGCACGATGTCATAGCGCAGCGCTTCCGTGCGCAGCCGCTCCACGGCTTGCAAACCGTCGCCCACCACGTCCAGGGTGGCGCCCATGTGTTCGAGGATGCCGCGCGCCACGGCCTGGTTCAAATGATTGTCTTCCACCAGCAGGAAATGCACGCCGGCCAGTTCCGTGCCCAGCGGCTGGTGCAGGATGCGCTGTTCGCCGCCGTCGTGCTTGGCGATCAGCGCCTGGTGCAGGGCATCGAACAGGCTCGACCCCGTGATCGGCTTCATCAGCACGACGTCGGCTTCGGCCGCGCTGGAAATTTCCTCGAGGTGGTTGCGGGCAAAGGCGTTGACCATCACCACGATGGGCTGGCGCTGGCCGCTGGCCGCCTGGCGGATGGCCTTGGCCGTGGCCAGGCCGTCCATGACGGGCATGTGCCAGTCGGCCAGCACCACGTCGTACGGCTGCTGCTGCGCCAGGCGTTCGCGGTACAGCTCGATGGCGGCAAAGCCGGAGTCCACTTCGTCGGCCAGCCAGCCCCACGCCTCGATCAGCTTGACGATCAGTTCGCGCGTGGTGCGGTTGTCGTCGGCTACCAGCAGGCGCAGCTGGCCCAGGGCCGGCGTGCGCCGCGTTTCGGCCGGCTGCGCCAGCATGTCGAACGGCACGCTGAACCAGAAGCGGCTGCCCTTGCCTTCGCTGCTGGCGACGGCGATGTCGCCGCCCATCATGTGGATCAGCTGCTTGCTGATGGCCAGGCCCAGGCCCGTGCCGCCAAAGCGCCGCGTGATGCTCTGGTCGCCCTGTGAAAACGCGGCGAACAGCTGCTGTTGCTGTAGCTCCGTCATGCCGATGCCCGTGTCGCGCACTTCGAAGCGCAGCCAGGCGCGGCCGTTTTCGCTCTCGGCCAGGCTGACGGCCACCACCACTTCGCCGCTCTCGGTGAACTTGATGGCGTTGCCGGCCAGGTTGACGAGGATTTGCTGCAGGCGCTGGGCGTCGCCCACGAGGCGCCGCGGCACGTCGGGCTCGACGGCGATGGCCAGTTCCAGCTCCTTTTCGCCCGCATTCATCGTCATCGTCGTGGCCAGGGTATTCATGACTTCGTCGAGGTCGAATTCGACGGGCGACAATTCCATGCGGCGCGCCTCGATCTTCGAATAGTCGAGCACGTCGTTGAGGATGCCCAGCAGCGACTGGCCCGCCACGCGCACCATGGTCAGATACTTGCGCTGTTCCGTATCGAGCTTGGTATTACCCAGCAAATACACCATGCCCAGCACGGCATTGAGGGGCGTGCGGATTTCATGGCTCATGTTGGCCACGAAATCGCTCTTCGCGCGGTTGGCCGCCTCGGCCCGGTCGCGCTCCTGCTCCAGCTCCGCCGCGCGCGATTCGAGTTCCTGTTGCAGGCGGTCGCGTTCGCCCATCAGGCCGTTGAACGCTTCCGTCAGTTCGCCGATCTCGTCGCGCTGCTGCACCGGCACGGGGGTGAAACGGCTGCCGCTGGTGCGCAGGGCCAGCAGGGTGTCGCGCAGGCGCACCAGCGGCGACAGCAGGCGCACGGTGACCCAGCCCAGAACGGCAGCGGCCAGCAGCGAGGCGAGGACGCTCCACAGCACCAATCGGTACAGCACGCCGTCGAAGGGTTCGAAGGCATCCTCGAGGGGCAGCGAGGCGGCCAGCAGCCAGTTCACCGATTTCAGTCGCTTGAAGCTGTTGACGGCCGTGATGCCGCGGCTGTTGGTGCTGACCATGCTGCCTTCGCCATCGTCCTTCAGCAGCTGCGTGGTGGTCAGGTTGGCGTTCGGCGCGCGCGGCTGCAGCAGGCGGCTGGTGTCCGGATGCAGCACGTAGCGCGGCACGGCGCTGCGCGTGACGATGAAGTAATAGCCGCTCTTGCCGATCTTTTCCGAGCGCAGGCGGCCCAGCAGGTTATCCTTGTACAGGCGCAGCACGCCAATCACCACGCCCACCACCTGGCCGTCGGCGCCGAGCACGGGCGCCACCATCTGCACGATGGGCATGCCGCTCGCCTTGCCCAGCATCGGTTCGGTGATCATGGGCTGGCGCGTGCGCAGCACGGTCTGGAAGTACTCGCGCTCGGCGACGTTGATGCCGATGCGCCCGGCCACTTGGGGCATGTCGGCCACGATGGCGCCATGCGCATCGAGCACCAGCACGTCATCGAACAGCACCAGCATGGAACGGCGCGAATAATATTCGCGCAATTGGACGGGCTGGCCTATCAATGCGGGCGGCTGCTGCTTGGCCGTCAGGGCGACGACTTGCAGCAGCATGCCCAGCTTATCGTCGAGCTCGGCAGCGGTGCGCGCGATCAGGGACGACTGCTGGCTCAGCAGTACCCGGGTGAAGTCGTCGCGCATGCGCTGCACCTGGATCATGGTGACCAGCGCGATCATGGCGATCGAGGTCAGGCTGGTGGCCAGCGCGACTTTTGCTTTAATGCCGAGAGGCTTCATGATTTCCTTTTCAGTACCGGGCGGCACAGGCGGCAGATAATGCTGTCAGGAATTTTCCTATCAATACATCAACTTGGCAAGCGGCGCCGCGCAAATGGCCCTCTCCGCATGGGCTTTTGACGATGTTGCCATATAATTAAAGTCGGAACGTCGTTTATTCAGCGGAATTGCAGTGAAATTGGCACATGGCAACCCTGTATGCAGTAAACTTGTTATTGCATTTTCTAAAAGGTACCGACATGACTGAAGCGCTACTCACTCCCACCTTGCCCACCGTGAACGTGGAGGCGTTGCGTGCGCGATGCTCGACCTGCAGCATGCATCAATTGTGTCTGCCGATGGGCCTCGATGTGGGCGACATGGACAGGCTGGACCAGATTATCGGCCGCCGCCGCAAGATCGTGCGCGGCGCCTCGCTGTTCCGCATCGGCGACTCGTTCCAGAACCTGTACGCGATCCGCCTGGGCCACTTCAAGACGTACCAGATCAATCCGGGCGGCGAGGAGCAGGTGACGGGTTTCCAGATGGCGGGTGAGCTGCTGGGCATGGATGCCATCAGCGCCGACCGCCACCACTGCAATGCGGTGGCGCTGGAAGACAGCGAAGTATGTGAAATCCCGTTTTCCAGCCTGGAACAATTGCTGGGCAATATGCCGACCCTGCTGCGCCATTTCCACCGCATGATGAGCCAGGAAATCACGCGCGAGCAAAGCGTCATGCTGTTGCTGGGCAATATGCAGGCGACGCAGCGGTTTGCCGCCTTCATCGTCAACCTGGCGTCGCGCTATGAAGCGCGCGGCTATTCGAGCAGCAAATTCCAGCTGCGCATGTCGCGTGAGGAAATCGGCAACTACCTGGGCCTGACTATCGAGAGCGTCAGCCGGTTATTGTCCAAATTCAAGAAGGAAGGCTGGCTGCGCGTCTCCAACCGAGAGATCGAGATCCTGCAGCCGGCAAAACTGAAGGCCATCACGGCCGGCACGGACGTCTGCAAGTAAGACTTACAGTTCTTCATCCGCATGCAGCGCGATGCTGCGCTGCAGCGGCCAGGTCCAGATGCCGGACAGGCGCCACTCGCGTTTGTCGTTTTCCACCAGCACTTGCCAGCGGCTGCGCTCGAGCATCGGCAGCGCCACGGTAAAATTGCCGGCCGCATCGGGCTGCACCAGCAGCTTGATATCCTTTTCCGGCAGCGTCGCATGCGCCAGGTGCAGCTGCAACGGCGCCTGATAGGCCTTGCCGAAGCTGTGCACGGAACCGGTCAGGCGCGCTGACGCCACATCGTAGGACAAGCTCGTGTCCATCGCCAGGTCGCTGGCGACCGTGTCGCGCCGCAGGTCCTGGTTGATCGCCTTGCCCTGCTTGTAGTAATCGCCCACCACCAGCGCATCGGGCTGCGTAAACGCGATATAGCCCATGAAGCTGCCGACGACCACGGACAGGCCGGGACCGATCATCAGCAGCCAAGGCCAGCGATGCTTGTACCAGGGATCGGCGGGCGGTTGCAGTTTCAGACTGTCAGACATGGTATTTCTCCTGTGTAAACGGCCAATCCCCATGCGGGGACTGGCCTTCCTGCATTAGCGCGGCACGATGAATACCGCGCTTTCACGCACATGCAGCGACGGGTCGTCCAGCGAGTGCAATTCGATCGCAATCTTGTTCGAGCCCTTCTCGCCGACGCCGTGCGGCGCGCGCAGGCGGATCGGCCAGCCCAGCGTTTCCGTCGGCTGCAAGGTCACTTCTTCGCGTGTCAGCAAGGTCAGGCCCGGCAAGCCGGAAGCGCTGATTTTAAAATGCTGGGTTTGCTCCGAGGTGTTCATGATCTGCAGGCGGTAGACGTTTTCGATCATGCCCTCTTCCACTTCGCGTCCCATCGAACCGCGGTCGCGGATCACGTCCATTTTCAGGGGCGTGCGCAGGGCCAGCGAAGTACATACGGCGATGATGATCAGAGCCAGGATGGACGTGTAGATCAGCACGCGCGGGCGCATGGCGCGCTGGCGGATCTGCTTCGAATTGAAGTTGTTTTCCATCGCATGGTCGGTACTGTAGCGTATCAGGCCACGCGGCCGCTCGACCTTGTCCATCACGCTGTTGCAGGCATCGACGCAAGCGGCGCAGCCGATGCACTCATACTGCAGGCCTTTGCGGATATCGATACCGGTCGGACATACCTGCACGCACAGGGTGCAATCGATGCAATCGCCCAGCTTGTCGTTGTTGCCGGCCTTCTTGCTCATGGCGCCACGTGGTTCGCCGCGCTTGGTATCGTAGGTGATGATCAGGGTGTCCTGGTCGAACATGGCGCTCTGGAAGCGTGCGTAGGGGCACATGTATTTGCACACCTGCTCGCGCAGCCAGCCCGCGTTGCCGTAGGTTGCCAGGCTGTAGAACAAGACCCAGAACCATTCCCAGGGACCGAAATTGAGGGTGGTCACCGAGTGCGCCAGTTCCTTGATCGGCGTGAAGTAGCCGACAAAGGTAAAGCCCGTCCACAGGGCGATGGCGCCCCATGCCAGGTGCTTGGCCGTCTTCTTGAATGCCTTGCGCACGGAGGGGCCCTGCTTGTCGAGGGCCATGCGCGCGCTGCGCGTGCCCTCGATGCGGCGTTCGACCCACAGGAAAATTTCCGTGTATACCGTTTGCGGGCAAGAGAACCCGCACCACACCCGCCCGGCAATGGCCGTGACGAGGAACAACAAATACGCACAGATGATCAGCAGGGCCGCCAGATAGATGAAATCCTGGGGCCACAGCACGACGCCGAAAATGTAGAACTTGCGCGTGGTCAAATCGAACAGCAGGGCTTGCCTGCCATTCCAGGTCAACCACGGCAAGCCGTAGAACGCCAGCTGGGTAAGCCAGACGCATACCCATCGCCAGGTAGCGTAGCGTCCTTTGGCCTCGCGAGGGTAGATCTGCTCGCGGGCCGCATACATCTTGATGACTTGAGGTTCCATTACGTCATTTCACGGGCGTCTGAGGATTCGACAGGCCCCAGACATACGCCGACAGCACGTGCACCTTGGACTCGCCGAGGAAATCGCTGAAGGCCGGCATGGTGTTGCTGCGTCCCTTGCGTACGGTTTCCATGATGGTATCGGCGCTGCCGCCGTACAGCCAGATCTTGTCCGTCAGGTTCGGTGCACCCAGCATCTGGTTGCCCTTGGCATCGGCGCCGTGACAGGCCATGCAGGCGCCAAACTTGGCCTTGCCCAGCACCGACTTGACGGGATCCGAGGTCGAACCGGACAGGCTCAGCACATAATGGGCCACGTTCTCGACATCCTTTTCGGAGCCCAGGGCGGCGCCCATCGGTGGCATCTGCCCATTGCGGCCGTGCAGGATGGTGGTCTTGATGATGTCGGGTTCGCCGCCATACAGCCAGTCCTTGTCCGTCAGGTTGGGGAAGCCCTTGTTGCCGCGCGCATCCGAACCGTGGCATTGCGCGCAGTAGGTCAGGAACAGACGCTGGCCGATGGCTTGCGCCTGCGGATCGGCGGCCACCGTCTTCAAGTCCTGGCTCAGGTACTTGTTGAACAGGGGACCGTAGTCGGCTTCCGCCTTCTTCAGCTCTTCCTCGTACTGGCCCGTCGATTTCCAGCCCAGGCTGCCGGCATAGGTGCCCAGGCCCGGGTACAGGAACAGGTACGCCAGGGCGAAGACGATGGTGATGTAGAACAACCACATCCACCAGCGCGGCATCGGCGTGTTGAGTTCCTTCAAGTCCTCGTCCCAGACGTGGCCCGTGGTGCCATCGGCAGGGGCGCCGGCGACCACTTTGATTTTCGACTGCGAGTACAGCAGCACGCCGCAGCCGATGATGCCCAGCAGGGACAGCACGATGATGTAGATATTCCAGAAGCCATTGGTAAAATCAGCCATGGTTGCGCTCCCCTTGTGCTGGCGCGGCATCGGCCGCGTAGTCGAGCGCTTCGTCGTCGAACGGCAGGCGCGCCGCCGCGTCGAAGTCGCTATTGCTGCGGCTGAAAGTCCACCACAGGATGCCGATGAACGTCGTAAAGGAAACCACCGTCATGACGCTGCTGGCGCTGTCAAACAGGTTTTCGATTGCCATGCTAATTCCTTGTTTTGATTAATGTACCGAGGCCTTGCAGATAGGCGACCAGGGCGTCTTCTTCCGTCTTGTCCTGCAGCTGGGCCGGCGCGGCGGCGATTTCCGCATCGCTGTACGGATCGCCGAGGCGTTTCAGAGCGCGCATCTTCGGCATGATCTCGTCAGGCACCAGCTTGGTCTTCGCCAGCCATGGGTAGGCCGGCATGTTCGACTCGGGCACCACGTCGCGCGGGTTGTTCAAGTGCGTGCGGTGCCATTCGTCGCTGTAGCGCGCGCCCACGCGGGCCAGGTCCGGCCCCGTGCGCTTGGAACCCCACTGGAACGGACGGTCGTAGACGAACTCGCCAGCGACCGAATAGTGGCCGTAGCGTTCCGTTTCCGCGCGCAGCGGACGCACCATCTGCGAGTGGCAGTTGTAGCAGCCTTCGCGCACGTAAATGTCGCGGCCAGCCAGGCGCAGCGGCGAGTACGGCTTCAGGCCGGCGACCGGCTCCGTCGTGCTCTTCTGGAAGAACAGGGGGACGATCTCGACGGCGCCGCCGATACTGATCACTACCGTGACCAGGGCGATCAGCAGCCAGGGGTTTCTCTCAATCCATGCATGTGAAAATTTCATTTGCTTTCGCTCCTATCAGGCGTGCGCCGCGTTCAGTTCCGGAATGCGGGCGACGGGGAGTTTGCTGCCGCGCAAGGTCATCCAGGTGTTGTAGCCCATGATGCACATACCCGACAGGTACAGCAGGCCACCGGCCACGCGCACCACGTAGTACGGATACGTCGCTTTCACGCTCTCGACAAAGGTGTAGGTCAGGGTGCCGTCCGGATTGACCGCGCGCCACATCAGGCCCTGCATCACGCCGGCGATCCACATTGCGGCGATGTACAGCACGATGCCGATGGTGGCCACCCAGAAGTGCACGTCGACCAGGCGCGTGCTGTGCATCTGCGTGCGGCCCGCCAGGCGCGGCAGCAGGTAGTAGATCGAACCCATGGTGATGAAGCCCACCCAGCCCAGGGCGCCCGCATGCACGTGGGCAACGGTCCAGTCGGTGTAGTGCGACAGCGAGTTGATGGTCTTGATCGACATCATCGGACCTTCGAAGGTGGCGATGCCATAGAACGACAGCGAGACGATCATGAATTTCAGGATCGGGTCGGTGCGCAGCTTGTGCCAGGCGCCCGACAGGGTCATGATGCCGTTGATCATGCCGCCCCAGCTTGGCGCCAGCAGGACCAGCGAGAAGACCATGCCGATCGATTGCGTCCAGTCAGGCAAGGCCGTGTAGTGCAGGTGATGCGGGCCGGCCCACATGTAGGTGAAGATCAGTGCCCAGAAGTGGACGATCGACAGGCGGTACGAGTACACGGGGCGCTCGGCCTGTTTCGGGATGAAGTAGTAGACCATGCCCAGGTAGCCGGCGGTCAGGATGAAACCCACCGCGTTATGGCCGTACCACCACTGGATCATCGCGTCCTGCACGCCGCTGTAGGCGGAGTAGGATTTGGTGGCCGAAGCGGGGCTGACGGCACCGTTGACCACGTGCAAGATCGTCACGGCCAGGATGTAGGCGCCGAAGAACCAGTTGGCCACGTAGATATGCTTGACCTTGCGCTTGATCAGCGTGCCGAAGAAGACGATCGCGTAGGCGATCCAGACGACGGCGATGAGGATGGTGATGGGCCATTCCAGCTCGGCGTATTCCTTGCCGCGCGTCATGCCCATCGGCAGCGTGACCACCGCTGCCAGAATCACTGCTTGCCAGCCCCAGAAGGTGAAGGCGGCCAGCTTGTCGGAAAACAGGCGTACCTGGCAGGTGCGTTGCACCACGTAGTACGAGGTGGCGAACAGGCCGCAGATGCCGAAGGCGAAAATCACCGCATTCGTGTGCAGCGGACGCAAGCGTCCGTATGTCAGCCAAGGTATGTCGAGGTTCAGGGCAGGCCAGGCCAGCTGAGCGGCGATGATAACGCCAACCAGCATGCCGATGATGCCCCATACCACAGTAGCGACCGCGAATTGCTTCACGATCTTGTAGTTATAGTTCAGCGATTGATCCACAAAGACTCTCCCTGGAATTACTATTTATGATGGTGGCCAGAGAGTAAGTGTTTGACCGCGAAAAAACTTTGATGTGGATCAAAATTCCCCGGATGAAATAAGCGTAGCGAACTGGCATCGAAATAAAGTGATATTTCGGTCAAAAAAGCCATGCAAGATCCCTGCAAGCGCTGGCTTGATGTAGCTTAAAACATGTAGATTAGCAACGGTTTACAGTGGACAGTCCAGTCATGATGAGGGCTAGCCATGAGTCATGCCGATAGCGCGCCAGCGGATGGTGAAGATATTAAGTTGGTTGTGGGAAAGCTCAACGGAACGTCCCTGTTCAGCTACAGCCTGCTCGACTGCCTGCAGCAAATGCCGTCGCCGGGCATCGTCATCTTCGTGCATGGCGTCAATTCCGACGGCGAGTGGTACAGCGCGGCCGAAGCAGGCCTGTGCGCCGGCCTGAACACGCGCATGAAGCGCTGCGACGAGCACCTATGCCACGCCACGCCCGAGGCCGGACAATTGACGCCGCTGCGCTACCGGAGCGAGTTGAGCGATGACGGCTATGTCGATCCCGACTATACGGCCAGCACCTTCATCGGGCCGCAAGCGCACTTCTCGCCCGTGATCCAGTTCCGCTGGGGCTACAAGGCCAGCGACAAGGAGTTGCAGGCGTATGGCGATTCGGTCTACCTGAACGAACACGCTTACTGGGGCGGCGGCCCGTTCGCGAATGGCTGCTCCTCGCTGCCGGATCTGTGGGGTGAGGGCTTGTCGGACGCCCTCTTCCTGTTCATCCATATCGAGCATCTCAATCCCGTCAACGACCGCATCGTGTATGCCTGCCCACCGCGCCCCTACTTCGTGCTGGCGGCTTTGCGCCTGGCGCATCTGGTAGCGGCCATCCGCCAGCGGCAGGCCGATGTGCCGATCACGCTGGTTTGTCACAGCCAGGGCAATATGGTGGGCATGGCGGCGGCGTTTCTGGGCAACAAGATGGCTGACGTGAAAGATGCGGCAGGCAAAAGCGGCCGTTGCGTGGCCGATACTTATGTTTTATGTAATCCTCCGTACAGCCTGTTGCGCAGAAACGACACGGAAGGCTGGCTGCAGGGGCAAGTCAGGGATGTCGATGGCAATGTGGGCCGGCAAAGCGGCAAGGCGCGCCGCCAGACCCTGGCGGCATTTTTCGACATCGTGCGCGGCCAGGCGTCGGAACCGGCCATCGATCCCTGCCTGCGCCGCATGGCGGACAACGAGACACATGATTTCAGCCTGGACAAAGACAAGGCCAGCCATGGCTGCGGCCCGCAGAAAGGCACGCGCGGTCGCGTCACCCTGTATTGCAATCCGCACGACCAGGTGATTTCCGCCACGCCCATCCAGGGCATCGGCTGGCTAGGTCTCAGCGCCGAACAGATCAAGGCCACGCGTGGCGACGGCGTGTTTACCCAGCGCGTCTTCGCGCAGGGCTTTCCCGTTGGCCAGCACGGCGATTATGATTATTGGCGCAATCACTATCGCCAGCCCGCGCGGGGCAGCGCCGATTTCTGGCATCCTCATTCGCCGATCTCCAAATACGATCCAGACAAGGGCGTGCGGGCCAGCAGCAGCGCGGCGGGCAAGGCGGCGAGCGTGCGCACGGCCGCCGCCATGTCGGCCCTCATGAAGATGCTGAAGACCCCCATCAATGCCGTGCCGCCCGATGACTGGCGCATCCCCGTGACGGCGCCCGCCTTGCCGGAAGTGTTTACACCGCAGTCCATGCGCTTTGGCCACCCCAGCCCTCAATTCGACCAGGATATCGAGTCGCCCGGCACGCACCGCCATGCGGGCAAGGCACGTCAGAAAGGCGAGCCGTATGCCGATACAAGCGTGGGCGGCACGCCGCAGGGCGACCGCGATACCGAGGCGGCACTGCGCTACGAAGACCATGCCCGCCTGCGCATGAAGGCCCGCCGCGAGAAGCTCGACGGCAATGACGGCAAGGCGATGATGGAAGACGACCTGTCCACCGCCACGCCGGAATACTTGGAATGGCGCAAGCAGGAAATCCAGGGGCAACTGGCGGCCACCTGCGACACGCATGCGACCGACCACTCCACCATCCTGACCAATCCCCGGCACGCGGAAAAGGCGCTGGCGTATGACGTGGCGATTGGGGTGTGTCATATCGGTGAGGAGGCGATGCGGGAATTGAGAGTGATTGCGGATTGGCGATTGTTGAAGGAGCTGGAAAAAAGGGGTAATCCAAACAGAATTTTTCTTGAATATTTCAAGCTTGGTTTGTTTAAGAAAAAGCCGTTATTGGAGTGGGTTAAAAGTGATGGCAGCACAGGGCGCATGCCTTCTGAAATTGTGGATGAGCGCATGTACAAGCGTCCGGAGACATCCTGATGCGCAACTTGATTGCTACCTTACCGCGCAGGCTGGGCTGGAGCATGCTGGTATTTGCGCTCGGCTTTGGGATCGCACTCTGGTCAGTCTTACAAACCGTGCAAGTCGATGTTCCTCTTGAAGAAGGATTGCTGATGAAACGACTATTGTTGATGCCGGCATTGCTGGCGCTTGCCGTGCTTTTTCTGACCTCGGCCTGCGCCAGCAAGGTGCCCGTCGCGGCACCAGTTGCCGCCGTCGCACCCGCTGCGCCAGAATCGCTGTACATGGCGCAGGTGGTCGGTGTGCAATGGCTCAATCCCCTGCAGCGGCGCGACTATCCGACCGAGTGGCAATTGCTGTGGACACTGGGCCTGGCCAAGCCGAACAAGGACGATAGCAAAGTGAAAGAGAATCCTTTGCGTTTTGGCAAGGTGCAATCGATCGGCATGATTGCTTCTGGCAACAAGGGGCGGGAAACATTCAATGGATATCATGAAAAGTATGTGGAGGAATTGATCTATCTTTTCCGGGATATCTACTTTTCCAACAAAGAATATTTTTACAACGCGCACTCACTAACTGACAAATCCACGCGCCGCGAACTGGCGGGCATTCACGTCGAATATGCCTTGCCGGCTGGACGCCTTGATCCAGACGAGGCGGGAAAATATATCGTTGAAACGATTACCGATGCCTTCAGCATCGGCAACCCCTCTTTCCCCGATTCCTGGACCACGGCCACGCCGCCCGACGTGCGCGTCACCATGGGCGGCGCCAATGCGGGCTTTACGTCACTGGCGGCGGGGCTGGCTTATCTGCAGGCCAACCCCGACAAGACCGTGTGGGTGATGAACTGGGATGCGCCCAGCTATCCGCCCAAGGATGAGCAGATCAATGAAAACATGGTCTTGCTGGTGCTGGCCGGCCCGAGCTACAAGACGGAGCGTGCACCGCTGGCCTGGCTGGGTTTTCCCGCCACGCGCAAGGTCGCCGATTTCACCGCCGACAAGGGACAGTTCCCGCGCGCCGTGCAGGCCTGGAGCGCTGCCATCGACGCTGCGGCCCGGAACGCGCAATTGAACGACGACGCCATCGGCTACGTCGTCCACGATGCGGGCAGCACCTATCCGGTCTCGTCAGAACGGCTCGGCCCGCTGGCGCAAAGCCTGACGCAGCAATTGCCCGACTTCGATTTCAACCGGCAGACCTTCAACATGCCGGCGCTGCTGGGCGAGACGGGCGCGGGCACGGCGCTGACGAACGTGGCGCTGGCCATCGCTTATGCCAACCATGTGGGCCGGCCCGTGCTGGTGGCGGGCAGCAGCGACAGCGAGAGCGTGACTGCCGTGGTGGCGCCGCCGGCCGTGGTGCGGCCCATCGACCACGAACAGCCGTGGTTCCGCGCGCGCGGCGGCAATACCGTGTTTTTACCGTGGTGGGGCCGGCGCTTCGATGCGCGGCCGGGGTCGCAAGGCTATTCGCGTTGAGTGGCCGGAGGGGCTGCCGTTTCGGGCGGCGGCGTATCGTCGTCCTGCAGCACGCGCAGGCCCGGTCCGACGAGGTCGTCGAACTGGCCGCTGTCCGAGGCCGTGAAATACACCCACAGGGCGATGAAGACGACCACGACGCTTAAGGGGATGAGGAGGTACAGTGCTTCCATGTTCAGGCTTTCCGCAGGCGCAGGGCGTTGGCGATGACGACCGCCGAGCTGGCAGCCATGCCGACGCCGGACAGCCAGGGGTTTAAAAAACCCAGCGCGGCGGCCGGGATGGCCGTCAGATTGTACAGGGTGGCCCAGCCCAGGTTTTCGCGGATGATGCGCATGCTGCGCGCCGCCGTTTTCGCCGTGTCGAGCACGGACACCAATTGGCTCGACAGCAGCACCGTGTCCGCATGCGCCTGCGCCAGCGCGGCGCCGGACCCCATGGCGAAGGACACGTCGGCGCCGCTCAGCACGGCAGCGTCGTTGATGCCGTCGCCGACCATCGCCACCACGGCGCCCGTCGCCTGCAGCTGCTGCACGAAGTCGAGCTTTTCATCGGGCAGGCATTCGCCGCACGCCGTGTGGATGCCCAGTTCCGTTGCCACGCTTTGCGTCAGCGCTTCCTGGTCGCCGCTGAGCAGCACGACCTGTTTGCCATGCCGCTGGAAATACGCGACCACGTCAACCGCTTCCGGGCGCAGCGCATCGCTGAGTAAAAAGCGCGTCAGCCAGCGCCCCTGCGTGCCCAGGTACAGCGGCGTCATGCCCTGCATGCCGACGGCCGTGTCGCCCAGCGGCGGCCCGGCGATGGCGGCGACAAAGGCCGCATTGCCCAGGCGGTAGCGCACGCCATTGACCACGCCTTCGAGTCCCTGGCCCTGCACTTCCTGCAACTGTTCCGCGTGCGTGTGCGGCTGCTCCTTGGCTGCTGCCAGGATCGCCTGCGCCAGCGGATGGGCGCTGCCCGCTTCCAGCGCGGCGGCCACCTGCAGGCAGTCGTCTTCCGTCATGCTGCCGAGGCCCTCGATTTGCCGCAGCACGGGACGGCCCAGGGTCAATGTCCCCGTCTTGTCGAAGACGATGTGGGTGGCGCGGTGCAGGGTTTCCAGCACGTGCGGCTGGACGATCAGCACGCCGCGCCGCAGCAGGCTGTCGGTGGCGGCCGCCAGCGCCGTCGGCGTGGCGAGAGAAAGCGCGCAGGGGCACGACACGACCAGCACGGCGATGGCCACGGGCCACGCCTGCGCCGGGTCATGCCAGCTCCAGAAGGCGAACACGGCAACGGCAAACAGCAGCAGGCCCAGCACGAACCAGGCGGCGACCTTGTCGGCCCACTGCGCGATCTGCGGCTTGCCGCTGCCGGCCCGCTCGATCAGTTTCAACAGGTCCGACAGGGTGCTTTCGCGCGCGGGTTTCAGTACGCGCAAGATGAGCGCCGCGCTGGCGTTGATCGCCCCGCCCGGCACCTGTTCTCCCGTTTGCCTGCGCTGGGCCGCGCTCTCGCCCGTCAGCAGCGATAAATCGAGCGCGCTCGTGCCTTCGACGATGACGCTGTCGGCGGCGATCGCTTCGCCCGGTTTGACGAGAATCACGTCACCGACGGCCAGGCTGCCGGCCGGCACCATGGTGGTGGCGCGGTTGTCCGGGAAGCCCGCCATCAGCGAGGCGGAGGCGGGCAAGGCGTGCTGCAGGCGCTCGAGGGCCGAGGCGGCCTTGCGGCGCGCCTGCAGCTCGAAATAGCGGCTGCACAGCAGCAGGAAGATGAACATCGTGGCCGAGTCGTAATACACCTCGCCGCGACCCGTGAAGGTCGCCACCACGCTGCCGAAGAAGGCCGCCAGGATGCCCAGCGCCACGGGCACGTCCATGCCCAGGGTGCGCGCGCGCAGGCTGGCCCAGGCGCCCTGGAAGAATGGCATGGCCGAATAGCAGATGGCCGGCAAGGTGAGCAGCAAACTGGCCCAGCGCATCAGGCTGGCCATGTTGTCGTCCAGCGTGCCATCCTCGGCCAGGTAGGCGGGCGCCACGTACATCATCACTTGCATCATCGACAGGCCGGCGACGAACAACTGGCGGCCCAGGGTCTTGCTGGCCTTTTGCAGGCGCTCGCCATGGCGCACGGCGTCATACGGATAGGCCGTGTAGCCGACTTGCCGCACGGCTTGCAGGATGTCGCCCGGTTCGCATTCGGCGCGGCTCCAGCGCACGTACAGGCGCTCCGTGGCGACGTTCAGGCTGGCCGCCTGCACGCCGGGCAGGCGTGTTAATTGACGCTCGATCAGCCAGACGCAGGCGGCGCAGCGGATGCCTTCGACGGACAGGGTCGCTTCGCAGCTGCTGGCGTCGCGCGCGAATTGCGCGTCGTCATTGCTGTACAAACGCAGCTCGGGCGGCACCATGGTCGCATCGGCTGCATTGACGGCATATTCGTCGCGGTCGCGGTAGTAGGCGCTCTGGCCGATGTCGACGATGGTTTGCGCCACCGCTTCGCAGCCGGGGCAGCACATGGCGCGCGGCACGTCGTCGATGGTGACGTTCCAGCTCGAGCCGGCGGGGACGGGCAAGCCGCAATGGAAGCAGGCGGCAGGTTTCAGGACAGCATTCATAGGTGTGTTTTCATGCGTCTTTTCATGGATGGCCCGTGACGCACAGGGCGTCGAGCCAGCCCAGCGACACGCCATTCGCGGCACGCAGCAGGCCCAGCAAGCCAAAGCCCAGCACCAGCAAGCCGCTGGCGATGCGCACGGGACGGCGCTGCATCTGCGCGCGCAGGCGCGTGCCCAGTAAACCCATGCCCAGCAGCATGGGCAGGGTACCCAGGCCGAAGGCGGCCATGGCGGCCGCGCCGTCGAGGGCCGAACCTTGCAGCATGGCCGTCAGCAGGGCGCTGTAGACCATGCCGCACGGCACCCAGCCCCACAGGCCGCCCACGGCCAGCGCCTTCAAGGGCGTATCCATCGGCATCAGCGGTTTCAACAGGGGGCGCACGCGGCGCCAGACGACGTTGCCGGCCGCTTCCAGGTGGGCCAGGCCGCGCCAGGCATCCATCAGGTACAGACCCAGCGCGACGAGCATCAGGTTGGCCAGCCAGTAGCCGGCCACTTGCAGCGACGCCAGGTGCAGCATGCCGGCGCCCGCCAGGCTGCCGGCCATGGCGCCGGCCAGCATATAGCTGCCGATGCGTCCGCCGTTGTAGGCCAGCACGCGCAGCACGTTCGATTGCAGGGTTGTCTGCAATGCGGGGCGCGCCACGGCGATGGCGATCACGGGGCGCGTGGGCGCCGCCGGTGCACCACCACTGAGCGACAGCGCGCCGACGATGCCGCCGCACATGCCGATGCAGTGTACGCTGCCGGCCAGGCCGACCAGGAACATGGGCACGAGGCTGAGGGCATTCATCGCGCTGCGCTACACCGTTTTCGAGTAGCGCAGCGGCTGCACGGCGTCCGGCGCCGCGTTGGCGCGGGCCTGCGTCAGGTAGCGGTCGAAGACCATGCAGATATTGCGGATCAGCAAGCGCCCTTTCGGCGTCACCGTCAGCCAGTCTTCCTCGATGACGAGCAAGCCGTCACGCGCCAGTTCGCGCAGCTTTTCCAGCTCGCTGGCGAAGTAGCTGCGGAATTTCACCGGATGCGCCTGCTCGATGCTGGCGATCGACAATTCGAAATTGCACATCAGCATCTGGATGATGATACGGCGCAACAAATCGTCCGTGTCGAGCTTGATGCCGCGCGCGATCGGCAGCACGCCTTCGTCGAGCTTTTCATAGTACGCGTCGAGCGTCTTTTCATTCTGGCTGTAGACGGCGCCGACGGAACTGATGGCAGACACGCCGCAGGCGATCAGGTCCGCTTCCGCGCGCGTCGAATAGCCCTGGAAGTTGCGGTGCAAACGGCCTTGCCGCTGCGCCACGGCCAGGTCGTCCGTCGGCTTGGCGAAATGGTCCATGCCGATGTAGACATAGCCGGCGGCCGTCAGGCGCGCGATGCACAGGCCCAGCATGGCCAGCTTGGTGGCGCTGTCGGGCATGTCGGCGTCGAGGATGCGGCGCTGCGGCTTGAACAGGTGCGGCATGTGCGCGTAGTGGTACAGGGCGATGCGGTCCGGGCTGGCGGAAATCACCTTGCGCAAGGTTTCCGTCATGGTGTCCAGGCTTTGCTTGGGCAAGCCGTAGATCAGGTCGATGCTGATCGAGCGGAAACCGGCGTCGCGCGCCGCTTGCATGATGGCCACCGTTTCCGCTTCCGGCTGGATGCGGTTGACGGCTTTCTGCACGTCGGCGTCGAAATCCTGCACGCCCAGGCTGATGCGGTTGAAGCCTTGCGCGCGCAAGGAAAACACGCGCTCGCGCGACACGGTGCGCGGGTCGATCTCGATCGAATACTCGCCGTCTTCATCGGCAGCGAACTCGAAATGCTGGCGCAGGTGCGCCATCAGTTCGTCCATCTGCTTTTCGCTCAGGTAAGTGGGCGTGCCGCCGCCGAAATGCAGCTGCTCGATCTGGTTCATGCCGGCAAACAGCTTGCCCTGCATGGCGATTTCCTGTTTCAGGTAGCTGAGGTAGGTGGCGGCCTTGCTGCGGTCTTTCGTGATGATCTTGTTGCAGGCGCAGTAGTAGCACAGTGTGTCGCAGAACGGCACGTGCACGTACAGCGACAGGGGACGGCGGCCGCCGCGCATGCGCAATGCGGCCAGCGCTTCGAGGAAGTTGCCGTAGCCAAATTCCGCATTGAAACGGTCGGCGGTCGGGTAGGACGTGTAGCGCGGGCCGGACTGGCTCATCTTGCCGATGATGACCGGGTCGAATTCGACGACGGCGTCCAGGTCGGCGGAAGCACTGCTGAGTAGTGTAGGCATGGTGTGTGTAAAGTCTTGAAAGGTTTAGGCGGCCAGGCGTTTCATGGTGGGTTTGCCGGCGTTCGCGGCGCCCGCAGCGCCCGATTTGCCGCCAGGCATGGCGACGCGACGCGGTGCCGGCATCTTGCCGAAATTGAACAGGCTCACGGCTTGCGACAGGCTGGCCGCTTCTTCCGCCAGGCGCGTGGCGGCGGCGGCGGCTTCTTCCACCAGGGCCGCGTTCTGCTGCGTCACCTGGTCCATGTGGGCGATAGCCTGGTTGACCTGGTCGACGCCGATGCTTTGTTCGCGCGAAGCGATGGAAATTTCCTGCATGATGGCCGTCACCTGCTTGACCGAGCTGACCACCTGTTCCATGGTGGCGCCGGCGCGGTTCACCTGCAGCATGCCGGCGCCCACCTTGCCGACGGAAATCTCAATCAGTTGCTTGATGTCCTTGGCCGCCACGGACGAGCGCTGCGCCAGGTTGCGCACCTCGCCCGCCACCACGGCGAAGCCCCTGCCCTGCTCGCCGGCGCGGGCCGCTTCGACGGCCGCGTTCAGGGCCAGGATGTTGGTCTGGAAGGCGATGCCTTCGATCAGGCCGATGATGTCGACGATTTTCTTCGACGAGGTGTTGATTTCGTCCATGGTGGTGATTACTTCGGCGACGATTTCGCCGCCCTGCACGGCCACTTTCGAGGCGGCCACGGCCAGTTCATTGGCCTGTACCGAATTGTCCGCGTTCTGTTTCACCGTCGAAGAGAATTCCTCGATGCTCGAGGCCGTTTCTTCCAGGCTGGCGGCCTGCGATTCCGTGCGGCCCGAGAGATCCATATTGCCGACGGCGATTTGCTTGGTGGCGACAGCCATGGTTTCCACGTTGATGCGCACGTCGCGGATGGTGGCGATCAGGTTGCTGTTCATCTGTTGCAGCGCGCGCAGCAATTGCCCCACTTCATCCGTGCTTTCCGTCTCAAAACTGCCCGACAGGTCGCCGGCGGCGATCGCCCGCGCGCCGTTCAGGGCCTTGCCCAGCGGCTTGAGCACGGACATGCGCAAGGTGTACCAGAGGAAAACGTTGATCAGGAAGCCGAACAGGGTGGCGCCGAAGATGGCGTAATTGGTGATCTTGCCGCCGCTGGCGAACAGGCTGATGACGCACACCAGCAACTGCAGGCAATTGACGATGGAGGTGGCGGCCCAGATGCGCAGGTTGAGCGACATGTGCGTCAGGTTGTGCAACAGGTGCGCCAGGCCCGGGCGCACGATCTGCCCGTTCTTGATGACGATGTTGCCGCCTTCCTTGTTGCGGATGGCCGCGTAGGCTTCCTCGGCCGCCTTGACCTGGTCTTTGTCCGCTTTCACGCGCACCGACATGTAGCCGATGGTCTTGCCCGCTTCGCGGATGGGCGTGACGTTGGCGCGCACCCAGTAAAAGTCGCCGTTCTTGCAGCGGTTCTTGACCAGGCCCGTCCACGGCGTTCCGGCCTGGATCGAGGCCCACAGGTCGGCAAACGCTTCGGCCGGCATGTCCGGGTGGCGCACGATGTTCTGGGGTGAACCGAGCAGCTCTGCCTCGCTGAAGCCGCTGACCTGGCTGAAGTACGGATTCACATACACGATATTGCCGTTCATATCCGTTTTCGACACGATGGCCTGATCGTCCAAGACGAGGACTTCACGGTTAGTCACTGGCAAATTTTGGCGCATGGTCGCGGCTTCCTGATCAGTTAAATAAGCAATTGGTGAGTAAGACTTGCACGATTGCAAGAATGGAGATCAGTGTAAGGAGTCGTCTGCGCAAATTTATTGATGTAGATCAAAATCCTCCAGATTGGTCGTGCTGGCACGCATTTAGCGATAGCAATGCGGCATTGCTTTAAAGATATCGGTTGCCGGCCGTGGCTAATCGACGCCCGCCGTCAGGGGCCGCAGGCTACCCACGGCGTAGCCTTGCGCGTAGTCGATGCCCAGTTCGCGGATGATGGTCAGGGTTTCCGCATCTTCCACGTACTCGGCCACCGTTTTCAAGCCCATCACGTGGCCCACTTCATTGATGGCCTTGACCATGGCGCGGTTGATGGCATTGGTGGCGATGTCGCGCACGAAGACGCCGTCGATCTTTAAATAGTCGACGGGCAGCGCCTTCAGGTAGCCGAACGAGGAAAAGCCGCTGCCGAAGTCGTCAAGCGAGAAGCGGCAGCCCATGGCCTTGAGCTGGCGCATGAACACTTGCGCCTTGGGCAGGTTGGCGATGACGGCCGTTTCCGTGATTTCAAAGCAGATTTGTTCGGGCGCAATTGCGAACTGCACGAACTGCCCGGTGATGTAGTCTTGCAGGCCCGTGTCGGCCAGCGACAGGCCCGACAGGTTGACGGAATACAGGGCCGGTGCGCGGCGCCGGCTTTCCGCCAGCGCGGCCAAAGGCGGCAGGCTGTCGCGCACGCTCTGGATATGGTGACAGACGGCGCGGATGACCCAGCGGTCGATGGACAGCATCATGTCGTAGCGTTCGGCGGCCGGGATGAAGGCGCCGGGCAGTATCAAATCGCCCTTGCTGTTGCGGATGCGGATCAGCACTTCGTCGTGCTGTTCCGGGCTGTCGTGCAGGTGCACGATGGGCATGGCGTACAGGCGGAAATAATCGTGCGTGAACGCTTCGTTCAGGCGTGAAATCCACAGCATTTCGCCATGCCGCTGCGCCAGCATGACGTCGGACTCCTGGTAGACATGGATGCGGTTGCGGCCCTGCTCCTTGGCCAGGTAGCAGGCCTGGTCGGCGGCGCTCAGCAGCTCGCTCATGGACTTGCTGTCCTGGTTGATTTCCACGATGCCGATGCTCACGCCCAGCTCGAAGCTGCGTTCGTCCCAGGCGAAACGGAATTCGCGCACGGACTGGCGCAGCTGGTCGCCGATCTGGCGCGCATGCTCGAGCGGACAGTGGGGCAGCAGCACGCCCAGTTCGTCGCCGCCGAGGCGCGCCAGGATGTCGCTGTCGCGCATGCGCCCCTGCAGCATCTTGGCCAGCAATTGCAGCAGCACGTCGCCGGCGCCGTGGCCGCAGGTGTCGTTGATGACCTTGAACTGGTCCAGGTCCAGGTACAGCAGCGCATGCGCGTGGCCGTCCTGCTTGGCTGTGTGCAGGGCGCCGGCCACCAGGTGTTCGAATTCGCGCCGGTTGATCAGGCCCGTCAGGGTGTCGTGCGTGGCTTGCCACGACAACTGCTGGCTCAGCTGGCGTTCGTGGCTGACGTCGCGGAATACGACGACGGCGCCGAGGATGTCGCCGTCGCGCGACCAGATGGGCGCGGCCGATTCTTCGATGGCGATGCGCCGCCCTTCGCGCGTGACCAGCTGCGAGCGGGGCGAAATGCCGATGGTCTGGCGCTGTTGCAGGCAGCGCATGGCCACGTGCTCGCGTGCTGTACCCGTGCGTTCATCGGCCAGCGGCATGGTCAGTCCGATGTCCAGGCCCTGCGCCATGTCGTTGCTCCAGCCCGTCAATTGCTCGGCCACCCGGTTCAGGTAGCGCGTCTTGCCATGCGGATCGGTGGTGATGACGCCGTCGGCGATGGAGCTGAGCGTCACCTCGGCCAGTTCCTTGCGCTCGGCGATCATCAGTTCGCGCGCCATGTGCTCGGTGATATCCCAGATCACGCCCAGGGTGCGCTCGGGGCGTCCGGCCGCATCCGTGAAGACCTGCGCCTTGGCCGACAGCCAGTGCTCGCTGCCGTCGGGCCAGACGACGCGGTATTGCAGCGCATAGCCGTCGCCGTGCCGCATGCCTTCCTGCAGCATGGCCACCACCTTGTCGCGGTCATCCGCATGCACATAGTCGAGAAAATTGCGAAACGGCTGCGTCAGGGCGCGTTCTTCCAGGCCCAGCAAGGCGGCGCCCTTGGCCGACCAGCTGACCGTGCCGTTGATGACCTGGCCATCGGCGATGCGCGAATCCCAGATCGCCATGTGCGCCGCTTCCAGCGCCATCTGTAACCGTCTCTGCAGATCGCTCATCACCGTTCCCTCGCACGCATACTTGGATAGACACGCGCCCAGCGCTTAGGTTCCCGGCGCCTCGGCCGGTGTGGCGGCCGTGGCGCGCGCCACGTCGCGCACGTTCTTTTGCACGGCCACGGCGGCGAACAGGCTGAGTAAAAACGCCATGGCATAAAACCCTTTCTCGCTGTTTTGCAGATTAGCGTTCCATAGGCCCACAGTCAATAACAGCAAGGCCAGCAGCACGGAGATCCAGCACAGGCCAAAGTAAATCCCCGTCACGGCGATGCCCTCGGCGCGGTCGCGCACGGATTTCTGCAGCGAGATGGCGGCGAACAGGCCGTACATGAGGAGCGTGAAGTAATAGCCCTTCTCGTTGAGCGCCATGCTGGCGTTCCACAGGCCGGACAGGTAAGTGATGGCGCCGATCAGCAGTGCCGCCCAGGAGGCGCCGATGAAGGCGCTGCTGGGACGTTGGATGGGGGAAGTCTGCATAGGGTCTCCATGGACAGCGGGCGCCGCCGGCATGGCCGGGGCGGCAGGCACGGATGCGCCTGCCGCCCCATCAGACCAGAAAGTCTATTTGCTTGGCTTGACCATGCGCAATAAAGCTGACACGGCCGTGACGCCGGCCAGCACCAGGCCACCGGCGATGAGGCCGGCCACTGCGTTGATCAGGCTGGGCGTGACGGCTGCCAGCACGGGGCCGATGCCGGCCATGGTGCCGATGGCTGCTTCCGCGTGGTGCAGCATGCCGCTGGCCCACGGCCAGCCGTGCGTCAAAATGCCGCCGCCCACCATGAACATGGCCAGGGTGCCCACGATGGAGAGGAATTTCATCAGTTTCGGCGCCGCCGACACGAGCATGCGGCCAAAGCCGCGCACGCCATCCATCAGCGCGCCCGCGCCCTTGCGCGCCGCCAGATAAAAGCCGGCATCATCGAGCTTGACGATGCCGGCCACCAGGCCGTACACGCCCACCGTCATGAGGAGGGCGATGCCGACGACGACGGCCACCTGCTCGGCGAAGGTGGCCGCGGCCACCGTGCCCAGCGCGATGACGATGATTTCCGCCGACAAAATGAAATCGGTGCGGATGGCGCCCTTGATCTTGTCCTTTTCCAGCGCGACGAGGTCGACGTGCGGGTCGCGCAGCGCCTGCGCCAGCTCGGCCTTGTGGCTGTCGTCCGGGTGCAGGTATTTGTGGGCGATCTTTTCGAAGCCCTCGAAGCACAGGTAGGCGCCGCCCACCATCAGCAGCGGCGTGATGGCCCACGGCGCAAACGCGCTGATGGCCAGCGCGGCGGGCACGAGGATGGCCTTGTTCTTCAGCGAACCGACGGCGACGGCCCAGACGACGGGCAGTTCGCGCTCGGCGCGCACGCCGGCCACCTGCTGCGCGTTCAGGGCCAGGTCGTCACCGAGCACGCCGGCCGTCTTCTTGGCGGCCACCTTGGTCATCAGGGAAACGTCGTCGAGGATGCTGGCGATGTCGTCAAGCAGGGCCAACAGGCTGGAGCCGGCCATCTCAGCGCGCTCCCACGGTGGTGGCAGGGCATGGCGGAGCGAGGAAAGTGTTGTTTTTCATGATGTTATTCTTGGTTGTACGGCAAGGAAAAGCACGGCTAAAGTGTCGATAAGGCGTGCATGCGATCTTACCCCAGGGATGGCCGGCAGTGCCGCACGGGCCGGAGTAAAATTGCTCTTATTCACTATTTTCTGGACGCCGCATGAGTTTTGCCACCTGGATCACCTTTGTCATCGCCGCCTCCATCATCGCCGTCTCGCCCGGCTCGGGTGCCGTACTGTCGATGTCGCATGGCCTGTCGTACGGGGTGAAAAAGGCCAGCGCGACCATTCTTGGCCTGCAGCTGGGGCTGCTGGTGGTGCTGGGCATCGCCGGTGCCGGCGTCGGGTCCTTGCTGCTGGCTTCCGAAGTGGCCTTCAATATCGTCAAGACGGTGGGCGCCTTGTACCTGATCTACCTGGGCCTGTCGCAATGGCGCGCCAAGGTGGCGGTGACGGGCGACCTGCATGCCGACGCCGTGGTGCCCTCCATGCGCCGGCGCGTGCTGACGGGTTTTTTGACCAACGTGACGAATCCGAAAGGCATCATTTTCATGGTGGCAGTGTTGCCGCAGTTCATCAGCCCTGCTGCGCCCCTGCTGCCGCAACTGCTGATCCTGGCCGTCACCATGTGCACGATCGATCAGATTGTCATGCACAGCTACGCTTTCCTCGCCTCGTCGATGCAGCGCTTTTTCCGCGATGCCAGCGCCGTGAAAAAGCAGAACCGCTTCTTTGGCGGCTTGCTGATGGCCGTCGGCGCCGCCCTGTTCTTCGTCAAGCGCGGCGGCCAGGCGGCCTCCTGAGGCGAGGTAATATGCAATCAACATGCAAACATTTGTAAGCCCGCTTGCGATGTCCGCGCTATGCGGATGTAATCGGTAGCAATCATTGTTGTCAGTCCTGCCTGGAGCGCTGCCATGCGTCCGATCCTGTCTTTCCCTTTTCTCAACACCGTATGCGCCGTGCTGCTGTCGTCGGCGTGCGCCCTGGCCCTGGCCGAAGATCCGCCCGCCCGCGTGGGCCGCATTTCCACCGTCGAAGGGCAGGTGCTGGTGCGCGCCGGTGATGGCGAAGCGCAAAACGCCCTGCTGAACTGGCCCGTCACGACGGATAACCGCTTGACCACCCAGCGCGGCGCGCTGGCGGAATGGCGCGCGGGCGCCGCCGCCGTGCGCCTCGATGGCGATTCCGAGCTGGAAGTGAGCGAGCTCGATGATGACCATTTCAAATTGCACCTCGGCTATGGCACGGTCAGCGTGCGCGTGCGCAATCCCGACGCGCTGCGCGGCTTCGAGCTGACCACGGCCCAGGCCCGCGTCATCCTGACCCAGCCGGGCTGGGTGCGCATCGAGGCGGGGCGCCAGCCGGGCACCAGCGTCGTCAGCGTGCTCGACGGCGCGGCCGATGTGGATGGCGCGACGGGCAGCGTCACCTTGCGGGCCGGCCAGCGCGCCGAGCTGACGGACGAGCAATTGCGCACGGGCGCCTTGCAGCGGATCGCCTTCGACAACTGGCCCGAAGCCTTGCCCGCCGCCGCGCCGGCCTTGCGCTATGTCACGGACGATACCACCGGCTATGAAGAGCTGGACCGCTACGGCGCCTGGCAGGAGGATGCGGAATATGGCCCCTTGTGGCTGCCCGGCACGGTGCCTGCCGGCTGGGCGCCGTACAGCGACGGGCGCTGGACGTGGATCGCGCCGTGGGGCTGGACCTGGGTCGACAATGCGCCGTGGGGCTATGCGCCCTCGCATTACGGCCGCTGGGTCTTGCTGGGCCACCGCTGGGGCTGGGCGCCGGGGCGCGAGCGCGGCCGCGTGCCCTGGGCGCCGGCGCTGGTGGGCTGGGTCGGCGGCAATCATGGACCGCAGCATGGCCAGCGCCCCGGCGTCGGCTGGTATCCGCTGTCGCCGCACGAGCGCTACATGCCCGGCTACCGCGCCAGCGCGGACTATGAACGCCGCATCAACCGCGTCGCCGAAGGGCGCCGTTCCGTGGCGGGCGAGCGCGAGCGCCGCCACCGCACCACCATGCCGCCGCCCGTGCTGCAAAGCTTGCCGTTGATCACGGAGCCTGCGCCGGCGGGCAATTGGCAGCGTCCCGTCGATGCGCCGCGTCAGCAAGATGGTTTCCGGCGCGACCGCGTCAACCGCCCCGGCCGCTTGCAGACGGACGATGGCCAGACGCACCTGGCGCCGCGTCCCATGCAGCCGAACCGGCCGCAGCAGCCGCCCGTGCCGCCCCAGCCCGTGATGCCGGCGGTGCCGGCCTTGCCACGCGTGCAAGACCCGGTGGCGCACCCCGGGTGGCGCGGCGAGCCGCAGCCCCGCGCCGAACGGCCAGCGCCGCGTGAGCGCAACAATGAGCGCGGCGGTCCCGGCCGCAATGGACGGATGCCGGAAGCGGAGCGCTGAAAGGGGCGCTGGCGCTGGCCGCCTGTCCGTCCGGTCATGGATTTTCGACGTTCAAGCCGCCAAACCGGCAGTTCGTCACATTTCAGCGGTCAAGCCCCGGTGTTTTGTCTACAGTGGCGTCATTGCAAGACAAGGCAATGCCTTCGCGGCTGACAGTACCGATTTTCCGGCTATTTTGTCCAAACGAAATAGTTTTCGCCAGCTTACAAAGCTGGCTTTTTTTTTCCGCGCCCCTGGCGCCATGGCGGCAGGCGCATGCGCTGCCAAAGTTGGCTACAATATGCCTTTGGCACTGACCGGCACTGATTGGATTCCCCATGCAAACCACCCCTCCTACCGAACACATTATTCCGCCCAGCGAATCGCTGATCGAATACCCGAGCGATTTTCCCATCAAGATCATGGGCCCGACGCATGTCGACTTCGCGCTGACCATGCTGGAACTGGTCATCAGCCACGATCCGACCTTCCACGTGGGCCGCATGGAAGAGCGTCCATCGCCGAAGGGTAACTACACGGGCTTGACCGTGACCGTGCGCGCCATCAGCCGCGAGCAGCTCGACGCCCTGTACATGGCGCTGTCGGGCCACCCGATGGTCAAGATCGTCATGTAAGGCTGGCTGCAGTCACGCTGGCCCGGCTCTTCGTGAGCAGCCAGACGACGGCAAAGGCCGCGCTGGCCGCCGCCGTCACCCACAGCAGCGGCTTTTCGCTGCCGTCCGTGATGGCGGCGATGACGGCGCCGCAAACGGCCGTGATCGCCATTTGCACGAAGAAGAACAGGCCCGAGGCGCTGCCCGCCTGGTCGCCATATGGCTGCAGCACGGCCAGCTGGCAGGCAGGAATCGCCATGCCCACCGACACCATCACCAGCAGCATGGGCGCCACCAGCGACGCCACGTGCTGCGGCGCCAGGCTGCCGGCCAGTAATAAACTGCCGGCGCCCGCCACATTGATCAGCACCGCCACGCCCAGCATATGGTCGGCGCCCAGGCGCGGTCCCAGTGCGCGGAACAGGCTCGATCCCGCCACATAGCCGCTGACTGTCAGCGCAAACACCAGCGCATACGCGTGCGGCGACAGATGCATGCCCCTTTGCAACAGCACGGACGATTCCGCGATGAAGGGGAAATACGTGCAATACACGCAGCCGATGGCCAGCGCATAGCGCAGGAAATACGCGTCGCCCAGCAGGCGGCGGTACAGCGCCAGGGTATTTCCTTGTGGTACGACGCTGGCCGGCTTGGTTTCCGGCACGTAGACGGCGATCAGTCCCAGCGACAGCGTTCCCAGCAGGCACAGCACGCCAAACACGGCGCGCCAGCCGAACGCCGCATCGAGCACGCTGCCGGCCAGCGGCGCCAGGATCGGTGACAGGCCCATCACCATCGATATTTTTCCCAGCATGCGCGCCTGCGTGGCGGGATCGAAGCGGTCGCGCACCATCACCCGGCCGATGATGGTGCCGCTGCAGCCGCCGAACGCCTGCAGCACGCGCGCGGCGATCAGCACGTGCACGTCGCTTGTGAAGGCGCAGACGATGCTGGCGAGCACATAAATGCCAGTGCCGGCCAGCAGCACGGGCCGGCGTCCGTAACGGTCGGCCAGCGGCCCGCAGGCGAGCATCGAGGCGGCCGAGCCGGCCATGAACAGGCTCAGGGTCAGTTGCAACTGGGCATCGCTGGCATGCAGGGCATCGGCCATGGCCGGCAGCGAAGGCAAATAGATGTCGATGCTGATGCGCGACAGGCAGACCAGCAGCAGCACAATGCCGCCCCAGGCCCATACAGCGAGTTGTTTCTGCATTGTTTTACACGATCTCTGCAAGTGTGCGCCCCGCTGGCGCACCGGAACGGTGAGAGTAGAAGGTTTGTGGTGTAATGCGAAGTGCCAGTCATCAGAAAACTCATTGGACCACTTGGACGATTATCATGCCGCGAGGAAAATCACCGCACGCCCTGGACTTGCCTCGTCCCACCAGCTGGCTAGCCAAGGCGGGCGTCAACAAGCAGGATGGCGCGTATGAAGCGCTGCGCTCGGCCATCCTGACGAAGATGCTGCCGGCGGGCAGCCGTTTGCCGTCCAGCCGTACCCTGGCCGAACGGTGGGAGTTGTCGCGCGGCACCATCGAAACCGTGTTCGACCGCCTGCATGCGGAAGCGTACGTGACGCGCGTGCCCGGTTCCGGCACGCGCGTGTGCGCCGTCGTGCCGGAACGCTTTTTGATGGCAGGCCTGGGCGACGCCGCCCCCGCCCTGCTGGCCGTGGCGCCCGCGCCTGCCTCGGACACGGGGGTGCGCGACGGCTTGCCGTTCGTGGCGCGGCGCGCCGACGCCAGCCTGTTTCCCATGGCCGCCTGGTCCAAGTGCGCCACGCGGGCACTGGCGGCCGCTACGCCGGAGCAGCTGTGCAGCGCCGATCCGGCCGGCCTGCCCCAGTTGCGCCAGCAGATCGCCGATTTCCTCGCCAAGTACCGCGGCATCCGCTGCGACCCGCACGACATCGTTGTCACGACCGGCATCCGCCACGCGATCGACTTGCTGGCGCGCAGCATCGTGCGCGATGGCGACAAGGTCTGCCTGGAAGAGCCGGGCTACCAGGCCGCGCGCGCCCTGTTCGCCCTCGCTGGCGCCGTGCCGGTGGACATCGCCGTCGACGCCGAGGGCATCGATTGCGCCGCCCTGGCCGCGCACGCGGACGCCTGCCTCGCGTATGTGACGCCGGCGCACCAGTCGCCGCTGGGCGTGACCATGTCCGTCACGCGCCGCCTGGCCCTGCTGGAATGGGCGAACGACCACGGCGCCTGGGTGGTGGAAGACGATTACGACAGCGAATTCAATTATCAGAGCGCGCCGCTGGCGGCCCTGAAGGCGCTGGACCAGTACCAGCGCGTGATTTATTGCGGCAGTTTCAACAAGACCCTGTTTGCCGGCCTGCGCGTGGGCTTCATGGTGCTGCCGCCCGCCTTGCGCCCGCAGTTGCTGCGCACCCTGCAGTTGACGGGCAGGTCCGTGGGCGTGACGGAGCAGCTGGCGCTGGCCGCCTGGATGGAGGATGGCGCCTTCGTGCGCCATTTGCGCCAGGCGCGGCTGGCCTACAAGGAGCGGCGCGACCTGCTGCTGGCCTGTCTCGAGCAGATCGCCCCCGGGCGCTACGCCATTTCCGGCCAGCAGGCAGGCTTTCATTGCGTGCTGTGGCTACCGCCGGACAGCGACGAGCGGGCGTTTTGCGCGCGCGCGGCGCAGGAGGGGCTGGCGCTGCAGCCGCTTGGCGACTTTTGTCACAGCGCCAAGCTGGCGCCGGCCGTGCTGCTGGGCTACACGGCCCTGAATGGGGCCCAGATACGCCATGCTGCACAAAAATTGGGCAGATTGCTGCTGTTGCCAGCGTCCACCCCGGAATGAAACGGCGGCCTGGCTTATAATCACGGCTTCGCCGCAGCGTCCGCAGGGCGCCGGCAGCTGACTACAGAATCTGTCATGACCACCACCCGAACCGAAACGGCGCTGATCCGCGAGCTGGGCCGCGTCGATTACGAGCCGACCTTTGCCGCCATGCGCGCCTTCACCGACGCGCGCACGACGCAGACGCGCGACGAACTGTGGATCGTCGAGCATCCGCCCGTGTTCACCCTGGGCCTGGCGGCCGACCGCGGCCACTTGCTGGCCGGGGCGGACGCGATCCCCGTGGTGCAGACGGACCGTGGCGGCGAAGTCACGTTCCACGGCCCCGGCCAGGTGGTGATTTACCTGTTGATGGACTTGCGCCGCAACAAGCCGGGCGGCAAGCTGTATGCGCGCCAGTTCGTGCATAAAATCGAGCAAGCCATCATCAACGTGCTGGCGGCGTATAATCTCGCTGGCGAGCGCATCGATGGCGCGCCTGGCATCTATATTGCCGGCGGGCCAGACAAGGGTGCCAAGATCGCCGCGCTGGGCTTGAAAGTGCGCGGCAACGGCTGCACCTACCATGGCGTATCGCTCAACGTGGCGATGGACCTGGCGCCGTTTTCCTGGATTAACCCCTGCGGCTATTCCGGCCTGAAGACGGTGGACATGCGCAGCCTGGGCGTGTCGGTGCCGCTGGCCGAGGTGCAGCGGGCCCTGGCCCATGAATTGACCGTATTACTCGATGTAAGCGAAGTACACAGCGCCGCAGGCGCGCCTCAGGCAGCGGATGCCTGAGCAAACAAACCAAACTTTGCCCCTCAAGGGCTTGCAGCCATGACTTCTGAGACCATTTCCAGCACCGCCCCCGCCGCTCCCGCCTACAACCCGAGCGAAAAGCAAAAAGGCGCCAGCAAGACGTCGCGCATCCCGATCAAGATCATTCCGATCGAGCAAGTCGAGCGCCTGAAAAAGCCGGACTGGATCCGCGTCAAGGCCGCCTCGGCATCGACCCGCTTCTATGAAATCAAGGACATCCTGCGCGAAAACAAGCTCGTGACCGTGTGCGAGGAAGCCAGCTGCCCGAACATCGGCGAATGCTTCGGCAAGGGCACGGCCACCTTCATGATCATGGGTGACAAGTGCACGCGCCGCTGCCCGTTCTGCGACGTCGGCCATGGCCGCCCGGACCCGCTGGACAAGGAAGAGCCGGCCAACCTGTCGAAAACCATCGCCAAGCTGCGCCTGAACTACGTCGTCATCACTTCCGTCGACCGCGACGACTTGCGCGACGGCGGCGCCGGCCATTTCGTCGAGTGCATCCAGCAAACGCGCGCCCTGTCGCCGAACACCCGCATCGAAGTGCTGGTGCCCGACTTCCGTGGCCGCCTGGAAAAAGCCCTGAACCTGTTCAAGGATGGCTTGCCTGACGTCATGAACCACAACCTGGAAACGGCGCCGCGCCTGTACAAGGAAGCGCGTCCCGGCTCCGACTACATGCACTCGCTGAAGCTGCTGAAGGACTTCAAGGCCATGTACCCGGACGTGAAGACCAAGTCCGGCATCATGGTGGGCCTGGGCGAGACGGACGAGGAAATCCTGCAAGTGATGCGCGACATGCGCGAGCACGACATCGACATGCTGACCATCGGCCAGTACCTGGCGCCATCGAACAGCCACCTGCCCGTGCGCCGCTACGTGCACCCGGACGTGTTCAAGATGTTCGAGGAAGAGGCGTACAAAATGGGCTTCACCCACGCCGCCGTCGGCGCCATGGTGCGCAGCTCGTACCACGCGGATGAACAGGCGCACAGCGCCGGCGTGGAATCGGCGCTGAATTTCTAAGCACCTTGCGCCGTATCAAAAACCGTCCGCTTTAGCCGGGCGGTTTTTTTTGCCTGATTGAGGTGATGTACAACATCCTGTACAATTATCCGCATGTACTTTCAATGGGGCGGTGGCACGGCATGAATATCCTGACTTTCAGCGAGGCGCGCGCGGGCCTGAAAAGCGTGATGGACGACGTCTGCAACGACCACACGCCCACGGTGATCACGCGCGTGAATGGCGAACACGTGGTGATGTTGTCCTTGTCCGACTACAACAGCATCGAGGAAACCCTGTACTTGCTGGGCACGGCCAAGAATGCCAGCCGGCTGATGGCGTCCGTGGCGCAGATCAAGGCGGGCAAGGCCAAGCCCAGGGAATTGGCGCAACATGAAAAACCGGAAGGCTGAGAACAAGCAGCAGGCGCGCGCCGCCGTGCTGGCCTGGACCGATCATGCCAGGGAAGATTATCTGTTCTGGCAAGAGAACGATCTGAAAATCCTGCAAAAAATCAATGACTTGCTCGAAGAGTGCCTGGCGGATCCGTTCAAGGGAACGGGCAAGCCGGAACCGCTGAAAGGCGAACTGACGGGTTTCTGGTCGCGCCGCATCGACCGCCAGCACCGGCTCGTGTACCTTCCCGACGCGGGCTGTATTGACGTGGCGGCGTGCCGCTATCACTACGACGACAAATAGGCATTGCCCGGCCGTACCGTAACGCGGTGCCGGCCATGACGCGGCTATACTGGTGGATGATGTTTTAAGAACATGATTGACGGGGGAGCCATGGACGTACGCATCGACGCATCGTGGAAGGCGCGGCTGGAGGGCGAGTTTGCCCAGCCGTACTGGGAGCGCCTGGCCGCCTTCGTGAAGGCGGAATATGCGGCGGGGCCATGTAGTCCGGCGGGCAAGTACATCTTCCGCGCATTCGACCTGACGCCGTTCGAGCAGGTGAAGGTCGTGATCCTGGGGCAAGACCCGTATCACACGCCGGGCGCGGCCATGGGCCTGTGTTTTTCCATTCCCGAAGGCACGCCACCACAGCCGAGCCTGCAGAATATCTTCAAGGAATTACAGAGCGACGTAGGCGTGGCGCGCACGCGCACGGATCTGACCGACTGGGCGCAGCAAGGGGTGTTTTTGCTCAACAGTGTGCTGACCGTGCGCGCCGGCGCGGCCGGTTCGCACGCGGCCAAGGGCTGGGAAAAGCTGACGGACAGCGCGATCCGCCACCTGTCCGCCGAGCGTGAACACCTCGTGTTCATCCTGTGGGGCGGCCATGCGCAAGCGAAGCGGACCTTGATCGATCCCGGCGAGCACCTGGTGCTGACGGCGCCCCATCCGTCTCCCTTGTCTGCCAGCAAAGGTTTCTTCGGCAGCAAGCCGTTCAGCCTGGCCAATGCGTATTTGCAGGCGCATGGGCAAACGGCCATCGCCTGGGGATGAGTCATGACACGGGACGGCAACCGACAGCGGCAGGCGTTGCACCCTACCGCTGTCTTCGCGCGTAACTCTTAGAACACCTATCAAAACCTACTGCGCGTCGCGGGTCGCGGTTTCCGATGCTCACTGACTCGGCGTCCCCGTGCTTCGCACAGTTCCGCGTCTCAACCACAACTCATCCCGCTCGCTACGGTTTTGTTAGGTGTTGTTAGAAACTTGTGGACAAACCCGCATAGAAACTGCGGCGGGCGCCATACTGCGGCGCCCCCACGCCCACGCCGGAACCGTCGCGCAGCAGATACGACTTGTCGAACAGGTTGATCAGGGCCAGGCGTCCTTCCACCTTGCCGACCGGCGTGTTCTTCCACGTATGCGTGAGCGCCGTGTTGACGGTGAAGTAACTCGGCAAATGGCCGGAATTGGGCGCGCCGCCGTCCGGTGTCATGCGCAGGCCGCTGCCGTAGAGGAAGTCGGCGCTCACTTGCGAATCGCCGAAGTGATAATGGCCGCCACCTGACAGCGTGTATTTCTGGTCATGATCCAGGTAGACATAGTGGGTGCGGATGGTGTTCAACTCATCGGCGCCAAACAGTGCTTGCCCCGAATTGATGTTGCGGCCCTGGGCCTTTTGCGTGCTGGCGTTGAGGAACAGGCCCCAGTTTTTCTCGCTGTAGATGGCGGACAGCTCCAGGCCCTTGGCGTAGCCGTTCGCATAGTTGAACGGCGTCAAGATCAGCGCCTGGCCGAACTGGCCTTCGTCGAGCAGGTTGTTGATCTTTTTATAGTACACATCGGCCGTCACGGTCAGCTTCGGACTCACCTGGTGGCTGATGCCCACGTCGTAGTAATGCGTGCGCTCCGCCTTGACGTTGTCGGAGCGGCCGATTTCCGGCGCATTCGTCGTGTTCGCGTACAGGTCGATGCTGCCCTGCGCCGCCAGTTCCTGCGGCGGCGGCGTGAAGTAGCGCGAATAGCCGGCGTGCAGGGCCGTGCCCGGCGCCAGCTGGTACGCCAGGTTGACGCGCGGACTCCATTGCTGCTCGCTCGTGTAGGCCGAGACCTTGTCGAAGCGGGCGCCATAGTTGAGGGTCAGAGGTTTGCTGATATGCCATTCATCCTGCAGGTAAACGCTGGCCAGGGTGCCCGTCTTGCCGCTGTTGTCCAGGATGCTGACCGGCGTGGTGGACGTTTGCGCGCCGTCCATGGCGGGGAAGACGGCCACCGTGTTGTCGCTCGTCGTCTTCTGGCGCGTGTAGGCCAGGCCCGCGCGCACCGTGTGGTCCTGGTGCACTTTGTAGCTGATATCGAACTGGGCACCGGAGGCGCTGTTGGCGCGGCGTGAGTCGGAAGCCACGCCGTTGTAGATCAGGTCGCCGATGGCGTCGGGCGTGAAGTGCAGTGCCGAATACTGGTGGAAGGCGGACACCTGGTAATTGACGTCGCCCAGGCTTTTCTGCAGCGACAGCACGAGGAAGCGGTTCACTTCGCGCTGGTTTTCATTCAGCTGCGACGACGGTAACGTGGTCGTGCCCGCCTGCGCATCGCTGTGGCCAGCCAGCGAGAAGGCCGGCGCCTGGTTCGGATTGTTGGGGATCTGGAAGCGGCCGTTGTAGGTGCCGAACATGGCGCCCAGGCGCGTGTTGTCATCGAGGAAATACGACAGGCTGCCGAACGATTTGTTCTGGCGCGTCTTGTCGTGCAGGGCGCCGCGCGTGTCCTGCGGGTTTTCCACGCCCAGCGCATTGCCAAGGTAGCTGCCGGACAGGTAGTAATTGAACTTGCCCACGCTGCCGAAAAATTCCGCACTCGGCTCCACGTGGTCGTGGCTGCCGACCATGATGCCGATGCGCCCGCCGGGCGTCATACCGCCCTCTTTTGTTTCAATATCGACGATGCCGGCCGTGCGCAGGCCGAACTGGGCCGGCAAGGCGCCCGTCATGAAATCCGTCTTGTCGATCAAACGCGTGTCGATCGACTGGCCGAAGCCGCTGATGCTTTCCGGCAGTTGCACGCCATTGATGCGGTATTGCACGTTGGCATGGTCGTCGCGCACGTGCAGGGCGCCGGAACCCTTCGAATCCTGCGATACGCCCGGTAGGCGCAGCAGCACTTCATTGAAGGGCGTGTTGTCGCCCTGGCCCAGCATGTCGACCATGTGGCTGTCGATGCTGTAGATGGTGGTGCCGACTTTCGGCGACAGTTCGATGCGCGCGCTTTTCAAATGGGCGGAGGTGACTTCGACCTTCTGCATGTCTTGCGGTGCGCTATCGCTATTGGCCTCGGCAGGCTCGGCGGCGTGGGCGGAAAAGCTGAACAGGCTGGCAAGGGCGAGCGACAGCGCGCTCAAGCGTGGTGTGTGTTGCATGGTAAACCTCAAAGATAGTCAACGCCAGGCGGCCCGGCGCGCATGAACGCGCGACAAGGGGCAACCTGAAAAAGGGAAAACAGCGTGGGAACTACAGTGAGGCGGCAGGCGGGCCGCGCACGGGCGGCAGGATGAGGGCGGCGATGGGCGCCAGGCTGGCGGGAGCCAGGGCCAGCAAGCGGTACGGCAGCAATTGGGCGGGCGGCTCGGTGATGGCCGGCGGCACGGCGATGTCTGCCACCTTGTCGATGGTCGTGGCGCACAGCGCGCACTCTTCCGCGTCAAGGGTCGTCTTGTGCAGGTGCGAGGCAGCCGTCGACAGCAGGAACACGAGGGCCAGCGCACTGAACAGCGCCACGCACAGCCGCCACGGCGTGCGCGCGAGGGCGGCGGCAGCGTGATGAGCAGGCTCGCCGTAAGGCTTGCGGGTGGGCTGGCGGGAAGACATGGGCGCATAGTAGCAAGAAAATTGCCCCGCTGTCAGCGCTTGTTGCAATTCAATTGCGCTGCGTGGCCTCGCCAGAATGCCATCTGATAATGATTTTCACTCCCGGCCTTTCATGCTATCGTTTCGCAGCCCAAATTTCCCAAAAGTTTCCATGTCGCGACGCCCCAGCAAGTGGTTGATCAGCAAGCTGCACCTGTATGCGGGCCTGTGGTTCGGCGCCCTGTTCGTCCTGCTGGGCTTGACGGGCTCCGCCATCGCCTGGATGCCGGAGCTCGATGCCTGGCTCAATCCCACACTGTTGCAGGCGAGCACGCCCGCGCCCGGCCAGGCGTTCCAGGTGACGCCGCGCACGCTGCAGGCGGTGGTGGACACTCTTGCGGCCGACCCTGCCTACGGCAAGCCGAGCCAGCTCAATCCGCCCGCCGATGCGCGCGACGTGTATGTGGCGTCATATCGCCAGGCTGGCAAGCCTTCCCCTTTCAGCCAGGCCATCGTGCGCCAGGTGATGGTCGATCCCTACACCTTGCACGTGAAAGGGGAGCGCGACTGGGGCCGTTTCGGCCTCACGCGCCCGCTGCTGATGTCGGGCATGTTTCATCTGCACCGCTATGTATTGTCTGGCGAGGTGGGCAAGACCATTACCGGCATTTCCGGCGTGATGCTGTTGCTGATGGCGCTCACCGGCATCTATCTGTGGTGGCCGCGCCTGCAGTGGACGGCGATCAAGCGCGCCCTGACGGTGTCGCATGGCGGCTCCTGGCCGCGCTTTCACTATACGATGCACAAGGCGGCCGGCTTCTTTGCCGCGCCCGTGCTGGCCGTGCTCGCCTTTTCCGGCATCTATTTCAATTTGCCGCAATTGATCGTGTCGCTGGTGGCGCTCGTGTCGACGGTGCCCGATACCGTCAAACTGAAGAATGTGGCCCAGAATGGCGCCGTGCTCGACGCGGGCCAGGCCATGGCCGCCGCGCAGCGGCTGTATCCGCAGGCGCGCGTGTCACGCATCGTGTTGCCGGCCAGGCAGGATCAGCCGTACGAGATCCGCGTGCGCCAGCCGGATGAAATCGCCCATGGCGACGGCGCCACGCGCCTGACCCTGGACGCGCGCAGCGGCGTGCCCCTGCGCATCCGCGATCCGTTGATGGCCCCGTATGGCGAGCGCTTCCTGGGCTGGCAATTCCCCCTGCATTCGGGCCAGGCGTTTGGCGTGGCCGGGCGCGCCTTCATTACCGTCTTTGGTTTGATGCCGCTGCTGTTCCTGCTGACGGGGACTCTGGTGTGGTGGAAACGGCGGCGCGGCCGGAAATAGGCGCCGCCAGACCGCCGCGGGCAAAATTGCTATCATCATAGTATTTTCCGGCGTATCCACTGTCCGGACTCACCCGCACAAGGAGCAGCATGAGCAATCCCGAGATCACCGTAGCAATGTTGAATGAACGCGGCACCGGCCGCCTGCCCGGCCACCTGGGCATCGTCATCACGCAAGTGGGCGACGGCCAGCTGACGGCGGAATTGCCCGTGCTGCCGCATCTGCTGGCGCCGAATGGCTATCTGCACGCGGGCAGCGTGGTGACCCTGGCCGACACGGCGTCCGGCTACGGTTGCATCGTCAACCTGCCCGCAGGCGCGACGAACTTCACGACCATCGAACTGAAATCGAACCACCTGGGCACGGCCCGCGAAGGCACGCTCACCTGCACGGCCAAGGTTGAACACAAGGGCCGCAACACGCAAGTGTGGGATGCCGTGGTGAAAAGCAAGGAAACGGGCAAGACGATCGCCTTGTTCCGCTGCACGCAGATGATTCTGTATCCCAAATAAACTTAAATCTTCACCCAGTTACCTTTATACAAAACCGGTCCCGTCGGTCCGTTCGGATCCGGCGAACCGCCTTTCGGCTCCAGCGTGACGGCCAGCAAGGCCACGTCGCTGCCGATGGCGCGCTGCGACAACGCCAGTGTCACATTGCCCTTGTCGGCGAGTAAACCGAGCGAACGGGGGTTGCCGCTCTTCGGCACGGCCCACAGTTCCAGGTCGCGATCAGCAGGTACGGGCGCGTTGCCCACCATGCGCACCTCGAGCGCGCCGTGGCGGCTGTCGGCCGTCAGCAGCAGGGCCGTTTGCGCTTTCTCGTCCGTCAGGCTGGCCACATAGCTGATCTGCGGCGCGTCCAGCAGGCGCGTGGCCACGACGATCACCAGCAGCGCGGCGATGGCGCTCGAAGCCATGCCCAGACCACGCCAGAATGACAGCGAATCGCGCCATAGCGACCAGCCGCCCTGCGGCGCCAGATGCAGGCGCTGCTCGATCTGCTGCCACACGCGCTTGGGCGGCGCCACGGGTGTGACAAATTCCGCCATCGGTTCCAGGCGCTGCCGCCATTCGGCCGTGATATTGCGCAAATCGGCGTCGTTGTGCAGCCAGCCTTCGAAACGCCGCCGCGCGCCCCCTTTCAGGGTGCCCAGCACGTATTCGGACGCCAGTTTCTGGCGCAGGGTGTCATTGCCGCGGATATTCATGGTGCCTCCCGTTTCGCCAGGCACGTGCGCAGCCGTTCCAGGCTGCGGCGTATCCAGGTCTTCACGGTGCCAATTGGCAGCGACATCTGCTGCGCCACTTCGCTGTGCGACAGGTCGTGATAGAACGCCAGGGCGACCACCTGCCGGTGCAGCCCTTCCAGGGCCGACATGCAAAACGCCAGCGCCTTGGCGTCACCGCTCAGTTGCAGTGACTCGATCGGCGTGGCCTGGGGATCCCGGAGTGCATTCATGACTTCGCTATCAAACTGTTCGGCATCGATTTCCACGGTATCGTCGCTGCGCCGCAGCACATCGAACGCCTTGTTGCGCACGATGGTGGCCATCCAGGTCATCGGCGCGGCCAGATGGCTCTGGTAAGTGGCGGCGTTGTTCCAGATGGCGACGAATCCCTCTTGCAAGGCTTCTTCAGCGAGCTCTTGCTTATTCAATATACGCAGCGCGAAGCCAAACAGTTTCGATGAGGTGGCGTGATAGAGCTGGCGGAACGCCGTGGCGTCCCTGTTGCCGGCGGCGAGCAGCCAGGTTTTCAGTTGCTGCGGGTCGGGCGATTGAGCGGCTAGGGACACGGCTGGCCTTCACAAGGTGAATGGGATCACGCCTGTAAAGGTTATAACAAGTTGGCAACCTTTAGCAACAAGGTTTTGTGTGGTACTGCGCCTTAGCCGGCGATGGCCGTCTCCAGCAACTTGTGCAGTTCGGCAAACTCGGGCTTGCCCACGTAGCGCTTGAGGATCTTGCCCTGCTTGTCGAGCACGAAGGTGGTGGGCGTGAGGGCCACGTCGCCGTAGGCCTTGGCCGCTTCGCCCGTCACGTCGAGCGCCACCTTGAACGGCAGCTGGCGCGTTTCGGCAAAGTTCAGCACGTAGTTGGCCGGATCGTACTTCATGGCCACGGCCACGAATTCCAGGCCCTGCCCCTTGTACTTGTTGTAGGTATCGACCATGTCCGGCATTTCCGCCACGCAGGTGGTGCACGAGGTGGCCCAGAAATTGACCATCACGACCTTGCCGCGCAGGCTGGCCGAGGTGATTTTTTCGCCATGGATGCCGTGGAACGTCACGTCCGGCGCGCTTTGCTTGTCATTCAGCGACAGATAGCCGGCTGCCGCCACGCCCGCCACGAAGACGGCGATCAGGGCTGGCTTGATCCAGGACTTGCTTGCGGAGGGCGAAGTTGACATGGCAAAGTTGAAATAAGTTCACTTGAAAAGCGCGGCGATGCGGCAATTATAGCCGTATCCCCGCGTCAAAGCCGTAGGTCAAACGACGTACAGGCTTACTGCTGGGGCCTGTCGCCGACGCTGCCCGTCGTGCGCTGCTGCGGCGGATCGGGCTGTAATTGCTTCAGTTCCGCTTCCGAAATGTAGTCGAACAGCTTGACCACTTTCTGCACGCCGCCCACGCCGCGCGCCACGTCGGCCGCCACCGTGCCTTCGCGCTGGGTGACGCGTCCCATCAGGAAGACGGTGGCGTTCTCGGTGACGACCTTGAACGAGGCGGCCGAGATGGTTTTCATGTCGACCAGGCTGGCCTTGACCTTGGTGGTGATCAGCGCGTCGTTCGAGCGCGAGGTGTAGCTGGCCGGACCGGCGATGATCAATTCATTGGCCACCGATTCCACGCCTTCGATATTGCGCACTTCGCGCTCGACGGCATTTTTCATCGCTTCATCGCGCACTTCGCCCGTCAGCAGGACGCGGCGGTTGAAGCTGGTGACATTCACGTGGCCCACGTCGCCGGTGATGGAGGGGATGCGCGACTCGCCTTTGAGGGCGATCGACTTGTCTTCGGTCTGCGCGCCAAGGGTGCGGCGGTCCGCTGCGGCAACGCCGCCCATCACCGCGCCGCCGACCATCAATTCGATGCAGCCGGTGAGCGAGGTGAGCATGGCGCCGCACAGCAGTGCGGTGGCCAATGGGCGTTGTACGCGTTTCCAGCCTGGGCCAGTACCGAATTTAGTCATTCACGTCTCCTCCGAATAGGGCGACGTCGATGCCGTCGCAGATGCAATGTATGGTGGTCAGATGGACTTCCTGGATGCGCGCCGTGCGCTCGGCCGGCACGCAGATATGCACGTCGGCGTCCGTCAGCATCTTGCCGATGGCGCCGCCGTCCTTGCCCGTCAGCGCCACGACGCGCATTTCGCGCTCGAGCGCCGCTTCCACGGCGGCCATCACGTTGGCCGAATTGCCCGACGTGGAGATGGCCAGCAGGATGTCGCCAGCCTGGCCGAAGGCCTGCACCTGTTTCGAGAAGATCTCGCGGTAGCTGTAGTCGTTGGCCACGGCCGTCAGGATCGACGTATCCGTCGTCAGTGCCAGGGCCGGCAGCGGAAAGCGCTCGCGTTCGAAGCGCCCGACCAGTTCGGCTGCGAAATGCTGGCAGTCGGCGGCAGAACCGCCATTGCCGCAGGCGAGGATCTTGTTGCCGTTGGACAATGCATAAAACATCAGGTCGATCGCCTGCGCAATGGGTTGCGCCAGTACGGTGGCGGCCTGGATCTTGAGTTCGGCACTTTCGTGGAAGTGCGAGAGGATGCGTTGATTATTCATAGTCTGCCGATTATAGTGCAGGCGCGCGGCATGGCGGACAAGCACTGTTAAAAATGCTTACATATCGAGGATGTTCTTCAGCCAGCTGATGCGTTCGCCATCGATGGCCAGCGCGTCGAAGCGGCAAGGCGGCAGCGTCTTGTGTCCCAGCAGCCAGGTTTGCGCGGCCACCACCATGCGCCGCTGCTTGGCTGGCGTGATGCTGGCCAGGGCGCCGCCGTAGGCGGCACTGCTGCGTAGCCGCACTTCCACGAAAACAATGGAGGCGCCGTCGCGCATGATCAGGTCCAGCTCGCCGCCCTTGCACAGATAGTTGCGCTGCAGCAGCACCAAGCCTTGCAGCAGCAGATACGCGAGCGCATCGTCTTCCCCTTGCCGTCCCCGTGCCTGTCTATTCTGGAATGGCAGGGGGGGCATGGCGTACTCTTACTGGGCCGGTGGCACAGAGACAGGCGCAGGCGCCGGCGCGGCCGGCGGCCAGGTACCCAGCACGCCTTGCTGGTAGGTAGCGGCCTGCTCCGTGCGTTCGAACACGCTTTGATCATTCTCGAAGCGCACGGCCAGGCGGCCCGTCACGCCATCGAGCGTGAACGGCGCGTTCGGCCGCAGCGCCACTTCGCGCGCCACGCGGAAGGCATCGATGCCCAGCGCATACAGGCGTTCCATGTCGGGCGTCAGGCGGACGTCGCCTGGCTGCGGCGGCTGCGGATACACCATCACTTGCGGATGGTCGCGCTGCACCTGCCACGGCAAGTCCAGCAGGCGCGCGCCGTCGAGCTCGGGACCGCTGGCGCCGCGCCCGGCGCCGGGATTCAATGACGAGGTGCCATACAGGGGCAAATCGCTGCCGATGGCCACGCGCAACTGGCGCGCCTGGTCGGCGTCGAGCGCGGCAAATAGCAGGCCCGGCGGCGTGGCGGCCAGGCGCGCGCGCAGCTGCACCAGCTCGGCATCGCTCAGGTAGCCATTCGTGGCCGTCAAGTCCATCGTCTCGATCTTGCCGCCCTGGCGCAGCCATTCCTGTTTGAAGGCGGCGCTGACGCGGCGTTGCGAGGGCGAACCGGCCGACAGGACCAGTGCGCTGGCGCCCGGCTGTTCGCTGGCGGCCCAGGCGGCGACCTGGCGCGCTTCCGCCTCGATCGACAGGCCCATCACCAGCAGCTTGGCCGGCAGGCGCGCTTCGCCGCGGTTGTCCGGGTGGTTCAGGGCGATCGTTGGTTTGCGTACCAGATCGCTATTTGCCACGGCCGTGACGGCCGAGCGCGACAAGGGACCGACGACGATGTCCTGTTCCTCTTGCGCCTGCGCAAACTGGTTCAGTACGTCGCTGCTGCCATCGCCCGTATCGATCACCGTCACTTCGAAGCCGCTGCGGTCGCGCTCATACGCGGCCATGAAGCCGGCGCGCAGCAATTCGGCGGCCGGACCCAGGGAAGCCGAGCGCAGCGGCAGCAGCAGGCCGATGTGGTGGACCTTGCCGTCGGACGGCGCCGGCGCCGTGGCGGCCGGCATGTCGAGTGGCGTGCCGGTGGCCGGCTTGTTCTTGATGGGTGCCAGCGGCGCGCCGTTGCCGTCGTATGCCGTGATATCGGGCACGGCCACGGCAAACGTCACCGGTTCGGGCGCGGCCGGCTTGGGTGGCACGGGCAGCGGCTTCGGTGGCGGCAGCGCCCTTGTGTTAGATTCAATAGGCGCGCACAATTGCCCGGGCGCGTCGCAAGGCGTGCTGCAAGCGCTCAGCATGCCGGTCGCGGCACAAACAAGCAGTAACTTCACACTATTAGCAAGCATTCAACCTCCAAAATGACCGTACAAGAAATCAGTTCCATCGCCAGCCTGCCCATCATGACAGAGGCGGCGCACCAGGTCTATCCTATCGCAACATTGTATATAGTGGCCACGCCGATCGGCAATGTGACCGATATCAGCCTGCGCGCGCTGCATCTGCTGAGCCTTGCCGATGCCGTCGCCTGTGAAGATACGCGCAACACGGCGCACCTGCTGACGCGCTTTGGCCTGAACAAACCATTGATTGCGGCGCATCAACATAACGAACGCGAAGTGGCGCAGACCCTGATCGCCCGCCTGCACGCGGGCGAGCGCATCGCCCTCGTCTCCGACGCGGGCACGCCGGCCGTGTCCGATCCGGGCGCGCGCATTGTCGATGCCGTGCGCGCGGCGGGCCTGCGCGTGCTGCCCTTGCCCGGCCCGTCGGCGGCGATCACGGCCATTTCCGCCAGCGGCCTGTTGAATGACCAGTTTTACTTTGTCGGCTTCCTGCCGGCCAAGGCCAAGCAGCGCGAAAACATCTTGCACAGCCTGCGCGGCGTGACGGCGACGATGGTGTTTTATGAGGCGCCGCACCGCATCCTCGATTGCGCCACGGCCCTGGTGGAAGCGTTCGAGCCCACGCGCCAGGTGGTGTTCGCGCGCGAACTGACGAAACTGTTCGAGGAAATCCACCGCTGCCCCCTGTCCGAAGCGGAAAGCTGGATCCGTGCCGACGCGCACCGCGAAAAGGGAGAATTCGTCGTGCTGCTGGAGGGCGCGACGGAGGCGCAGGACGCGGAAGACGTGGAAGCGGAGCGCATCCTGAACATTTTATTGGCCGAGTGCAGCGTCAAGCAGGCGGCGAATCTGACGGCGCAGATCACGGGCCGCAAGAAAAACGCCCTGTATGAACGGGCGTTGCAGTTGAAGGGGCAGGAATAAGGAAATCAGGAGGGCGGCGGGGCATCGAGCGCCCTTGCCGCCACGAGCAATAGTTCCACATGCTCGACCAGCTCGTCGACAAAGCCTGCCGTGACATCCAACTCGCCCTCGTATTCGGCCAGGTTGCGCTTCTTGTGCGCCTGGTTGAACAGCAGCCATTGCTGCGGCGTGAAACCCAGCGTGTGTTCCAGGCTTTGGAAGACGAGATAGCGATTGTCGCTGCGATAACCATGTTGACGCAGCGCAGACAAGGCGGCCGCATGCGCCGCGTTATACGCCAGGTCGAAGCGGCTTTCCAGCGACAGTACGCCTGCCTGGCATCGTGCAGGCGCACGGTGGCCGAGCGCAGCAAGCCGGCCCGTTCGCGCGCGTCCGGTGGCTCAGACTTGAGCTGGCCGATGCGCGCCAGATTCGCCAGCGCCTGTGAGCTTGATGAGTTCATTGTCGCCCCCTTTGACAAAAATCTTGGGCTGTTCGAGGATGCGCACGGCGAATGACTTGCCCTCGTCTATTCTTTGCCGCCATTCTTCCCGCGTGTACAAGGTCGGGCTGATGCTGCGCGCCAGCTGCTGCTGTGCTGGCTGCAAGGCTGCCAGCAACTGGGCGTTCGATGCCATGCTGCCAATCACCATCAGATCGATATCGCTGTGTGCGTGCTCCGTGCCCTTGGCCATTGAGCCGTACACGAAAGCCAGGTCGATTTCCTGCCAGTGCGGCTGCAGCGCGACGCGCAGCACGTCGGCCACGCCAAAGGTTTTCAGCACGATGCTGCGCAGCTCGTCGAAGATCGGCGCATTGTGATTCGCCTGGTAATGTTTTTGATTGCCCACTTTCTTGACGGTCACCAGGGCCGATTTCACCAGCTTGGCCAGCTCGCGTTGCACGGCGCCGGAGCCGATGGCCGCGAAGGCGATGATTTCATTCGCATAAAAAGACCGTTGCGCCTGGCCAAAGAGCAAGGCCAGCACGCGCTGCTGCGTCTTGGAAAACAATGTGTCCGCATAAATACCCATATTGGGTATGTTAGTACCCAATATGGGTATAGTCAAGCCAACCCTCACCACTTGCAGCCGCTATCCTTCTTGTCGAGCAACATCAGCACGGGCGCCAGCAAGCCTGCGCCGGCATAGGCGGTGCGGCAATCGCCGCGCTTGCCTTGCGCGATATCGCGCGCCAGCTGGGTTTCCGTTTGCAGCGGCTTGTCGGGGATTTGCCCCACGGCCGTGCCCACCTTGGATGGGTCGCGCTCGCCGGCCATCTTGCGCGCCGTCTTCCTGGCCGCTTCCATGTCGAATTTCGGCGACTCTTGCGTGAAGGTATCGGCACTGGCCGCCGGCGTGGCCGGTGACGCCGGTACCACCGTGATGGCTTGCGGACCTGGCGCCGGCGCCGTGGCCGCCGCCGGCGTTTCCCGGACAGGGGCGAGTTTCGGCTTGCTGACGGGTTTTGGTTCGCGCTTCGGCTTGACGACGTCGACGGGCGGCGGGGGAGGCCTGGCGGCCAGCGGGCGTATCCACACGGCGATCGATTCCACGCGCGGCGCCGTATCTAGCCGCGCGGCTGGCTGCACATGGCGCCACAGAGTGATCAAGGCGCCATGCAGCAGCAAGGACACGGCGATGCCCAGCACGATGCCGCGGCGGTTCGGCATGGGCCGGCCGCCGTCGCTTCTTTCCATATTGAAATCCATTGCCGTCGTCGCCTTCATGTCTGAGCGGGAAAACTTGCGAACTTAGTGTCGCATATTTCATTCGTGTTGAAAAATACATGGCTTCCAGTGCCGCGCGTAAATAATTTACACAGAGTTTCACCTGGCCCTTGACCGAAGTCGATACGGCCTGTATTATTTTGGTCTTCGGAGTGTGGCGCAGCCCGGTAGCGCACCTGGTTTGGGACCAGGGGGTCCAAGGTTCGAATCCTTGTACTCCGACCAAATTTGTAGAAAAAAACCCAAGAGTTCAGGCTCTTGGGTTTTTTTTCGTCTGTACAGTTCAGGTACGTCGAGGTAGGTCGGGTTAGCGCATAGCGCGTAACCCGACAACACCGCAATGCCAACAATATTGTCGGATTACGCGTGGCGTCGCCACGCTAGTCCGACCTACCCAGCGAGGCGTTTCGCCGCGATGGCGTTGCCGGCGCGGCTCGATCCCTTGCGGCCCAGCTGCTGCGAGATGAACTGGCCCGCGTCCACCACCAGGTTCAGGTCGATGCCGGTGTCTATCCCCAATCCCTGCATCATGTACAGCACGTCCTCGGTGGCCACGTTGCCGGTGGCGCCCTTGGCGTAGGGGCAGCCGCCCAGGCCGGAGACGGACGAGTGATAGATCGCGATGCCCGTTTCCAGGCTGGCGTAGATGTTCGCCAGCGCCTGTCCATAGGTGTCGTGGAAGTGGCCGGATAGGCCTTTCACATGGAAGGCAGCAATCGCGCGCTGCATCACCGCCTGCGTCTTGTGCGGCGTGGCCACGCCGATGGTGTCGGCGATGTCGATCTCGTCGCAACCGAGGTCGCGCATGCGGCCCACCACGTCGGCCACGGCGTCCAGCGGCACTTCTCCCTGGTAGGGGCAGCCGAAGGCGCAGCTGATGCTGCCGCGCAGGCGCAGGCCGTGTTCCTTGGCCGCTTTCGCCACGCCTTCGAAGCGGGCGATCGATTCGGCGATCGAGCAGTTGATGTTCTTTTGCGAGAAGGCCTCGGAGGCGGAACCGAAGATCACCACTTCATCGGCCTTTGCCGCCAGCGCCGCCTCGAAACCTTGCATGTTCGGCGTCAGCGCGGAATACATCGTGCCAGCGCGGCGCGCGATCTTTTCCATCACTTCCGCGCTGGTGGCCATCTGCGGCACCCATTTCGGCGAGACGAACGACGCCGCCTCGATATTGGCGAATCCGGCCAAGGTCAGGCGGTCGACCAGTTCGATCTTGACGGCGGCGCTGATGGTGTCCTTCTCGTTTTGCAGGCCGTCGCGCGGGCCCACTTCGACGATCTTGACCTGCTTGGGCAAACTGGTAGTAGGGTTCATTTCAATATCCTTGCGAACGGTTGACGATGCCGGCGACCACTTCTCCGGCGTGCAGGCGGCGCATCTTGGCGGCGATCTGCGCCACGCTTTCGCGGCGCAGGGTGGCGGCCGAAATATGCGGCGTGATGGTGATGCGCGGTTCTTGCCAGAACGGATGCTGCTGCGGTAGCGGCTCGTTGCGGAACACGTCCAGGGTCGCTCCGGCGATATGCCCGGAGCGGATCAGGGTCAGCAGATCCGGTTCGGCGATATGCGCGCCGCGCGCCACGTTGATGACATAGGCGCCCGGCAGCAGCATCGACAGGCGCGCGCGGTCGAGCAGGTTGTGCGTGTCCGGCGTGAGCGGCAGCATGCACACCAGCAGGCGCGTGCCGCGCAAAAATGCCGCGAGTCCTTCCTCGCCGGCGTAGCACTGCACGCCGTCGATGTGCTTCTGGCTGCGGCTCCAGCCGCGCAAGGGGAATTCGAACTGCGCCAGCGCTTGCAGCACGCGCGTGCCCAGCGCGCCCATGCCCAGCACGCCGACAGGGAAATCGGCCTTGTCGAATGGGGGCAGCGGTTGCCAGATGCCGGCGCGGCCCTGCGCCTCGTAATCGTCGAAGCGGCGGAAGTGGCGCAGCACGGCGTGGCTCACATATTCGGCCATCTGCACGCCCATGCCCGCGTCGTCCAGGCGCACCAGCGGCACGTGGGCGGGCAGCGCCGCGCCGAATTTCAGCAGCGCGTCGACGCCGGCGCCCGTGTTGAAGATGGCCTTGACGTGGGCCAGCTCGGGCAGCATGGCGGCGGGCGGCTGCCACACGACGGCGTAGTCGCATGGTTCAACTGCTTCGCCTTCGCGCCAGAAAATGATCTCGGCCTCGGGCAGCAAGTCACGCAAGTCGCTGATCCATGCCGCTTGCTTGCCGTCCGCACGTTGTAACAGGATGCGCATATGGTTACCTCTATGCGGCAGCCTTGAAGGCCAGCAGCGGCGCGCCATCGGCCACCTGATCGCCAACCGCATACAGCACCTCTTCCACCAGGCCGTCGTGCGGCGCGGCGATCGTGTGCTCCATCTTCATCGCTTCCATGATGACCAAAGGCTCGCCCTTTTTCACGTCCTGGCCTTGATTGACCAGCACGGCGACGACCTTGCCCGGCATCGGCGCCGTCAGGCGGCCGCCTTCCGCTTCCACTTCGCCCGCATGCGCCATCGGATCGCTGTAGTGCAGTGTGTAGTGCAAGCCGCCGCTGAATACGTGGAACTGCTCGCCGTCGCGCAGCACGGTGCCGTGCACGGCACGGTCGCCCAGCTTGATGTGCAGCTCGTTGCCTGCGTGCGCCGTCAGGCTCAAGGGCTGGCCGTTGAACAGCCAGCCATCCGCCTTGTAGGCGATGCGCGCGGCATAGGCCTTGTCCTCACCGGCCTGGATGAATTCGTCGGCAAACGCCAGCGTGCGTCCCAGGGTGCTGTTCAAACGCCAGCCCAGGGCATTGCCCCACGAGTCGGCGCGGTGGGCCGATTGCGCCTCGGCGGCCGTTTTTTCTTCCAGCAGCAGGGCGACGGACGCCAGCGCCAGGGCCGCGTCGGGCGCCGCCTGCAGGGCGGGGAACAGTGACGCTTGATTGCGCTCGATCAAACCCGTATCGAGGTCGGCGCTGGCAAACGCCTGGCCTTCGACCAGGCGTTTCAAGAAGGCGATATTGCTGGCCAGTCCGACGATCTGGTACTCGGCCAGCGCCTGCGCCATGCGCGCCAGCGCTTCGCGGCGATCCGCGCCCCAGACGATCAGCTTGGCGATCATCGGGTCGTAGAACGGCGAGATGGCGTCGCCCTCGCGCACGCCCGAATCGATGCGCACGGCGGCGGGAACGACCGTGCCACCCAGCTCGAACGTGACGGCCGATGGCGACTGCATGTGGCGCAGGGTGCCGATCGATGGCAGGAAGCCCTTCTCCGGGTTTTCCGCATAGATGCGCGCCTCGATGGCGTGGCCGTGGATCGTCAATTCGCTTTGTTTTTTCGGCAGCGGCTCGCCAAAGGCGACGCGCAACTGCCACTCGACCAGGTCGGTGCCGGTGATCATTTCCGTCACCGGATGCTCGACCTGCAGGCGCGTGTTCATCTCCATGAAGTAGAACGAGCCATCCTGGTTGGCGATGAATTCCACCGTGCCCGCGCCCACATAGCCGACGGCCTTGGCGGCGGCAACGGCCGCTTCGCCCATGGCCGCGCGGCGCTCGAACGGCATGCCCGGCGCCGGCGCTTCTTCCAGCACCTTTTGATGACGGCGCTGCACCGAGCAGTCGCGCTCGAACAGGTAGATGCAGTTGCCCAGGGTATCGGCAAACACCTGGATTTCGATATGCCGCGGACGCGACAGGTATTTTTCCGCCAGCACCTTGTCGTCGCCGAAAGAGCTGATCGCTTCGCGCTTGCATGATGCCAGCGCGGCCTTGAAATCATCGGAATGCTCGATGACGCGCATGCCCTTGCCGCCGCCGCCGGCGGACGCCTTCAGCAGCACGGGGTAGCCGATCTTGTCGGCTTGAGTGTGCAAAAAGTCCGCATCCTGTTCCTCGCCGTGGTAGCCAGGTACCAGCGGCACATTGGCTTTTTCCATCAGCGACTTGGCGGCCGACTTCGAGCCCATGGCGCGCATGGCGGACGCAGGCGGGCCGATGAAGACCAGTCCCGCCTGCGCGCAGGCGTCGGCGAAATCGGCGTTTTCGGACAGGAAGCCATAGCCGGGGTGGATCGCCTGCGCGCCAGCGGCCAGCGCCACGGCGATGATCTTGTCGCCGCACAGATAGCTTTCCTTGGCCGGCGCGGGGCCGATCAGGACGGCTTCATCGCACACGGCGACGTGCTTGGCGTTGGCGTCCGCTTCCGAGTACACGGCGACGGTCTGGATGCCCATGCGGCGCGCGGTAGCGGCGACACGGCAAGCGATTTCGCCGCGGTTGGCGATCAGGATTTTAGTGAACATGGTCTCTCTCTATTCTCTCAAAAAGGGGCAGCTGTCTCTTGGCGGACGTTGTCTGCTGGTTTGTCGGTTTACGCGCTACGCGCTAAACCGACCTACGCATGGTGAGGCTGGGTATCGTAGGTCGGGTTAGCCGGCACGGCGTAACCCGACAGGGCTGGATCAGCAGCCGCACTTCTCTTTCTGTACCGATTCCAGCATGGCGCCGCGTGTCTGCAGGCCCAGTTTGCCGAGCAAGACGCGGTCGTCTTCCGCTTCCGGGTTGTCGGTGGTGAGCAGCTTGTCGCCGTAGAAGATGGAATTGGCGCCAGCCAGGAAGCACATGGCTTGCACGGCTTCGCCCATCTGGCGCCGGCCGGCCGACAAACGCACGCGCGCCTTCGGCATGGTGATGCGGGCCACGGCAATCGTGCGCACGAATTCGAACGGGTCGAGCGCTTCCAGGCCAAACAAAGGCGTGCCTTCCACCTGCACCAGGTGGTTGACGGGCACCGATTCCGGATACGGATTCAAATTGGCCAGCTGGGCGATCAGGCCCGCGCGCTGCAAGCGCGTTTCGCCCATGCCGACGATGCCGCCGCAGCACACTTTCAAGCCCGCTTCGCGCACGCGGCCCAGGGTATCCAGGCGGTCCTGGTATTCGCGCGTCGAGATGACGTTGTCATAGAACTCGGGCGCCGTATCGAGGTTATGGTTGTAGAAATCGAGGCCCGCGTTTTTCAGGCGGTCGGCTTGTCCCTCTTCCAGCATGCCCAGGGTGGCGCAGGTTTCCAGGCCCAGCGCTTTCACTTTGGTCACCATCTCTTCGACTTTGTCCATGTCGCGGTCCTTCGGGCCGCGCCATGCGGCGCCCATGCAGAAGCGTGTGGCGCCGTTGGCTTTCGCCTGGCGCGCCGCGTCGAGCACCGTGTCGATGTCGAGGATTTTTTTCGCTTCCACGCCCGTGTCGTAGCGGGCCGCTTGCGGGCAGTAGCCGCAATCTTCCTCGCAGCCGCCCGTCTTGATCGACAGCAGGGTCGCCAGTTCCACGTCGCCGTCGGGGAAGTTGACGCGGTGGGTTTGCTGGGCCTTGAACATCAGGTCATTGAATGGCAGGTCGAACAGGGCCAGCACGTCGGCGACGGGCCAGGTGGCCGCTTCCGGCACGGTGATGCGCGCCGCAGGGCGGTGCAGTTCGACGGTTTTTGCTGCTTCTTGGACGTGAGACATGTGATTCCTTCGCTTCTATTTTTTAGCTACATTAAGTGTTGGGATGCTGCGCCGGCCAGTTGGGCAAGCCGGTGAAATCGAGATATGCCGCCGCCGCTTGCGCGCTCGGTTGCGCCAGGCGCGGCACCTTGCCCAGCAGCGGCGCCGGGATGCGCTCGATCAGCGCATCGATATTTTCGTCGAGGAAGCGCATTTCCTCTTCCAGCGTGTTGGCGACCCAGCCGATCACGGTCAGGCCGCGCGCCTCGATGGCTTCCAGTGTCAGCAAGGCCTGGCTGATGCAGCCCAGGCGCATGCCGACCACCAGGATCACCGGCAGATCGAGCTGCTGCGCCAGGTCGGCCGAATCGAAACCGGGCGACAGGGGCACGCGGAAACCGCCCACGCCTTCGACCACGACAGCATCCGAGGCGGCGGCGATTTCCAGGTAGGCGGCCAGGATAGGCACCGATTCGATACTCACGCCTTCGAGCGCGGCGGCGATATGCGGCGCCGCCGGCTCCTTCAGCATGTAGGGCGTCGTCAGGCTGCGCAGCATGGTGACGTTGCCGGCGGCGATCAGGCTGTCGGCGTCTTCATTATGCAGCTCGCCGTCGCGCATCTCGGCGCCGGCGGCGACAGGCTTCATGCCGCAGGCGCGCACGCCGCGCGCGACCAGCGCATGCAGCAGGGCCGACGACGTCAAGGTCTTGCCGATTTCCGTGTCGGTACCGGTGACGAAACAGGCAAAGCGCGATGGCAGGCCGGCAATGGCTGGCGCCGGCTGCACGGCCGGCGCCAGGTCCGCCAGCACCTCCGCCACGATAGGATCATCAAGGCTCATGGCGATTCCTTTCCAGGGTGTTGACTGCGTTGATCAATTGCGCCACTTCCTGCGCCGTGTGGCCGGCCGACAGGGTCACGCGCAGGCGCGCCGACCCCGCTGGCACAGTGGGCGGGCGGATGGCGCCGACCCACAGGCCCTGCTCGTACAGGGTGGCGGCGATGGCCAGCATGTCCGCGTTCTCGCCGATGATGACGGGCTGGATGGCGGAGAGCGACGGCAAGGCTTGCCAGCGCTGCAGCTGCAGCCCGTCGTTCCATTGCGCCACCAGCGCCGCCAGGTGGGCGCGGCGCTGCCGGCCTTCCTCGCCGGCGATGATGTCCAGGCTGGCCAAGAGCGCATGCGCGAGCGCGGGCGCTGCCGCCGTGGTGAAGATGTACGGGCGCGCCTTCTGGATCAGGGTTTCGATGACGGCCTCATGCGCGCAAACAAAAGCGCCACCCACGCCGGCCGATTTGCCCAATGTGCCCACATACACCAGGTGCGGCGAATGCAGGTCGAAGTGTTCCAGCGCGCCGCGGCCATTGGCTCCCAGCGCGCCGAAGCCGTGCGCGTCGTCGACCACCAGCCAGGCGCCGTGTTGTTCGCACAGGGCCAGCAGCGCGGGCAGCGGCGCCAGGTCGCCATCCATGCTGAAGACGCTGTCGGTGACGACGATTTTCGTTTTGGCCTTGCTTTCCGCCAGCAGGGCCGCCAGCGCGGTGAGGTCGGCGTGCGGATACACGCGCGTTTTCACGCGGGCCAGGCGCGTGCCGTCGATCAGCGAGGCGTGGTTCAGCGCTTCCGAGAACATCTCTGTGTCCGCGTCGCCCGCCGACAGGGCGGTCAGCACAGCCAGATTCGCCATGTAGCCGGTGCAAAAATACAGGGCGCGCGCCTGTTCCAGGTTGGCGCCCACGAAAGCCGCCAGGCGTTCTTCCAGCTGCGCGTGGGCGCGGCTGTGACCGCTGATCAGGTGCGAGGCGCCGCTGCCGGCCCCATACAGGTCGGCGCCCTCTTTCAGCGCGGCGACGATGCGCGGATGCGACGCCAGGCCCAGGTAGTCATTGCTGCAAAAGGCCAGCATGGCGCGGCCGTCCACCGTCAGGCGCGGCGCGCATGGCGTGTCGACGGTGCGGCGGCGGCGGATCAGGCTGCGCTCTTCCAGCCCTTGCAACTGCTCTTGCAATCGCGCGATCAGTTCCATCTCAGGCTCCGATCACTTGGTTGAAAACGGCCAGGGTCTGCTGGCCCAGGCCCGCGATTTCCTCGTCGTCGAGGATGTACGGCGGCATCAGGTAGACGGTGGAGCCGATGGGGCGCATCAACAGTTCGTGCTCCAGCGCCGTGCTGAAGAAACGGCGCGAGAAATCGGGCGCCGCGTCGACGGCGTCAAAGGCCCAGATCATGCCCTGCTGGCGGAAGTGTTTTACTTTTTCATGCTGCGCCAGCGGCGCCAGCGCTTGCGTGATCTTGGCGGCGCGTGCGCGGTTGGCCACCAGCACATCGTCTTCCTCGAAGATGGCCAGGGTCGCCAGCGCGGCGCGGCAGGCCAGCGGGTTGCCCGTGTACGAGTGCGAATGCAAGAAGCCGCGGCGCACGTCGGTGCTATAGAACGCCTGGTAGATGTCGTCGCGCGTCATCACGAGGGACAGTGGCAGATAGCCGCCGCTGATGCCCTTGGACAGGCAAACGAAATCGGGCCAGATGCCGGCCTGCTCGCACGCAAAGAAGGTGCCCGTGCGCCCGCAGCCGACGGCGATTTCGTCGAGGATCAAATGGACTTGATAGCGGTCGCACAGGGCGCGCACCAGCGACAGGTACAGCGGGTCGTGCATGGCCATGCCGGTGGCGCATTGGACCAATGGTTCGATGATGATGGCGGCAATCTTGTCCGCTTTTTCCTGGAACAGCTGTTCCACTTCAAAGGCGGCGCGGCGCGCCACGTCCTCGGCCAACTCGCCCTCGGCCGCCTGGCGGAAGTCGGGCGACATCACCGTCGTTGATGCGCGCAGCAGGGGGCCGTAGGCATCCTTGAACAGGGCGACATCGGTGACGGCCAGCGCGCCGATGGTTTCGCCGTGGTAGCTGCCCTTTAAACAGACGAATTCCTGCTTGTCACTCTTGCCGCTGTTGCGCCAGGCGTGAAAACTCATTTTCAGGGCGATTTCCACGGCGGACGCCCCATCGGACGCGTAAAAGCTGTGACCGAGCACGCCGCCCGTCAAGGCGGAGAGCTTTTCCGACAGTTCGATCACCGGTTCATGCGTGAAACCGGCCAGCATCGCGTGTTCCAGGCGGTCCAGCTGGTCCTTCAGTTCCGCATTGATGCGCGGGTTGGCATGGCCGAACAGGTTCACCCACCAGGAGCTGATGGCGTCCAGGTAGCGTCGGCCTTCGTGGTCATACAGCCAGGCGCCGCGGCCGTGGCTGACGGGGATGAGCGGTACAGTCTCGTGGTGCTGCATCTGTGTGCAAGGGTGCCACACGCTGCGCAGACTGCGTTCGACCCAGCCCGATTGTTTTTCTGCTTTCAAAACTGCTCCAATGATATTCTTAGTCCATGAGCTGTGGACTATTAACTAGCCCATGAGCCAACCCGGCTTGCGCTTGTCGAGGAACGATTGCACGCCTTCGCGGCCCTGCTCCGAGGCGCGGATTTGCGCGATGCGCTCGGCGGTGTCCGCCAGCAGCGCATCGTCGACCGGCTGGCCAACGATTTCGCGCACCAGCGTTTTCGCTTGCGCCACGGCGTGCGGGCTGTTGCCCGTCAGCGCTTTCAGTACCTCGGCGGTTTTCGCGTCCAGGGCGCTTGCCTCGACTACCTCGTGGGCAAAGCCGATGCGCAGCGCTTCCCGAGCAGAGAATCGCTCGGCGGTCAGGAAATAGCGGCGTGCCGCGTTTTCGCCCATGGCCTTGATGACATACGGTGAAATAGTGGCCGGGATCAGTCCCAGCCGCACTTCGCTCAGGCAGAAATGCACGTCTTCCGCAACCAGAATGATATCGCATGCGGCGACCAGGCCCATGCCGCCCGCATAGCAGTCGCCCTGGATCTTCGCCACCACGGGTTTCGGACACAGGTAAATCGTGCGCAGCATCTGCGCCAGTTGCAGCGCGTCGGCCTGGTTTTCGGCATGCGTGTAGCCGGCCATCTTCTTCATCCAGTTCAGGTCCGCGCCGGCGCAAAAGGCTGCGCCATTCGCGGCCAGCACGATGGCGCGCACCATGTCGCTGCGCCCCAGGCCCTCGAAGGCGCGCGCCAGTTCGGCGATCGTCGTCTCGTTGAAGGCATTGCGCACGTCGGGGCGGTTCAGGGTCACGGTGGCGACATTGCCCTCGATGACCAGCTTTAAGGTTTCAAATTCCATTATCTTCTCCCTTCATGCCGCTTACATGCGGAATACGCCGAACTTCGTGTCCGGGATTTCCGCGTTGAGCGCGGCCGACAGGCCCAGGCCCAGCACCATGCGGGTGTCGGCCGGGTCGATCACGCCATCGTCCCACAGGCGCGCGGTGGCGTAGTACGGGTGGCCCTGGTGTTCGTATTGGTCCTTGATCGGCTGCTTGAAGGCCGCTTCCTCGTCCGCGCTCCATGCGCCGCCCTTGCCCTCAATGCCGTCGCGCTTGACGGTGGCCAGCACGGAAGCGGCCTGGTCGCCGCCCATGACGGAAATGCGCGCATTCGGCCACATCCACATGAAACGGGGGGAAAACGCGCGGCCGCACATGCCGTAATTGCCGGCGCCGAAGCTGCCGCCGATGATGACGGTGAATTTCGGCACGCTAGCGGTGGCGACAGCGGTCACCATCTTGGCGCCATTGCGGGCGATACCCTCGTTTTCGTACTTGCGGCCCACCATGAAGCCGGTGATATTTTGCAGGAAGACGAGCGGGATCTTGCGCTGGCAGCACAATTCGATGAAATGCGTGCCCTTCAGGGCCGATTCGGAGAACAAGATGCCATTATTGGCGATGATGCCGACTTTTACGCCATAGATGTGGGCAAAGCCGCAGATCAGGGTAGTGCCGTAGCGGGCCTTGAATTCGTCGAAATCGCTGCCGTCGACGATGCGCGCGATCACTTCCCTGACATCGAACGGTTTGCGCGTATCGACGGGGATCACGCCATACAGTTCCTGCGTCGGGTATTTCGGCTCGCTTGACTCGCGCAAGGCCATCTGCTGCGGTTTTTTACGGTTCAGGTTCGAGACGATGGTGCGCGCCAGCGACAGCGCGTGCAAATCGTTCTGCGCCAGGTGGTCGACCACGCCGGACAAGCGCGTATGCACGTCGCCGCCACCGAGGTCTTCGGCCGTCACCACTTCGCCCGTCGCCGCTTTCACCAGCGGCGGGCCGCCGAGGAAAATCGTGCCCTGCTCCTTGACGATGATCGATTCATCGCTCATGGCCGGCACATACGCGCCGCCCGCCGTGCAAGAACCCATCACCACGGCGATCTGCGGGATGCCCTTGGCCGACAGGTTTGCCTGGTTGTAGAAGATGCGGCCGAAATGGTCGCGGTCGGGGAATACGTCGTCCTGGTTCGGCAGGTTGGCGCCGCCCGAATCGACCAGGTAGATGCAGGGCAGGTTGTTCTGGTCGGCGATTTCCTGGGCGCGCAAATGCTTTTTCACCGTCATCGGGTAATACGTGCCGCCCTTGACGGTGGCGTCGTTACACACGATGACGCATTCCTGGCCGGAGACGCGGCCGATGCCGGTGATGATGCCGGCGGCGGGCGCCGCATCGACGCCTTTGGCGTCCTGGTACATGGCGTAGGCCGCCATCTGGGAAAACTCGAGGAAGGGCGTGCCGGGATCGAGCAGCATCTGCACGCGGTCGCGCGGCAGCAGCTTTCCGCGCGCCAGGTGCTTGGCGGCAGCCGCCTCGCCGCCGCCGGCCGCGATCTTTTCCACCTTGTCGCGCAAATCGTCGACGATGGCCTGCATGGCCGCGGCATTGGCCTTGAAATCTTCACTGCGCGGATTGAGTTTGCTTTCGATATGCGGCATTGCGGTTCCTTTTTATGATCGCCCGGTCTCTCGGGTCGCGCTATTCGGGAAAACTGCCGTCGAGATAAAACCAGCGCAGGGCGCCACCACCGCTCTTGTCCGCCTCGCGCACGAAGCGGCTCACTTCATGCAGGCGGTGCGCGCGGCCGTTGACCTTGTAGCGGGCCACGAATTCGACGCTGTCGCGATGTATCTCTTCGGCTTGATCTGCTGATACTGCTTTACGTTGACGTAAACGTAAAGCAGATTTTACCTCAAGTCCCAGCCAGTGGACTTTTTCTTCGTCGGCAAATAAAGCGTCGCCGGGACGGGTGCTGGCGTGCCAGGTGGCGCGCAGGTAGGGCTCGTCGCGCAAGGTGAACGCCGTGTAGCGCGAGCGCATCAGGGCTTCGGCCGTGGGTGGCAAGGCGTCGCCCGCGATATACGGGCCGCAGCAGCTGGCGTAGGAGGCGCCGCCACAGGGGCAGGCGGCAGATGTCGAGGGTGTGGGCATGCTGTAGCGGATAGGGGAGCAGGAAAGTTCCGCAATTATCCGCCATATCGGCAGCGGCGCGTGCGCGCCGCCTTGGTCGGCTATTTTTTCGGGCTGAGGAAGTCCAGCGCGAACGGCGGCGCCTTGCCCGCCATGAGGTCGGCCAGGATGCGCGCCGTGCCGGCGGCAAAGGTAAAGCCCAGCGGGCCATGGCCCACGTTGAGCCACAGGTTCGCCACTTTGCTGGCGCCCACCAGCGGCGCGCTGTTCGGCGTGGCGGGGCGCAGGCCGGCCCAGGCTGTGGCCTGGTCGTAGTCGGCGCCGTGCGGCATGGCTTCGCGCGCCAGCCGCGTCAGGCCGGCGATGCGGTTCCAGTCGATGCTGTTGTCGGCGCCGACCATGTCGACCATGGCGGCCACGCGCAGGTCGCCTTTGATGCGCGCATACAGCACCTTGCGCTCGAAATCCGTGATGCTGATCTCGGGCGCCCGGTCTTGCGCACGGATGGGTGCCGTCAGGCTGTAGCCTTTCAACGGATACAGGGGCAGGTAGATGCCCGCCGTGGCGGCCAGGTCGCGGCTCTGGATGCCGGCCGCCAGCACATAGTGATCTGCCTGCAACAGCCCCAGGCTGGTGTCGACGCCCGTGATCCTGCCATTGCGCGTGACGAGGCGGCGCGCCTCGCCTTTTAGTATGAGTGAACAATTCGGATGCTGCAGCAGGCGCGCTTCCAGCGCCAGGCAAAAGGCGTGGCAATCGGCCACCGCCTCGCCCTCGGTAAAAATGCCGCCTGCCAGGGCGCCCTGCAAGGCGGCCAGCGCCGGTTCGCGCTGCACGGCTTCTTGCGGCGACAAGACGATGCGCGTTTCTTCCGACTCGGGCCGCGCCACGGCGCGCTGAAAGATGGCCGGCGAGCGGTAGACGATGAGTTTGCCCGCATCGCGCCAGGCATACGCTTCCGGCGGTACCGTCAATTCCAGCTGGGCCATGCCGGCGCGGCTCCATTCGCCCAATTGCAGCAGCTTGGCCGTCGTGCGGGCATTGCTGGCAGCATTGCAATTGCGCAGGAAACTGGCCATCCAGCGCCACTGGCGCCAGTCCGTTTCGGGCCGGAAGCGCAGCGGGCCATCTTTCTGCAGCAGCCATTGCAGGGCTTTGAAGGGCACGCCCGCGTCCGCCAGCGGCGCCACATAGCGATAGCTGAGCTGGCCGCCATTGCGGTAGCTGGCGGCAATCGCCACCTGTTCATTGCGTTCGAGTAAGGTGACCTTGTAGCCGGCCTCGGCCAGCCACCAGGCCGATGTCAGACCGACGACGCCGCCGCCGATAATGATGACTTGTTGCTGCATGTTGCCTCGCTGCGTTGCGCTCCCATGGTGCGGGAGCATTCGGGAAGAGCTTAGAGGCTGGCCGTCAACGCAGCCAATGAAACATCATGGTGCAGCCATAACTTTCAGGAATGCACCATTTCAATGCAAGGACTGGTTGTTGTCAACCGCGCCACGGTATAGCGCGGTGAGGATCCGTTCTTCGCTGCGTCCCATGGCGGAATAGGTGCCCGGATAGCGTTCCGGATCGCTGCCCGTGCCGCCCACCAGCATCACCATGCCGTTCTTGTTCTGGAAATCGAGCACGAAGGCGGAGACCAGCCCATACGCGTCGCCCAGGTGGCCGACCGCATGAAAACTGGCGCCCTCGACCAGGCCATTGCCCTGCCCCGCCACGGTATCGAATTGCTGGTTGCCCAGGCCCCAGGCGCGGTACAGGCCCCGCTCGCTGTTGCCATTGCTGCCATCTGGCGCCAGCTGCCATTGGCGGCCAAACATCAGGGCGATGCTGGCCGGCTGCAACAGCTGATGATTCTGGTAGCGGCCACCGTTGAGCAGCATCCGCATGACGGTGCCCAGTCCCGCAGCAGAAATGCGCAAGCCGCCCGTGGGACTGAAGACGGTGGCGTTGCTGCCGATCACATAGTTGGCCATGCCGGTCGGTGGATGCCGGTGAACATCGTCGGCTTGCGCGATCCACGGGCCTTGCGGCTGCCACTGTTCCGTCTCCAGCGTGCGCTTGCGGTACAGGGTAGCCGTGTTCGCCACGTCTTCCGTAGAAAATGCCGCAGGGTTGTAGCCGCCGCGCAACTGCATGGGGTCGAGCAGCAGGCGCCGCATCAGCAAGTCGAAGCGCTCGCCCGTGACCTTTTCCATCACGGTGCCGATCACGCCCCAGTTGAGGTTGCTATAGGTAAAGTAATTGCCGGGCGCCGCGGCTGCATCCCACATCGCATCGCCGCCTGCCGTAAACACGTCGCGCAAGCTGCGCTCGGGACCCCAGGCATAGCCGCCCGCGTCGCGCAGCGAGGAAGTATGGCTGAGCAAGCTGCGCAGGGTCAACGGTTGCTGGGGGAAATGCGGGTTGCGCAGGGAAAAGCCCAAATAGATGCCCACGTCCTGGTCCAGGCTCAGCTTGCCCTGCTCGATCAGCCGCATCAGGCCCAGGGTGGTCATCATCTTCGAAATGGAAGCGATGCGGAACAGGGTGGCCGGCGTCACGGGCAAGCTGTCCGCCGGCGCGGCGCCGATGTGCCGGTAGCCGAATTGTTGCTGATAAGACACCTTGCCATGGCGGATAGCCAGCACGGACAGGCTGGCCAGCGGGTGGAGCGGATCATCGACGATGGCCGATAGCGTGGCATCGAGCGCGCGCTGCTGTTCGTGTGGCACGAGTTGCTCGGTGCCGCTGCCGGGCGGGGTGGCCAGCGCCGTCCAGGTCGTACCCAGCAGCAGCAAGCCCAGCAAACCCGTCATTTTATTGTGCATGTTTCCCTGTTTCACGGTGTGGAGTCGGCATCGCCAGCATAGGGGGGAACGGTTTGCTACGCCAATGAAAATTGCTTATTTATCTATAATGCAAAGCTATACGTTCGGTAAAACATTGTTTTTTTAAGTGTATAACCGTTATTTATGGTCATTTTCCATTTATTCATGGGTGGATGGGCTACGCGCAAGCGCCATCGCTATTACACTAGGAGGACAAGGAGAACTGTATGAGCCAGACCAGCGTAGAACTCAAGGTCGATTTAAATGACAATTCGCCTTTATATATGCAGATCGCCCGCAAGCTGAGCGATGACGTACGCAACGGCCGCTATCAGGTAGACCAGGCCCTGCCATCCGAACGTACCCTGTCCGAACTGCTTGACGTATCGCGCGTGACTGCCCGCAAGGCCATCGACCAGCTCGTCGAGCAAGGTCTCGTCGTGCGCCGCCGTGGTTCGGGCAACTATATTGCCCCGCGCATCGAGCAGCCACTGTCGAACCTGTCGAGTTTTTCTGAGCAGCTGCAGCAGCGCGGCTACCGTCCCGGTTCGCGCTGGCTCAAGCGTGAAGTCGTCATCGCCAGCAGCGATGAGCAACTGAGCCTGGGCCTGGCGCAGAATACGAAAGTGGCGCGCCTCGAGCGCTTGCGCCTGGCCGACGACGTGGTGATGGCGTATGAAGTGAGCGTGCTGCCCTTCAGCGTGGTGCCGGACCCGGCTGCCATGGGCGATTCGCTGTATGAATACTTGAGCAGCATCAAGAAGGCCCCCGTGCGCGCCTTGCAGCACATCCGCGCCATGAATGCGACGGACGTGCTGGCCAAGCAGCTGGGCATCCCCGATGGCCAGGCCGTGCTGTTCATCACGCGCATCGCCTATCTGGAGTCGGGCGAAGCGGTGGAACTGACGCATTCGTATTGCCGCAGCGATCATTACGATTTCGTCGCCGAAATGCGCCGCGCGCCAAGTCAACTGTAAATACCCATAAGCTCCCGTTATGCCCGCCCACCAAGCTTTCATGGTTGATCTTGCTCGTTGGTATTAAACTGGTTTCACCTTCAACCATGTTCTGAAATCATGTTGAAAACTGAAACCCCGAGCCGGCGGCATCCGGATCTGGATCTGTATCCGGTGGAGCAATTGGTGGCGGCGCTGGTCGATGACCAGTTCTGGGCCGTCGAAGCCGTCCGGCTGGCATCACCCGACATAGCCGCCGCCATCACGGCCGCCCTGCCCCGCATCGCCGCCGGCGGACGCCTGCTGTATGTGGGCGCCGGCACGTCGGGCCGGCTTGGCGTACTCGACAGTGTTGAGTTGACTCCCACGTTTTCCTGGCCGGCCGAGCGGGCCGTCGCCATCCTGGCCGGCGGCGCGGGCGCCATGTTCACGGCTGTCGAAGGGGCGGAAGATGATTTACAGCAAGGCGAGGCGGACTTGCTGGCCCTGCAGCCGCAGGACAACGACGTGATGATCCTGCTGGCCGCCTCCGGCGCCACGCCGTATGTGCTGGGCGCCCTGCTGGCCGCGCGCACGGCGGGCGCCTTGACGATAGGCATCGCCAACAATGTGGATGCGCCCGTGGCGCACGAGGCGCAATGCGGCATCGTGCTCGACACAGGCACGGAAGTCATTTCCGGCAGCACGCGTCTGAAAGCGGGCACGGCGCAAAAAATCACGCTGAACACGATTTCCAGCGCCCTGATGGTGGGTTTGCACAAAACTTACGGAAACTTGATGGTAGACTTGAAGCCGACCAACGCCAAGCTGATCTGGCGGGCCGTGCGTCTGACCATGCACGCCACGGGCGCCAGCGAAGTGCAGGCCAGGGCCGTGCTGGAGCAATGCCACTATCACGTCAAGGTGGCGATTGTTGCCTTGATCAAAAAAATCAACACAAACCAGGCACAGGCATTGTTGGCCGGCGCGGACGGCAGTGTGCGGGCGGCACTGGCGGCGTGATCCGATGGCGCGGCATTCTTCTGTCTGGGAGACAAAGAAGGATGTATGGAGCTAGTGAAACAAATCGCCCCGGCGCGCGCAAAAAATCCGTGGCTGTGGATCCCTTCCCTGTATTTCGGCCAGGGCATTCCCTATGTAGTGGTCATGACATTGTCCGTGATCATGTACAAGAACTACGGTTTTTCCAATACGGATATCGCGCTGTATACCAGCTGGTTGTACTTGCCATGGGTCATCAAGCCGCTGTGGTCGCCCTTCATCGATATGTACCGCACCAAGCGCTTCTGGATCGTCGGCTTGCAACTGGTGATCGGCGCCGCGCTGGCGCTGGTGGCCCTGACGACGTCCCTGCCGCACTTTTTCCAGATCAGCCTGGCCATCTTCTGGCTGATGGCCTTCAGTTCCGCCACGCATGATATTGCCGCCGATGGCTTTTATATGCTGGGACTGGAAGAACACCAGCAGGCGGCCTTCGTTGGCGTGCGCAGCACCTTTTACCGCTTGGCAATGATCGCCGGCCAGGGCGGCCTCGTGTACCTGGCCGGCTATCTGACGCATGCGACGGGCAATGTGCAGCTGGCGTGGTCCGTCGTGTTTGCGGTTTTGGCGGGCCTGTTCATCGCTCTCTTCCTGTACCACTATGTCATCTTGCCGAAACCCAAGGATGACCGCCCCAGCATTCAGGGCGCCGGTGTTTCTCCGCTGCAGGAATTCGTCGCCACCTTTGCTTCCTTCTTCAAGAAGAAGGATATTTTCGTCATCCTGGGCTTCCTGCTGCTGTTCCGCCTCGGCGAAGCGCAATTGTTGAAGCTGGCCGCGCCCTTCCTGCTCGACCCCGTCGCCAAGGGTGGCCTGGGCCTCAGCACGGAACAGGTGGGCCTCGTCTACGGCACCATCGGCGTGATCGCCCTGACCTTGGGCGGCTTGCTGGGAGGATTCATCATTTCCCGCTTCGGCTTGAAACGCTGCCTGTGGATCATGGTGCTGTCCGTCCACTTGCCCGACCTGGTCTTCGTGTACCTGGCCAGCGCCTTGCCCAGCAGCCTCTATGTGATCGCCGGTGGTATTGCGTTGGAGCAATTTGGCTATGGCTTCGGTTTCGCGTCCTACATGTTGTACATGATCATGGTCTCCGATGGCGCGCATAAAACGGCCCACTACGCCATCTGCACGGGTTTCATGGCCCTGGGCATGATGCTGCCCGGCATGGCCAGCGGCTGGATCCAGCAAATGCTCGGTTACCAGCACTTCTTCATCTGGGTGTGCATCGCCACCATTCCTGCTTTCATCATGGCCGCGCTGGTCAAGATCGATCCCGAATTCGGCAAGAAGGCCGACGCCTGATTCTTTTGAACGGTGCGCCCGCAAGGATGGCGGGCGCACAGTAAAATGCCCGCACCGATAGACCTGCGCTCCACCACTGCAAGGAATTGTTTTGTTGTCTACTTTCAAAAAACGCCTGGGCGCCAGCGCTGGCGTACTGGCCGCGCTGGCCGCCGCCACATTGCTCAGCAGCTGTACCAGCACCAAGCTGCCCTCCGCAGTGACGCCGGGCGAAGCGGGTTTGCCGGCCGTGCCGCCCGTGCAGCACATCACGGGCGAAGTGCCGCCGGCGGCGCCGCGCGAGTTCCGCGCCGCCTGGGTTTCGACGGTGGCCAATATCGACTGGCCCAGCCGCAGCAACTTGCCGGTCGCCAAGCAGCAAGCCGAGGCGATTGCTATCCTCGACCGCGCCAAGTCCTTGAATCTGAACGCGATCGTGCTGCAGGTGCGGCCCAGCGCCGACACGATTTATCCGTCGCAACTGGAGCCATGGTCGGAATACCTGACCGGAAAGCAAGGCCAGCCGCCATTGCCCCTGTATGACCCGCTGGCCTTCTGGGTGGCGCAGGCGCATGCGCGCGGCCTGGAATTGCACGCCTGGTTCAACCCTTACCGTGCCCGTCACGCGACGGCCAAGTCGCCGCTGGCACGCGACAGTTTTGCGTCCACCAACCCGGCGTCCGTCAAGCAATACGGCCGTTACCTGTGGATGGATCCGGGCGACGCCGCCGCCTCCAGGCATACGACGGAGGTGGTGCTGGACGTGGTGCGCCGCTACGATATCGATGGCGTGCACATCGACGATTACTTTTATCCGTATCCGATCGATGCGCCTGGCGCCGGCGCCGGCGCGGAAACAGCCGCGCTGGACGCGGGCAATGGCGGCGCCAAGCGCGAACTGCCTTTTCCCGATGAGCCTTCCTGGCAGCAATATCTGCTGGCCGGTGGCCAGCTGGACCGTGCTTCCTGGCGCCGCCAGAATGTCAACCAGCTGATCGAAGCCTTATATACAGGCATCCACCGCGAAAAGAGCTGGGTGCGCTTCGGCATCAGTCCGTTCGGCATCGGCCGTCCGGACCGCCGTCCTGCCGGCATCGTCGGCTTCAGCCAGTACGACAAATTGTATGCGGATGCGGAACTGTGGCTGGCCAAGGGCTGGCTCGACTACCTGTCACCGCAGCTGTACTGGCCCGTGGCGCAGGCGCCGCAAGCGTTTGGCGTGTTGCTCGATTACTGGCTGGCGCAAAATCCGTATGGCCGCCACGTGTGGCCGGGTTTATATACGAGCCGCATCGACAATTCCGCCAAGTCCTTCACGCCGCAAGAGATCATCAAGCAGATCGAAGTGACGCGCACGCGTCCCGGCGCGAATGGACAAGTGCATTTCAGCATGGCGCCCCTGATGCAGAACCGCAAGGGTGTCAGTGAGCAGCTCAAGGCCACTGTGTATCAAAGCCCTGCGCTGATTCCCGCCACGCCATGGCTGGGCAAGGAAGCGCCCGCTACGCCCGCGCTGGCCATGCGCCGCGATTCCACCAGCCTGAACATCAAAATGACGGCGAGCGGCGGCAAAACCGTGGCGCAGTACGCCGTCTGGGCCCGCTACGGCGAAGACTGGCGTTTTATCGTAGTCACTGGCGCGCAGGGCGAGCTGACCCTGGTTGACGATGCCATTGGCAAAGTCAATGCGGTGGTGGTCAGCGCCGTGGACCGCCTCGGCAATGAAAGCCCCCGCGTCACCGTGCGCGCACCGTTTACGGCCCCCGCCAAGTAGTTTTTGACCGTTCACCGCTAGTCCATAACCTGCAGGCATGAAACATGCGCAAGCTTTCATGCCTGCAAGCTCAGCTTGGCTTTACACTCATGCCATGATTTCCTTCCCTACAGCCAATAATGCGGTGCCCGTGCTGGGCCTGGGCATCGACGCGGGCGGCACGCAGACGCGCTGGGCCCTGGCCAACGCGGACGGCGCCATCGTTGCCGACGGGGCAGTGGCAGGCTTGTCCGCCTTGCAAATGAGCAGCGCTGCGGGCCGCGCGGCCGTGCACGCCACGTTTGCCCGGCTGTGCCAGGCCGTGCTGGCCGTCGGCCGGCCGCGCGCCGTGGTGGCGGGCTTGACGGGCTTCGGCGGCGACGATGTGGTGCTGGCGCAAACGCTGGCCACTTTGCTGGCGCTGGACGCCGTTGACGTTCGCTTGGGCAACGATATCGATATCGCCTATCGCGACAGTTTTGAACCAGGCGAAGGTTATCTTGTCTACGCTGGCACGGGTTCGATTGCCGCCTGGATCGACGCGGATGGCGCGTTGCACCGCGCAGGTGGGCGTGGCGTGCTGCTTGACGATGGCGGCGGCGGTTACTGGATTGCGCGCGAAGCCTTGCGCCACATCTGGCGCCGCGAAGACGAGGCGCCCGGCAGTTGGCAAGCGTCGCCCATGGCCGGGGCCGTGTTTGCGCAACTGGGCGGCAGCGACTGGTCGCTGTCGCGCGCCTTCATGTATGGCCAGGACCGGGGCGCCATCGGCCGGCTGGCGCTGGCCGTGGCCGCCAGTGCCGATGCCGACCCGCTGGCGCTGGACATCTTGCAGCGCGCGGGACAGGAACTGGCGCGTCTGGCGCTGGCCCTGACGACGCGCTACGGTCCCCGTCCTGTGGTGCTGGCGGGCCGCGCGGCGCAATTGCACCCGGCCATCGCGGTTGCCATGCGCGCCGCTTTGCCGGTATCGTTGATGATGGAGCAAAAAGTTGCCCGTTCGCATGAGGCTGCGGCCAAGCTGGCAGCCAGGACAGCCAGCCAGCGTACTGGCAAGAACTGAACATTTTACCAACCCGAACACGGATCTTTCATGAAAAAAATCGCCCTCGCCCTGCTGGTGGCCCTGCTCTCCGCCTGTACCACGCCCGCGCCGCACCTAGACCATAGCTTGACGGCGCGCAGCCAGAGTCCGCGCGTGAAATTCATCGTCATCCATTACACGGTCAGCGATTTGCCCCGCTCGATCAAGATCCTGACGGAACAAGTGGTCAGCAGCCATTATTTGCTGACCGATACGGACAAGCCGAAGTTTTACGTATTGGTCGACGAATCGCGCCAGGCCAATCACGCGGGTGTGAGTAACTGGAAGACGTATACACAGCTGAACGTCAGCTCGATCGGTATCGAGATCGTCAACCCCGGCTACAAGGACACGCCGGAAGGCCGCCTCTGGTATCCGTTTCCCCAGGCGCAGATCGATGAGCTGATTCCGTTGCTGAAAGAGATACAGGCCCGCTACAACATCGCGCCGGAAAATATCCTGGGCCATAACGAGATCGCCCCGCAGCGCAAGCAGGACCCGGGACCGCTGTTTCCATGGCGCCAGTTGGCCGATGCGGGCCTGATCGTCTGGCCCGACGCCAACCGCGTGGCCGCGCAGCGCCTCATTTTTGAGAGCCAAGTGCCGGACGCCGTCTGGTTCCAGAAAAAGCTGGCTCAGCATGGCTATGCGACGCCACAGACGGGCGAGTTCGATGAAGCGACGCGCAATGTGCTGATCGCCTTCCAGATGAAATACCGCAATACATTGTTTGACGGCACGCCTGATGGCGAAACGGCGGCCCTGCTGGAAGTATTGACGACGCCGGTGCCAGCTGTTGTAGCAAAGTAGCATAGCCGTTCCAGCCCATGACTTTTTCTTATATGCTGAACGTTGAAGGCCCAGGTGGCCAAAGCAAGGTAAAGGAATAGCTCATGCGGCTGCGTCATATCGAAGTGTTTCACGCCATCATGCAAGTTGGCACCATCAGCGGCGCCGCCCAGGTGCTGCACATCTCGCAACCGGCCGTGACCAAGGTCTTGCAGCATTGCGAATTGCAACTGGGCATGCCGCTGTTCGAGCGTGTGCGGGGCAAGCTGTATCCGAAGCCCGAGGCGCACCGCCTGTTTGTCGAGACGGAAAAGCTCAACCGCGATTTATTGGGCATCCGCCGCCTGGCGGCCAGTCTGAAGGGCCACGCGGTGGAAACCATCCGCCTCGTCTCCACGCCGACGCTCGCCATCAGCGTCTTGCCGTTTGCCATGACGGAATGGCGGCGCCACTTCCCCCACACGCGTTGCCAGCTGGCTACCCACCACACGGGCGAGATCGTCAATACCCTGCGCCTCGGGGAAGCGGACCTTGCCGTGTCGCTGCAAGACCCACGCCATCCGGGCATCGTGGCCGAACCGATTGCGCAGGGCGTCATGACGGTGATCGCGCCGGCCGGCACCTGGCATGCGGCCGATTGCGGCACACCGTTGACGGCGCATGGCCTCAGCGGCGAACTGATCGGCCATGCGGACAACGATCCGCTGGGCGAATTGGTGGTGGCCGCCTGCGAAGCGCAGGACATTCACCCCGTCTTTTCTACCGTGGTGCAGACGTATCAAATCGCCCGTTCCCTGGTGGAAGCGGGCGCCGGCATGGCCGTGGTCGACCCGTTTACGGCCGCCTCCGGCTCACCCGAGCGGCTGCAGCGCCGTCCCTGGGCGCCCACGATACCGATCCAACTGTATTTATTGACGGCGAGCCACTCGCCGCTGTCGCATGGCGCGCGGCGCCTGGCCGACAGCATCGGCGTGGCGGCACGCAATTGCCTGGAAAGAGGAGTCTGATGTCTGTTGCAAGTTTGCAATTGGAAGCGGTTGGCAGCGATCCGCAATTTCGCCACCTGAGCAGCATCGCCGGCATCGCCGTCGACTTGCGCTACGCCACGCCCGACAACTTTGTCGGCCGCGACTTATATAGCCCCATCGATTGCGCCTGGTTGCACCGCGATGCGGCCGCCGCCCTGGAGCAGGCCGTGGCCTGGCTGGCCGCGCATCGCCCCGATCATCATCTATTGGTGCTCGACGCCCTGCGTCCGCAGCGGGTCCAGCAGCAACTGTGGGATGCGTTGCAGGGAACCGAGTTGCTGGGCTATATCGCCGAACCGTCGCGCGGCTCGATCCACTCGTTCGGCATGGCGCTCGACATCACCATCGTGGGGCCGGACGGGCAGGAACTGGACATGGGCACGGGCTTTGATGATTTAAGTGAACGCTCACACCCGGCGTTGGAGTTGGCTTTGCTGGAAAAGGGAGAGATTACCGAGGCGCACGTGGCGCACCGTCGATTGTTGCGCGACGCCATGTTCCAGGCGGGTTTCTTTGGCATCAACAGCGAATGGTGGCATTTCGATTGCGGCGACCGGGTGCTGGTGCGCCAAACCTACACCCGGGTACTGTGATTACAAGACTTTCAGGCCCTTCAGCATCACGATCAGGATCAATACGGGCGAGACAAAACGCAGCAGGAACAACAGCACATGCGCCAGTTTTCTGTTCTGCAACTGGCCGTGATTGCTGATCGCCTCGATGAAATGGTCCTTGCCCCAGGCCCAGCCTGTAAACAAGGCAATCGCGATGCCGCCTATCGGCAGGAAGATATTCGACGAGACGAAGTCGAACAGATCAAACATAGTCAAGTTAAACAGCTTGAAGTCCGCCAGGGAGCTGTTACTCAGTGCGCATACGGAACCGAGCACGGCCAGCAGCAGCATGGTCACGAGCGTGGATTTGGTGCGCGTCCAGCCGAAGCGCTCATGGAAAATCACCACGGGCACTTCCATCAGCGACAACATTGCGCCCGTGGCAGCCACGGCGGCCAAGATGAAGAACACTACCATCAGGGCTTGGCCCATGGGAATTTGCGAAAACACGGCGGGAATCGTGATGAACACCAGCGACGGTCCCGCACTGGGGGCGAAGCCAAACGTGAACACGGCGGGGAAGATGGCGATGCCGGCCAGCATCGATACACCGAGGTCGGCCGCCATCACGCGTAAAGTCGTGACGGGGATATTCTGGTCGTCGCGGAAATAGCTGCCGTAGGTCATCATCGTGCCCATGCCGACGGACAGTTTAAAAAAGGCCAGGCCCATGGCCGTCAGCACGACGGACGCCGTCAGCTTGGAAAAATCAGGACGGAACAGGAACGCCAGGCCTTCGCCGGCCTTGTCCAGCGACAGGCTGACCGCACAGAGCAGCAGCAACAGCAGGAATAGCAGCGGCATCAGTTTCTTGGCGATCGCTTCGATGCCCTTGGTCACGCCCAGCATCAATATGCCGCCGATAAACAGCAGCACGCCCCATTGCCACAACAGCGATTGCAGGGGATTGCTGATCAGGGAGGCGAAGGCCGCTTCCGTCACCAGCCTGTCGCTGCTGAGGATGGAGCCGTCGATGGCCTTGGCAATATACGCAAACACCCAGCCGACCACTTCAGAATAGAACGCGACGATCAGGAAGGCGGCGATCATGCCGATGACGCCGACCAGCCACCAGGGCTTGCCCTTCGGTGCCAGCTGTTCCATGGTGGAGATGGGATTGACCTTGGCCCGGCGTCCCAGCGTGATTTCCGCGATCATCACGGGCAGGCCCACCAATAAGGTGGCGAGTAAATAGATGAGCAGGAAGCCGGCGCCGCCATTGGCGCCCGTCAGGTAGGGGAACTTCCAGATGTTGCCGAGACCGACTGCGGAACCGAGCGTGGCGGCGAGCACGCCGAAGCCAGTGGTAAAGCCAGCCCGTTTCAGGGTCAGGCCTGATCCTTGAGCTTGTTGTTTCATGGTGAATCTTCTATGGATGGACGCGGATATGCGCTGAGGGGGCGAAATTGTAGCAGTTCGATGTAATTTGCCCGGAAAAGCCTTGCTACTGGCGGGGCGCTTTGCTATAGTTCGCCTCCCCAATGAGACGCACTAGTTTGCGGCACAAAAGGGACGGCCCTCCGGGGCTGGGTAGTAGAAAAGAAGGAGTTGACGGATGTAGTGAAATGCTTCATACTCTTCCTTCTTCGCAGCTGACAAACACAACGCTTTGTCGATAGCGC